>JBEILC010000001.1:0-79157 GCA_040379425.1 Hyphomicrobiales bacterium
CGCCATCTGCTGGGCATTTCCGGGGTGGGTCCATGGACCGCCAGCATCTACCTCCTCACCACCGTCCGCTCAGCCGATGCCTGGCCTGCGGCGGATCTGGCGCTGCAGCGGGCCGCCATGGACCTGCTGTCGCTCCCCGCCAAGCCGGGCGCGCGCGACATGGCGATGCTCGCCGAGCCCTGGCGCCCGTTCCGGTCCGCCGCAGCCCTGCTGCTGTGGAGCCATTACCGGGGCCTGAAGGACATGCCGCAGGCCTGAAAACAGGGGGCTTCACAGGATTGCCACACTAGATATAGTAAGCTGATCGGGAATCGTCCCCTTGCGAGGTGTGCTTGCAATTCGCGCCGGTTGCGCCGGAAGCCTGTCCAGCTCTAGTTCTCAACGCGGATTTCCGCCCGTTGAGCTACTATCCCTTGTCGCTGTGGAGCTGGCAGGACACCATCAAGGCCGTCTTCCTCGACCGCGTGAACATCGTCTCCGAATACGACAAGGTGGTGAGAAGCCCGAGCTTCGAGTTCCGGCTGCCAAGCGTCGTGTCGCTCAAGACTTATGTGAAACCGTCACGTACTCCGGCCTTCACGCGGTTCAATGTCTTCCTGCGCGACCGTTTCACTTGCCAGTATTGCGGCAGCAATGACGACCTCACCTTCGACCATGTCGTGCCGCGCTCGAAGGGCGGGCAGACGACCTGGGAAAACGTCGTTGCCGCCTGCTCGCCCTGCAATCTTCTGAAGGGTGGCTATCTGCCACACCAGATCAAGATGTTTCCGGCCCAGAAACCGATCCGCCCCTCAGTGGCCCAGCTTCACCGCAATGGCCGCTTTTTCCCGCCGAACTATCTGCATGAGAGCTGGCAGGACTATCTCTACTGGGATACCGAACTCGACCCCTGAGATCTGGCACCCAGCAGCGAGACAACCGCCAGCCCCAGCGATATCACCGCATTCCACCCCGCGAGCGACAGGCCGAGTATTCGGATCGCCGCCGCGTCGCACAGCACGACGGGCTTGCCGAGGTCAGGCAGGCCGCCAGAAAAACCCGCCTGGCTCCCGCAGGTGCTGGGACCGAGCCACCATTTCCATTCAACGCCTGAATGATAGATGCCGAACACCATGCTGCCGAGCCAGATCACGCCAAGCAGGACGAACCCCGCCTTTGCAAGCTCCGGGCGGTTTGGCGCAATGAACGCCACGACCAGAGCCAGCGGGATTGCCGCATAATAGGCCCAGCGCTGCAAGAGGCAGAGTTCACAGGGCGCATAGCCTGCGTATTCAAGAACCCAGGCCCCGATGATGGTCGCCAGGGCGGCGGCAAGAACGAGAAGTGCGGCGCGGCGCGGCGTGAGGCTCATCAGCATGATGTGACGGTTCCTGCGATCCCTGAGTCTTTGACCATGACATAGAGCCCGATCAGGGCCGCCGCCACAATGGCTGCGATCAGACCGAGGCGGCGCTCGATGAACTCCCGGATCGGCTCGCCGAAACGCCGGAGCGCCCAGCCCAGGGCGAAGAACCGCGCCCCGCGCGCGATCAGGCAGGACACGACGAAGAACAGGAAACTGACCTTCGCCGCACCCGCAAGGATGGTCACCACCTTGATGGGTGGCAGATGGGCAAGGCCAGAAGTGACAAGGAGAATCATCAGCGTGTCCTCGCCCGTGCATTGCTGCAGCCGGGTGAAGTCATCGAGCTTGCCATAGAAGGCGAGGATCGGTTCGGCCAGCGTCTCGAAGGCCAAGAGGCCGAGGAAATATCCGGCAATCCCGCCAAGTGTCGAGGCGATCGTCGCCACCAGCGCGAAACGATAGGCGCGCGCGGGCCTCGCCAGCGCCATCGGCAGGAACAGCACGTCGGCGGGAACGAGGAACACCGAGCTTTCGATGAATGCGATCACCGCGAGCCAGGCCTCGGCCGTCCGCCGCCCGGCCAGCCGCAATGTCCAGTCATATAGCCGTTTCAGCATATGGGATCAGTCCGCATCGGGCCTCGAGCCGCGCAGCTTCTTGGTCGTGGACCGCTTGGACTTTTCGTCCAGCCGCCGTGTTTTGGAGGCGCGCGTCGGCTTCGTGGCGATGCGGCGGTTGGGGCGCTGGGCGGCCTTGCGCAGCAGGGCTACGAGCTTGTCGAGTGCAATCTCCCGGTTGCGTTCCTGGGAACGCGTTTCCTGCGAGGTGATAACCAATACACCATCCTTGGTCAGCAGCCTCCCCGCCAGCGGGCGCAGGCGCATCTTGAGGTCCTCCGGCAGGAAAGCCTTCATGACATCGAAGCGCAATTCGGCAGCAGTCGAGACCTTGTTGACGTTCTGCCCGCCAGGTCCGGACGCGCGCGAGAAGGTCCAGAGGATCTCATCCTCGTCGATCGACAGTGAATCGGTGATCCGGATCATGAAAAATGCTTCTCCCCCTTTACGGTTGACGGCGCAAGTGAGGCAAATTATGCGGGGTCGGGGATTGCCCCTGTGGCGGAATGGTAGACGCGGCAGACTCAAAATCTGTTGCTCGCAAGAGCGTGGGGGTTCGAGTCCCTCCAGGGGCACCAGCCCAGGTATGGGAAACTGCCGCAGATTGGACCGATTCCTGTGATGACAGAGAAGGCTGGCAGTCATTTTAAATCCTGGAGCAGCCGAACCTTGCGGATCTTCCGGCACATTCTCGTTCTCATGTTGCTGCTTGCCGCGGCTCCCCAGGCGATGGCCGCGGGTCCGTCGTTGCTTTTCGATCCGGCAACGGAGGAGATCCTGTCGCAGGACCGAGCCGGTGAACCTTGGTATCCGGCTTCCCTGACCAAGCTGATGACGGCCTATGTGGTGTTCCACAAGATCAGGGCAGGCCAGATGAAGCTCGATCAGAAGATTCCGGTCTCCGAGCTCGCCCATTCCCAGCCGCCCAGCAAGATCGGCGTACCCATCGGAAAGACCGTCAGCGTTGATTTTGCGCTCCAGGCCCTTCTCGTCCATTCGGCCAATGACATGGCCTTCGTGCTTGCCGAGGCGGCATCGGGCAGCGTCACGGGCTTTTCCGCCGACATGAATTCAGCGGCGCGAAAGCTTGGAATGACGGGAAGTCGCTTTGTCAACCCCAACGGACTTTTCGATCCACGCCACATCAGCACCGCGCGTGACATCGCGCTGCTTGCCTCCGCGCTGCTCCGGGAGTTTCCGGAGCATGTGCATTACTATGATCAGGATGCGCTCGCCGTCGGAAAGCGCAAGCTCAAGAACCGCAACGCGCTGCTCCGCCAGATGCCGGAGGCCGATGGTATGAAGACCGGTTTTGTCTGCAGTTCCGGTTTCAATCTGGTCGCAACGGCGAGCAAGGACGGGCGCAAGCTGGGCGCCGTGATCTTTGGCGCCAACAGCGGCAAGCATCGCGCCGATCTGGCTGAGATGCTGCTGGTCGATGGTTTCGCCCGGCCCCCCGGCGCCAAGCCCAAGCTGCAAACCATTGAGAATGTCGAGACTGGCGCGCTCGTTCCCGCGGATCTCACCAAGCAGGTGTGCAAGCAGAAGCCACTGGCGATTGCCCTCTCCAAGGATCTCAAGGGCTGGGGTATCTCGTTCGGCAATTATGAATCCTCCGCAACCGCTGACATGGCGCTTCGCGGCCGCATGCTGAGCAAGTCGGGCATGGAACTCCCGGGTACGCCAGGCATCATCCGTCTTCCCGAGAAACGTGGCTTCGCCGCTGCCATGTGGAACCTCGATCAGCCCACCAGCGAAGCGGCCTGCGCGCGTTATCGTGCGGAGAAGGCTGCGTGCGAAGTCATCGCACCGGAAACCTTCGCGGCGATCGCCGCACTCGTTCCAGATCCCCCGCCGCCTAAGCCTGCCACAGCAGCACAAGGCTCCGATGGCGGCAAGTCCAAGAAGAAGCCGGCCCGCAAGCAGCAGAAGAAGAACTGATCGGCATGATCAACCGTGCGGGATTGGGGATCGCCTGCGCGCTCGCGGCTGCGGGCCTCTATGGGCTTGTGCCGAACTTCGTGCGTGCCGCCTATGTCAACGGCGTCCCGCCGATCGAGAGCACACTGTTCCGCACCTTCGTCATCGCAATTGCCTTTTCCATCATTGCCGTGGCTCAGGGTGTGAAGCTCACCATCCCACGCGCTGCGATGCCGAGCTTCCTCGGCCAGGCGATCTCGACCCTTTTCGTTTCCGTGGCCTATCTGGGTTCCGTGCAGTTCATCCCCGTAGGCCTTGCCGTCATCATCTTCTCTCTGTTCCCCGTCATCATCATGCTGATGGCGCCGGTGGTCGAAGGGCGAAACCCCGGCCTACTCCGTCTCCTGATTGCGCTGATCGCCTTCGGAGGTCTTGCGGTGGCGGTGGGCCCGAGCTTCGAAAGCCTGGACATGCGGGGCATTCTTCTGGCGGCGCTCGGCTCCGCCGGCGCAGCCGGGCAGTTCTTCTCCGGGCGGGCGATTTCCCACTACATGACGCCCGCCGCCTTCGGCAGTCTTGTCCATCTCGTCATCCTTCCACCAATCCTCGCGATCGCGCTCTATGCCGGATCCGGAAGCCTGCGTTTCTTCCCTGGCGGTACCGCAACATCCGCTGGTTTGCTGTTCGTGTGTGGCGTGGGTGCAGTCTATATTGTCGCCTACATGGTGCAGATGCTGTCGCTCCGCTTCGCGCCTGCTTCGAGTGTTGCGCCGTTCTACAATCTTGAACCCGTGGTGACGACGGCCATTGCCGCCGCCATTCTTGGCGAACGACTTCAGACCAACCAATATGCGGGGGGCGCACTGGTTCTTGCTGCCCTTCTCGCATCAAGCCTCATCGGAAGGCGGAGAAAATAATCCCATGGCCAACATGCCCATCCCCGTCGCCATCCTGACCGGCTTCCTCGGCGCCGGAAAGACGACGCTGCTCAACTTCTTGCTGAAGGATCCCTTCCTCAGCGACGCCGCCGCCATCATCAACGAATTCGGCGATGTCGGGATCGATCATCTGCTGGTCGAGCGCGCCGACGAGAATGTGATTGAGATGGCCTCGGGCTGCCTGTGCTGTACCATCCGGGGCGATCTCATCGACACCATCCATAATCTTTTGGCGCGGCGTGAGCGGGGAGAGATCAAGGCCTTCAACCGCATCGTCATCGAGACCACGGGTCTCGCCGATCCCGCACCGGTGCTTCATGCGGTGATGAGCGAGCCGGGGCTGCTGGCGGCCTGCCGCCTCGAGGGCGTCATCACCGTGGTTGATGCCTTCAACGGCATGGCCACACTCGATGCCCATCCGGAAGCCGTAAAGCAGGCCGCCGTCGCCGACCGGATCGTGCTGACCAAGGTCGACCTGCTGACGGGCCGTGAGGGTGAGGACATGCTCATCGCCATCATCGGGCGCTTGCGGAAACTCAATCCCGCGGCCCGGCTTCTCACCACGCACCGCAACGAGGCAACGGCCGAACGGCTGTTCACCATGGGTCTCTTCGATCCCAAGACCAAGACGGCGGATGTCCAGGGCTGGCTCGCGGCGGAAGCCTATGAGACGGGCGAGAAGCGCTCCTGGCGGCAGCACCAGCATGGCCACGCGCACGACCACGGGCATCACCACCATCATGATGACGTGTCGCGGCATGATGCGCATATCCGCTCTTTCAGCTTCTCGGACGACAGGCCGATCAGCCCCCAGGGGCTTGAACTCTTTATGGAGCTGCTCAAGTCCTATCACGGTGCCAACATGCTGCGCATGAAAGGCATCGTGAAGCTCGCGGACGATCCTTCCCGCCCGGTGGTCCTGCATGGGGTTCAGCACGTATTCCACCCGCCAGTCAGGCTTCCGGCCTGGCCGGACGGGGACGAACGGACCCGCCTCGTGTTCATCGTCAAGGATATCGAGAAGCCGATGATCGAGGGGCTGTTCCGGGCTTTCACTGACCAGATCACCGGTGGGGCGGATGCCTTCACTGACAAGACACTCTCTCTCAACAGGTAATTGGGACGATGACCCTCAAGCTCTATGGACTTTCCAAATGCTCGACCTGCCAGAAGGCCATCGACTGGCTCGATGAGCACAAGATCAAGCACAGCTTCTCCGACGTGAAGGACAATCCGGTCACCAAGACACAGGTTGCCGAATGGTCCAAGGCGCTGGGTGGCTGGGAGAAGATGATCAACAAGGCCGGCTACACCTGGCGCGGCCTTCCCCCTGAGAAGACCTCCAACCTCACCGAGGCCAAGGCGGTGGCACTCGCCGTCGAGAACCCGTCTCTGATCCGCCGTCCGCTCATCGAGCACAAGGACGGCAGCGTCACGGTGGGCTTCTCGAAGAAGATCCAGGAGTTGCTGGCGTAAGAAGAATGGGTCGGGCTGTCCCGGCCCTTCACGCGCGCTTCAGCCGCGCACCAGCGGGCGGGTCATGCAGGTCGGCCCGCCTTCGCCCTTGCGGCAGATATCATAGCCCTTGATGACCTCGACCTTGACGCCGGCGGCCTTCATGCGCCGCTCGGTTTCGGGATTGCCTTCCACCATTAGCGCATGCCGGGGCCCGAGGGCCAGCACGTTGCAGCCCATGGTGTCGAATTCCTCGGCCGGAACCTTGACGAACTTGATACCACGTGATTCGAGGAACTCGATCTGCCGGGCCGCCATGAGCGGGGGATAGACCACCGCCAGATCGTGATCGAGCGGCGACAGGCAGGACATGAGGTGGAACACGTCCGAACGGCCCTTGTAGTGCGGCATGTCGAACCACAGAATCTCGACATCCGGTCCGGCCAGTTCACCCAGTTGGCGCAGGCCTTCGAGATTGGTGCGGTAGCCCACACCCGCCAGCAGCGTGTAGCGGTCGATCCACACGAGATCGCCGCCCTCGACCTTGCCCTCTCCGGTGATCTCGCCCGCGATCGGGAAACCTAGGACTTCGAGGGCTGCGCCATTGACGGTTGATTCCTTGCGCCGCTGCGGCTTGCCCATGCGGGGCTTGACGAGGCCGCGCGGCGTCACGATCAGCGCATCATGGGTATAGATCGCATCGAGCGTGAGGTCCGGGCCGGGGGGCAGCTTGATGACCTCCGCACCCGTGGACGCGAGGATCTGCTCCACCGCCTTGTATTCGGCCCGGGCATTGGCGAGATCGGGGCGGGAATGGAAGTTCAGGTCCTTCCACTCCGCGTCGATCTTGGCATCGCTCACGAAAGCCGCGTCCACGTCGCGGATCGCCACCTTCTTCAGGGGGCCCCAATTGTTGAATGCGCCAAAATCGAATGTCATCGCCGTCTGATCCTGAATATGAGGGCCTCGCCGTCCTTCGCCTGGTCCAGAAGCGTATGGCCCTGCTCGTTGCAGAAGTGGGGCATGTCTATGGCCGACACGGGGTCCGTGGCAATGACCTTAAGAATGGCGCCCGCCGGCATGGCCTCCAGCCGCTTGCGCGCCTTGAGCACGGGGAGCGGGCAGAGAAGGCCCGACAGGTCGAGCGTGTTTTCGGAGTGATTTTCAGCCATGGCCGGGTTAGAGGGTAGCATTCGCAAAACACGAGGAACAGCCTTGCCGGAGCTTCTGACCAAACTGTCCTTCGAAGGCACTGTCGAAACGCTGCTCGCCACCCCGGACCGGGACAGCGGCCTTGAAAAGCAGACGGTGGCGGAGGCGCAATTCCTCTTCACCGGCATGGACGGCGACTGCCACGGCGGGCTCACCCGCAAGTCCGACAGTCGCATGCTGAAGCAGTACAAGCGCGGAACGGAGGTGCGCAATTCCCGCCAGGTCTCGATCCTCTCCATTGAGGAACTGACCGTAGTGGCCGAGCGCATGGGCATTCCTGCGGTGAAGCCCGAATGGGTCGGCGCCAACATGGTCATCCGCGGCATCCCTGACCTGACCCTGCTGCCGCCTTCGACGAGATTGCAGTTTCCCTCCGGCGCAATGTTCGTCGTCGATGCGGAAAACCACCCCTGCCGCTATCCGGCTGATATCATCGCCAAACATCACCCGGAAGCGAAGAAGGGCTTCGTCGCGGCCGCCATGCACAAGCGTGGTGTGGTGGGCTGGATCGAGGCGGAAGGTGTGATCCGCACCGGAGACAGGATTACGATCTGGATTCCGCCGCAGCGCATCTACGCGCACGCATGAGGATTGCCGCCGTCATCGTGGCCGGCGGACGCTCCTCGCGCATGGGGCGCGAGAAAGCGTTCGAAATGGTCGGTGGACGGACGATCATGTCCCGCGTTGTGGAGCGCCTGACCGGTCAGGCCTTGGCTATCGTGATCAATGCCAATGGTGATGCGGAGCGGTTCAGGGATCTTGGCCTTCCCGTCGTCGGGGATGCCCGGCCCGATGTGGGCACGCCGCTGGCCGGGCTTCATGCCGCGCTGCGCTTCGCCAATGAACAAGGCTTCGATGCAGTCCTCACCGTTCCCTCTGATTGTCCCTTTCTCCCCTTGGATCTGGCGGACCGTCTGGCCGCTGAAGGCGGAGATGCCGCCATCGCGGCGTCTGGCGGGCAGGCGCATTTCCTGACGGGATTGTGGTCTTGCCATCTGCTTCCCGATCTTCAGCAGGCGCTGGACCAGCCGCCGCGGCTTCAGGACTGGGCGAGGCGTTGTCGAGCCGCCATCGTCGAATGGCCTGCCACACCCTACGATCCGTTCTTCAACGTTAACACCCCGGAAGAGCTTGCGGAGGCCGAGCGGATTGCGGCAGAGTTCCGCGCATGAACAGGGTGATCGGCGTCGCGGGCTTCAAGAATGCGGGAAAGACCACGCTGGTAGAGAAACTCGTCACTGAACTCACACGGCGCGGATACCGCATCTCGACGGTGAAGCACGCACATCATTCATTCGATATCGATCATGAGGGCCGTGACAGCTTCCGCCACCGCAAAGCGGGTGCGTCCGAAGTGGCGGTCGTCTCGCGCCACCGCTGGGCGATCATCCATGAATCGCGGAAGGATGCGGAGCCTACGCTTGAGGACATTCTGTCCAAGCTCGAGCCCTGCGATCTGGTGATCGTCGAGGGATATAAGCGCGATGCGCATGACAAGATCGAAGTGCGCAACCTTGCGTTCTCGAACCCTGAGCTCACGGGCGATGACCCGACGATCGTGGCGATCGCCGCCAATGGGCCTGTTGGCGATGCACCCGTTCCGCTGTTCGACCGCGACGATGTTTCAGCACTCGCAAGTTTCATCGAAAAGCATACGGGGCTCACATGACACCGCAGGACGTCACGCGTTTCTGGGAGCAGGCTGGCGAGGCGCGCTGGTTCTTCAAGGATGCGGCCTTCGATGGCGCCCTCAAGGTGCGGTTTGGCGCGGCGCTGGCCGAGGCGCGCAACGGCGCGTTTGACCACTGGGGCGAGACGCCGGAAGGTGCGCTGGGTCTCGTCATCCTGCTGGACCAGGTCTCGCGCAACATCCATCGGGGCAGCCCGCTGGCCTTCGCAGCGGATGCGAAAGCGCTCCGGCTGGCGAAGCACTGGGTCGGCCAGGGCTTCCACCACAAGCTTCCGGCCCCCCGGGCAAGCTGGCTGATCATGCCCTACGAGCATGCCGAGGACATCGACGCCCAGCACAGATGCATGGCCCTGTTCCAGTCCATGGGCCTCTCCGGCATGGCGTACTGGGCCAAGGTGCATCTCGACATCATCGCGCGGTTCGGGCGCTTTCCGCACCGGAATGCGGTTCTCGGGCGGTGCTCGACGCCGGAGGAGCTTGCCTTTCTCAAGTCCGGCGGTTTCGCGGGGTGAGTGTCGGATTCCGCCCTGTCCCGGTCGTTCCGCCTCACGACTGTTGAACTGGGCTCACTATTGTTCCGGAAATTCCACTTCCGGGGTCAAGGGATCTACCCATGAAAACACATGCGCGCGTGGTCGTCATCGGCGGGGGCGTGGTGGGCGTCGGCACGCTCTACCATCTGGCCAAGAAGGGCTGGAGCGACGTCGTCCTGATCGAGCGGAAGGAGCTGACCTCCGGTTCGACCTGGCATGCCGCAGGCCTGCTGCCACTGTTCAACCTGTCCTATTCGGTGGGCCAGATCCACAAATACTCGGTCAAGCTCTACAATTCGCTCGAGGCGGAGACCGGCCAGCACGTGGGCTTCAAGAAGGTCTCCAACATCCGCCTCGCCCGCACCAAGGACCGCTGGGACGAGTTCATGCATTACGCCGGCGTCGCCGAGACGATCGGCGTCAAGGTCAACACGCTGACGCCCGCCCAGGTCAAGGAGATCTGGCCACTGTGCGAGACGGACGGTCTCATCGGCGCCATCCAGCACCCGGATGATGGTTACATCCAGCCCGCCGACCTCACCCAGGCCATGGCCAAGGGTGCGCGCGCCAAGGGTGCCGAGATCTACCGCAACACCTTGGTCACCGGCATCGGGCAGAAGCCCAATGGCGAGTGGATCATGAAGACCGACCAGGGCGACATCACCTGCGAGCACGTCGTCTCCGCCACGGGCAACTTCGCCCGCAAGACCGGCGCTCTGGTGGGCCTCGACATTCCGGTGATTCCGGTCGAGCACCAGTACATCGTCACCGAGCCCCATCCGCTCATCAAGGAACGCCAGGCCAAGGGCCTGCCCGAAATGGGCGTGCTGCGCGAGGCCGATTCCTCCTGGTACATGCGCGAGGAGAATGGCGGGTTGCTGCTCGGCCCTTATGAGCACGGCGCGCCCTGCTGCTACATGGATGGTCCATCCGACCAGAGCGAATACGAGCTCTTCCAGGAAGACCTGGACCGGCTGGCGCCCCACATCGAAACGGCGATCACCCGTGTTCCCGCTTTCGGTGAAGTGGGCATCAAGAAGGTCTACAACGGCGCCATCGCATATACGCCCGATGGTTCGCCAATCATCGGACCCGCCTGGGACAAGAAGAATTTCTGGCTGAACGAGGGTCATTCCTTCGGCGTCACGGCCGCAGGCGGTGCCGGCTGGCAGCTGGCCGAATGGATCGTCGAGGGCGAACCGTCAATCGACATGATGGGCGTCGATCCCCGCCGTTTCGGTCCCTACGCGACGCGCGGCTACCTCAAGACCAAGAACGAGGAAGCCTATGCCAACGTCTTCACGCCGCATTATCCGGACGAGGAGCGCTCCGCCGCGCGCCCGCTGAAGCGCACGCCGGTCTATGACCGCATGAAGGATCTGGGTGGCGTGTTCGGCTCCGTCTATGGCTGGGAGCGGCCGGGCTGGTTTGCGCCGAAGGACTATGCGCTGACCAAGGAGCAGCTCAACAGCCCCGACGTTCTCACCAACCATAACTATGCTCCCCCCACGGATGATGGCCGAATCGTCGAGAAGTGGTCGTTCCGCAGGTCCAACTACTTCCCCTTCGTGGGCGAGGAGTGCCGGAACGTGATGAACAACGTCGCCATCCAGGACATGTCCGCCTTCGCCAAGATGGAAGTCTCGGGGCCTGGCGCCCGCGACTGGCTCGAATCGATCCTCGCCAACAAGATTCCGAAGAAGCAGGGCCGCATCGCGCTCTGCCACCTGCTCACATCGCGTGGCGGCGTGCGCGCCGAATTCACCGTCTATGAATGGGCGCTGGGCCGCTTCTATCTCGTGTCCGCCGGCGCCTATGAGCGGCATGACCATGACTATCTGAGGAAGCTCTGCCCCACCGACGGCTCGGTGCGGCTCAATGCCATCACGACGCGCTTCGGCGTGCTGGTGCTGGCTGGTCCCAATGCGCGAAAGGTGCTGCAGAAGCTCACCGATGCCGATCTCTCGAACGAAGCCTTCCCGTGGCTCTCCGGCAAGGAGATCAGTGTCGAGCACGTCAGCGCCCATGCACTGCGCGTGAACTTCGTGGGCGAGCTCGGCTGGGAGTTCCATCACCCGATCGAGCAGCAGATCGCACTTTTCGATCTGCTGATGGAGGCGGGCAAGAAATACGGCATCCGCCCCTATGGCATCAAGGCCATGTCGTCTCTGTCGATCGAGAAGAGCTACCGCCTCGTGCCGCGCGAGCTCTCGATCGAGTACAACGCCTATGAGTCCGCACTCGACCGTTTCGTGCATCCGAACAAGGGCCAGTTCATCGGCCGTGACGCGGTGGTGGAAGCCAAGCAGAAGGGTCTCAACTGGAACTTTGTCACCATGGAAGTCCATGGCGTGACGGACGGAGACTCGGATGCGCGCGGGTCCGAGCCGCTCTACCACAAGGGTGAGCTCATCGGCCGTGCGACCAACGGTGGCTTCGGCTTCCGCGTGAACAAGTCGCTGGCGCTGGGCATGGTCCATCCGGAGCATGCGGCCATCGGCACGGAGCTGGAGATCAAGATCCTGGGCAAGCTGTTCAAGGCGACCGTGATCCCCGAGAGTCCATATGATCCCGACAACAAGGCACTCCGCGCCTGAGCATTGGCGATAACGAAACGCAAAGGGCCAGGTCAGAAACCCGGCACTCATGGTCTTGGACAGGCGTTGCAGGACCTGATGGTCGCAGGCCATAACGGCAGCCGAACGGAGCGAATCGAACCCACACATGCAGCCCCCCACACC
Source organism: Hyphomicrobiales bacterium (assembly GCA_040379425.1). Lineage (GTDB taxonomy): Bacteria > Pseudomonadota > Alphaproteobacteria > Rhizobiales > Aestuariivirgaceae > Aestuariivirga. The sequence goes on from JBEILC010000001.1 coordinate 12,452, forward strand.
GGGATATGGGACAGGTATCCTGTTCGTGCTGGGCGCCACGCTGGGCTGGAGCCTGGCTGGCGTCTTCGTGCGGTTCCTCCCGGGGCTCGACGGCTGGCAGATCAATTGCTGGCGCGGCTTGTGGATGTCCGTCTTCCTCCTCGTCTATCTGGTCACGGTCTATGGCAGGCACACCACGGACAAGTTTCGTGAGGTCCCGCTGCCGGCGCTCATCGGCGTGGCAGGGTTCTTCACGGCGGGTTCCACGCTCTATGTCACATCGCTGACGCTGGCGGGAACGGCGACGGTGTCGGTCATCGGGGCCTTGTCGCCGATCTTCGCGGGCGTGCTGAGCCCGTGGATCACGCAGGAGCGCCCGTCGCTTGCCTCATGGGCGGCAGCGCTGTTGGCGTTGGGCGGTGTTGCCGTCATTGCCTGGGACGGGTTCAGTGCTGGAAACATCACCGGCATACTTGTTTCGCTTCTGGTGCCGCTGTCATTTGCAGGCCAGACCGTGATGCTGAGGCGTTATCGCGCTTTTGATATGGTGCCCGCCATTTGTGTCGGTGGCTTCGTCACCTTCTTCCTCTCGGGTGCTATGGGCTATGTCATCGCGGGCCATGCGGGCGGCGGATTTCAGGTGACACTGGAGCAGATGCTGCTGCTGGCGCTGATGGGACCCCTCCAGCTTTCCATTCCCTTGATCATGTATGCCAAGGGTGCCAAATCCGTTCCCGCCGTGACGCTGTCGCTCGTGGCGATGCTTGACGTGGTGCTGAATCCTTTCTGGAGTTGGCTGGGCGTCGGTGAAGTTCCAACCCGCTCCGCCCTGATCGGCGGCGCCATCATCGTGGGGGCTGTGGTGATCTCGATCTTTGGCGACCGATGGCTCGGCAGGCGGGGGATGGTCCGCTGATGTCCCGCTCCACCGCAACGCTCATCGGCTTCACCGCCATATTGATGTGGGCGCTGCTTGCGCTCATGACGGCCGCGAGCGGCAATGTGCCGCCCTTTCAGCTTGCGGCCATGACCTTCCTGATCGGTGGGTTGATGGGCGCCGTGACCTGGCCCTTCCGCAAGGGTGCCATGTCGTCACTGCGGCAAGGGTGGCAGGTGTGGCTCTTGGGCGTGGGTGGGCTCTTTGGCTATCACTTCGTTTATTTCAGCGCGATACGCGCCGCACCTGCGGTTGAGGTGAGCCTGATTGCCTATCTCTGGCCGCTGTTCCTCGTGGTGTTTTCCGCCCTGCTGCCCGGCGAGCGCCTGAAGCTGCATCATGTCGCCGGGGTGCTGCTGGGCCTTGCGGGCGCTGTCATCATCATCACCCGCGGCGAGGGCCTCGCGCTCGCCAACGGCTTCGAGACCGGCCATGGGCTGGCCTTTGCCTGTTCCCTGATCTGGGCGGCCTATTCGGTGCTGTCGCGCCGCTTCGGCACGGTCTCGACCGATGTCGTCGCGGGGTTCTGCCTGGTGACGGCGCTGCTCTCCGCCCTCTGCCATCTTGCCTTCGAAACCACCGTGTGGCCGGCTGACGCGCTGCAATGGGCTGCAGTGCTGGGCCTCGGACTTCTGCCCGTTGGTGCCGCCTTCTACACCTGGGACTATGGCGTAAAGCAAGGTGACATCATGGTACTTGGTGCCGCGTCCTATGCGTCACCGCTGCTTTCAACGCTGGTGCTGGTTGCCACGGGCTTCGCACCCTTGACCTGGACGGTGGTCGCTGCCTGCCTGCTCATCACCGTTGGAGCCGTGATCGCGGCCAAGGACATGCTGGTCAAGCGCCGTCCCGCTGCTACCTGAAGCCATCCTTGCGGCGGCGGAGCTCCGCGAAGACCTGCGCGTCATCAGCCTGTTCGAGGCCGAGTGTCTTCCTGATCTCCGCACTGCCGGTTCTGAGGAAGGGATTGGTCCTAAGTTCATCGCCGATGGTCGTCGGGCAGGTCATGCGGCCTTCCGCGCGCAGGCGGTCCACCTCCGCCGCGCGCTGCTGCAGTGCTGCGTTCGACGGTTCGACGGAGAGCGCGAAGTGGGCATTCGACTGGGTATACTCATGGCCGCAATAGAGCCTGGTCGAGGGGGGAAGCGCCCCGAACTGGCTGACCGAGCGGTACATCTCCTCCATCGTTCCCTCGAACACCCGTCCGCAGCCGAGCGAGAACAGCGTATCTGCCGCCAAGACCGCATCCTCGGCAGGCATGTAGAAGGCGATGTGTCCCTTGGTGTGGCCTGGGCAGTCCATGACCTGGACCTCCTGACCGGCCCAGCTGAAGCTTTCGCCGCCCGCGACTTGCGTGTCGATGCCGGGGATCCGGTCAGCCTCGGCCCGGGGCCCGATGATGGTGCAGCCGAACTTCTGTTTCAGCGCCAGATTGCCTTCCACATGATCGTCATGGTGGTGGGTTGTGAAGATGTGGGTGAGCCGCCAGCCGAGTCCGCCGAGCTGCTGTTCGATTGCCGCGGCGTCGGGCGCATCGACGCTGACCGTCGCACCGGACTTGTGATCATGCACCAGTAGTCCATAATTGTCCGAACGGCAGATGAATGGATGGAACGCAAGATGCGGCATGGGAGAATGACCTTCTGCTTCGAATGGAATGACCCCTGGACACCCGGGACCTCGTCAGGATCCTGATGGATATCGTTGACCTAAGGGAGTTCTACGGCAGCCGACTCGGCTTGGCTACACGGCGCTCACTGGCAGGCAGGCTGAGGCCGCGCCTTGCCGGGCTCGCCGCCGGCCGCGTCATGGGGCTGGGTTATGCCATGCCCTATCTGTCGGACTGCCTGCCCAATGCCGAAACACAGCTGGCCTTCATGATGGCGCGGCAGGGCGTGTTCCGCTGGCCGGAGGAGGGTGCGGTTCAGTCGGCACTGGTGGATGAATGCGACCTGCCCCTGCTCGAAAGCGTGGTGGATGTTGCTCTCGTCGTGCATGGCCTTGAGCTTACCGACGCGCCACAGGAGATGCTGCGGGAAATCTGGCGTGTTCTCGCCCCCCAGGGCAGGCTGTTTCTTGTCGTGCCGAACCGCCGCGGCGTCTGGGCGCGCTTCGACACCTCGCCCTTCGGCTATGGCCAACCCTTTTCCCGTCCCCAACTGTCCGGCCTGTTGAGGGAAAGCCAGTTCTCCGTCGTGTCCTGGTCCTATGCGCTGTATTTCCCGCCGTCCACCCGGAGCGCGGTCTTGTCCGCGGCACCCGCCATCGAGGGGCTGGGCTCCCGGCTGATGCCCGCGCTGTCCGGCGTCATCATCGTCGAGGCGGTGAAGCAGGTCTATGCGGTGGCCTCCGGCAAGCGCACCCGGCGGCTTTCTCCCCGCACGCGTCCCGCCCTGTCACCCGTGCCCACCACCCGGCGCATGCCGGCCGATCCATAGGATATGATTGCAATTCCTGGATTGGCGCCTATGAATAGCCCGCCGCGGCGGCACCCCCGGCAGCCGTCCCAATGCCACGCGAGCCCGACGAACGAATGACTGCCCCCCCTCCGGATAAGGCGCTGGAAGCCATCAGGCGGGAAATCGATTCGATTGACGACGAGATCCTTCAGCTGCTGGAGCGGCGCTTCGCGGCTACGGGGCGGGTCAAGGCCACTAAGACCCATGACGGTTCGATTGCCGCTTCGCCCTTCCGGCCTGCCCGTGAGGCGATGATGCTGCGGCGGCTCATCGGCAGGGCAGGGGGAGCGGTTCCCCCTGATGTGCTGGTGAGGCTCTGGCGGGTCATCCTGTCCGCCTCAGCCCAGCTCCAGGCGCCCGTCACCCTGCATCTGGACAAGGAACTGGGCCATGATCCCGTGAGCCGGTTGATCATCGGCCAGCATTTCTGCGGCATGACGGTCGCTGTGCATGGCTCTGCCGCTGGTGCCGTTGATGCACTTCGCACCGCGCAGGGCGATGTCGCCATCCTGGGCATCGGTTCTGATTGGGCCGATGCATTCTCCCCGGGTGCGAAGGGGTCTCCCAGCGTGATCGGCACCTTGCCGGTGCTCTCCGGCGGGAGCCTGCCGCAATTTCTCGTGTTCGGCCATGCCGAGCCCCAGGCGAGCGGCGATGACGAGACACTCATCCTCTGTCCTCAAGGCGCGTCCCTGCCGTTCCCGGTTCTCTGGCAGGCGGTTTCCGGCCGCTTCACGCTGGCGAGCCTGCCGGGCTTCCTCGGTGGAGAAGATCCCTTGCTTCATGACCATCTGGCGCGCAGTCCAGGTGCCTCCGTTGCCGGGCGCTGCCCGCGCCCCATCAAGGTATCAACATGACAGATTCCCGTTCCTCCCAGCCGATCCCCAAGCCTGGCATTCTCGAGATCTCGGCCTATGTGCCGGGCAAGAGCGGCGCGAAGGATGCGAAGGTTCACAAGCTGTCCTCGAATGAATCCCCCATCGGCGCCAGTGCCAAGGCCATCGCTGCCTATAAGGCCGTGGCCGACGCGCTGGAGCTTTATCCCGACGGTTCAGCCACGCAGCTCAGGGCCGCGATTGCCAGCCGTTACGGCCTCATGGCCGAAAACATCGTGTGCGGTGCGGGCTCGGACGAATTGCTGCAGTTGCTGGCCCATGCCTATCTGGGTCCCGGCGATGAGGCGATCTACAGCCATTATGGCTTCCTTGTTTATCCGATCGCCATCCAGTCCAATGGCGCGACGCCCGTGGTGGCGCCTGAGAAGGATTACCTCGCCGATGTGGATGCCATCCTGGCGCGAATCACGGACAGGACACGCATGGTGTTCCTGGCCAATCCCAACAATCCGACGGGCCGCTATCTTCCCTTCAGCGAGGTGAAACGCCTGCATGCGGGGCTGCCCGGCAATGTGCTGCTCGTGCTCGATGCGGCATATGCCGAATATGTCCGCCGCAATGACTATGAGGCGGGCCTCGAACTTGTTGCCACCTCTGCCAATGTCGTGATGACGCGGACCTTCTCCAAGATTTACGGGCTTGCAGCACTTCGGCTCGGCTGGGCCTATTGCCCGGCGCATGTGGCGGACGTGCTGAACCGTGTGCGCGGTCCCTTCAACATCAGCGGGCCGGCGATTGCCGCGGGTGCCGCGGCGCTGGCGGACCATGACTTCGTTGAGCGCGCCGTCGCCCATAACGACACCTGGCTGCCGTGGCTTTCGGGCGAACTCTCAGGCCTCGGACTCAACGTGACGCCGAGTGTCGGCAATTTCGTGCTGGTGCATTTCCCCGCCGCTGTGAACCGCAATGCCCATGCCGCCGATGCCTATCTTCAGGAGAACGGCTTCCTGGTGCGCCGCATGGATGCCTATGGCTTGCCAGGTGCTTTACGCATCAGCGTCGGGACGGAAGAGGCCAACCGCGGCCTGGTGGCCTGCCTGAAGGCTTTCATGTCATGAGTGTGATGTTCCAGCGCGTGGCCCTCATCGGCATCGGGCTCATCGGCTCATCGCTGGCCCATGCCATGCGCCGCAAGAAACTCGCAGGCGAGATCACGGGCTTTGCACGCAGCGCAGCAACCCGCGCCAAGGCCGCGGAGCTCGGTCTTGCCGATCGCGTATTCCCGACCGCGCGGCAGGCCGCCGATGGCGCCGATCTCGTGATCCTGTGCTCCCCGGTCGGCACCTATGGCGGGCTGGCGGAAGAGATTGCGCCCGTGCTGAGGCCCGGCGCCATCCTCACGGATGCGGGCTCGGTCAAGGCGGCAGTGGTGCGGGATGTTGTGGGCCATGTGCCTTCGGGCGTGCATTTCATTCCGGGCCATCCGATCGCCGGCACGGAGCAATCGGGGCCTGAGTCCGGCTTTGCCGAACTCTCCATCAACCGCTGGTGCATTCTCACACCGCTTCCGGATGCGGATGCAGCAGCGGTGGAACGGCTGGCGGATTTCTGGCGGGCCTGCGGCTCCAACGTCGAGACCATGACGCCCGAGCACCATGACCTCGTGCTGGCGATCACCAGCCATCTGCCGCATCTGATTGCCTATAACATCGTCTCGACCGCTGCGGATCTCGAAGAGGTGACGTCCTCCGAAGTTATCAAGTATTCGGCCGGCGGCTTCCGCGACTTCACCCGCATCGCCGCGTCAGATCCCACCATGTGGCGCGACGTGTTCCTGAACAACAGGGAGGCCGTGCTCGAAATGCTCGGCCGCTTCTCCGAAGACCTGTCCGCCTTGCAGCGGGCCATCCGCTGGGGTGATGGGGACACGCTGTTCAACATCTTCTCGCGCTCCCGCCAGATCCGCCGCGGCATCATCGCTGCGGGCCAGGACACGGCCGCACCCGACTTTGGCCGTGGCGTTCCCAAGTCTCAGTAGAGCGGCTTGATCTCGCTGATCTTGAAGGGCCCGAGATAGAGCGCGCCGTCCTTGGCGATGAGCGGGGCCTTTGCCTCATTGCCGAGCAGCCCCAGAATCGCGCGAAGCCCCGCCTTGTTTTCTGGCGTGATCTGAAGATGTGGCTCGAGAAGTGCGAGCAGGCCATCGAGGTCATTGGTCTCTGTGTCGAGCTTGCCCAAGGGCCGGTTCTGCGCATCAAGCTCCAGTGTCCCCGATCCCCAGTAACGCACGGCATTCTGCTGGAGTGCCACGCGTTGGACCGTGAGCGTCATGCCGGAGAGTGTCCCCGTGAACTCGCCTTCGCCAATTGCGATGAGAGGCGTGCCGGGCCGCTGGACCTTCACATTCCTTGCGGAGAGTGCGACATCCGTTCCCCCTTGCGGGGAGGGCCGGGTGTGCAACATCACCTTGTCCGCCGAGCCATGCTCGGGAATCGACACCGTCGGGATCTCTGCGGACAGCTTCGGCTTCCAGTCATCGTCGAAGGTGATGGCTGCGATGATCCTCTGGTGCTCCGCAGTCATTGGTGGAACGCGTTCTGCAGTGATGGTGCTGGGTCCGTCGAGCAGGGCAACGACCTGCCAGGGCGCATAGGCCAGTGCGGTGAGCAGAACACGCGATGATGCGATTTCCGCCTGGTTCTCCCGTTTCAGCACGGGTGAGACGCAGGTGAGCTCGAAATGAAACGGGTAGCCGCCCCAATCCTCCTCTGCGCAGGTGAGGGTGAGGCCCTGCGCGGCGAGACGGGTCCGCTCCTCGGCAAAGCGCGTCTGAGCGATGCCGGAGGCCACGAACCAGTAGATTGACCACAGCAGGGACAGCAGGAGCACCGCTGCCAGAGGCAGAAACATGCTCCACGAGCGGGTGGTGGAATTCGGCATTTGATCTCGGGCGGTCATTCGCGTTAGTCAGGTCCGCAGAATGGAGCAGTTCTGGATCTTTGGCTATGGTTCGCTCATGTGGCGGCCCGGCTTCGATTTCCTCCGCAGCGAACCGGCCCTGGTCCACGGCTGTCATCGCAGCCTCTGCGTCTATTCATATGTCCATCGCGGTACGCCGGAACAGCCAGGGCTCGTTCTGGGGCTCGACCGTGGCGGCTCATGCCATGGGATGGCGTTCCAGATCGCGCCGCAACAGTGGGACGCCACCATCGCCTATCTCCGTGCCCGCGAGCAGGTCACCTCGGTCTATGTGGAAAAACGCAAGACCGTTCGTCTGCTTTCAGCCGGAATCACCGCCGAAGCGACAACCTATGTCGTCGACAGGACACACGTTCAATATGCCGGCGTTCTGGGAGACGAGGACCTCGTGAAGCACGTCACGCGGGGGCGCGGCATCTCGGGCCATTGCATCGATTATGTGCTCAGCACTGTGGACCATCTGCGCGCCATGAAGATCCACGACCCGATGCTTGAACGCCTTGCAAACAGGCTTTCTCCTCAGGCGGCCAGCAATTCGAGTTGAACGGCCCTGAACGTGGGGCGTGGCTCGGGCCTTGCGGCCGGAACGGTGTTCATTGCAGCCTGGAGATCTCCGAGCACCTGCTCGGCGGCATTCTCTTCGCGTGCGAGGAGGTGGACGTGAATCTCCTCCTCGTCGGAGAACTCGGCCCCTGGAACGGCGTTTGCCGATGCCGTCTCGGACGGGAAGCGGCCAACACTCATCGCGCGGCGTATGCCGCCCCGCAGGCTGACGATCACGAAAACCGCGCCTGGAACCGGCGGGCAGAGTTCCCGCCGGTAGATCGAGTGGATGTAGCGGCGGCCAGAAGCGCCGCGCCAGTACCAGAAGCGTTCTCTGAGGCCTGAGTCATCGGGGAGAGTGGCAGAGAGGGGATCGCCTTGCATCATGAGAACAAATATAGAACATTTACTCCTCTTGTCAAGACGTTTTCACTCGCACTTCGAAAACCCGCAGGACAGGCAGGTGGCACAGCCCTCCTGGAAGATGAGGGAGCGCCCGCCACAACGAGGGCAGGCGAGCTGTCTCTCACCGTCCTTCTCGACGATCGAAAAGCGCCGTTCCTGCTCCTCACCGGAGGAGCCGGTATTACTCATGTGCCGTTCGATCACCGCGCCGATGGCGGCGAGCAGGCTCGGCACATACCGTCCGCCCATCCACTGGCCTCCGCGGGGATCGAACACCGCCTTGAGTTCCTCCACCACGAACGATACATCGCCCCCGCGCCGGAACACGGCGGAGATCATGCGCGTCAAGCCGACGGTCCATGCATAATGTTCCATGTTCTTCGAGTTGATGAAGATCTCGAAGGGGCGGCGGCGGCCATTCTCCACGATGTCGTTGATGGTGATGTAAATCGCATGATCCGTCTCTGGCCACTTGAGCTTGTAGGAAAACCCGCTCAGCACCTCTTCGCGCTGGCGCACCGGCTCAGGGTGTTCCTCGGGCGCCTTCGGCTTGTCCGGCCCGCTTGAAAGAACGGAGCCGGTGACCTTGTTCGGCCGGAATGTCGTGCAACCCTTGAGGCCCAGATCATAGGCCTCCTCATAGACCGTCTTGAAAGCCTCGAAGGGAAGATCTTCCGGAATATTCACTGTTTTCGATATCGAACTGTCGACGTGCTTCTGGACAGCCGCTTGCATGGCGAGATGGGCAGAAGGCGTCAGTTGTTCCATGGTCACCAGTGCCGGCGGGAGTTCCGTACCCTCACCCTTCATGCGCCACCACAGTGCTGCGGCGTAATCCGTCACAGTCTCGGTGCGCGTGGTTCCATCGCCCTGCAACACCTTGCGGCCATAGCGGATGCTGAAGACGGGTTCGATGCCGCTTGAAACATTGCCGGCCAGGAGAGAGATTGTCCCCGTCGGTGCGATGGATGTTAAAAGTCCATTGCGTATCCCGTGCCGTCCGATCTCGTCGCGCAAAGCGGATGGGAGCCTTGAGGCATGTCCGGTCTTGCCGAATTGCCGGGTGTCAAACAGTGGAAACGGTCCCCGCTCCTGGGCGAGGCCAATGCTTGTCTTGTAGGCGGTGCGTTCGATAACAGCCATCCAACGTTCAGCCGTGGCGGCGGCCTCTGGTGTTCCGTAGGTGAGCCCGCACATCACCAGCGCATCCGCGAGGCCAGTGATGCCAAGGCCGATGCGCCGCTTGGCGAAGGCCTCCTCACGCTGTTGCGGCAGTGGATAGTTCGAAACATCGATGACATTGTCCATGAACCGAACCGCCACCGCAGCGGTTTCAGCGAGTGCCCCTTCGTCGAGCCGCGCATGTCCGCCGAAGGGGTCAGCGATGAAGCGGGTCAGATTGACCGATCCCAGCAGGCAGGCACCGTAAGGCGGAAGCGGCTGTTCTCCACAGGGGTTGGTGCTGCCGATCGTCTCGCAATAGGCAAGATTGTTCTCGGCATTCACACGGTCGATGAAGATGACGCCGGGCTCCGCATAGTCATAGGTTGCCCGCATGATCTGGTCCCACAGCCGCCTGGCAGGAATTTCGCGGAATGTGCGGCCCTCGAACACAAGTGGCCAGCTCTGATCGGACTTCACGGCTTGCATGAAACTGTCAGTGACCAGGACGGAGAGATTGAAGTTCCGCAGACGCCCCGCCTGGCGCTTGGCGGAGATGAAGTCCTCGATGTCCGGATGGTCGCAGCGCAGGGTTGCCATCATCGCGCCCCGGCGCATGCCGGCGGACATGATGGTCTTGCACATGGCATCCCATACCTCCATGAAACTGATGGGTCCCGAGGCATCCGCGCCCACCCCCTTCACTTCTGCGCCACGCGGACGGAGGGTGGAGAAATCATGCCCGATGCCGCCACCCTGCTGCATGGTCAGGGCAGCCTCCTTGAGCTGGGAAAAGATTCCCTCCAGCGAATCAGGTATCCGGCCCATGACGAAGCAGTTGAAAAGCGTGACCTGACGGCCCGTTCCCGCACCCGCCAGTATTCGTCCCGCGGGCAGGAAACGGTAATCCTGCAGTATGCCGAAAAACCTCTCCGTCCAATCCTGGCGATGTTCCGGCTTTTCCGCTGCCGCAATGGCAGTGGCGACCCTTCGCCAGCTATCTTCGATCGAGCGCTCCAAACCAGCCTCCGAGGCAGGCTTGAACCTGTACTTCATGTCCCAGATACCGTGCGAAATGGCATCAAGGGCGTGGCGGACGGCATCATCCATCGCTGATCCTCCGAAACTGGCAGGATGTTACTGCGGCAATACCAGAGAGTCGAGTATTTGTTCTCTATTTGTACGCCAAGGCCCGGCCGGGATACAGCTTAGACCCGCTCGCGGCCTTCCCTCACGAGAGTCGCGGTTTCGGTTTCGATTGCATCTTCCAGGCGGGCCTGAAACGCCTTTCTCGGAAGACCAGGCGGGATCGGCGGCAGGAAGGAGATGATGATCGTGCCAGGCCGCCGCAAGAACCGGCGGCGGGGCCAGAACAGTCCCGAATTCAGCCCGAAGGGCACACAGGGAACCATCAGCTTGCCATAAACCGCTGCCGCACCTGGTTTGTAGTCGGGCGGATCATCCGGCGCCCGTCTCGTTCCCTCCGGCATGATCACGACCTGCCGGCCTTCCGACACGGCCTGCTCCGCCTTGGCGATGAGGCCACGCAAGGCCTGGGTTCCCGCCGAGCGCTCGACAGGTATCATGCGGAACTTGTGGATGAACCATCCGAAAAACGGGATGAGCGTCAATTCCTTCTTCAGCACCATCGCCGGATCGTCGAGCAGAGGGAGAATGGCGAAGGTTTCCCAGAAGGATTGATGCTTTCCCGCAACGAGGCAGGGCCCCTGCGGAATGTTGTCCCGTCCGCGAACCTCGATCCTCGTTCCAGCAATCACCCGCAGCAGGAACAGAGAGGTTCTGGCCCAGGTCTGCAATGCCCTGATCGACCATTTCCGGGGCGTGAAATAGAATCCCGATCCAAGCACCAGGAAGAGGATGAGATTCACGTAGAAGACAACGTTGAAGACGATGGAGCGGATATAGATCACGTGACCACTCCCAGCCGGCGCATCAGCGTGATCCTCGCCGTGATCAGGCAGATCAGTGTGGCCGCCACGGGCACCGTGAACAGAAAGGCGTAACTCCAGACCGCGACATCAGGCGCCGCGAACAGCAGGCTGTGGCTTGCCGCTGCAACGCCGCTGCCCCCCGACAAGCCAAGAAGCAGGAAGGACAGGAGCCCCATGGCAACACCGATGAAGCCCGACAGCATTCCAGTCCGCAGGAAGCGTCCGTCAATTTGCCGGGCGATGTAGCTGTCACGTGCACCGACGAGGTGCAGGAGATCGACGATCGGCCGGTTTGCCTGCAGCACGGCCCGGGTCGCGAAAATGACGATGGCCACGGCGGAGACGGAGATCAGAAGGAGGATTGCATAGGACAGAACGGAGAGTGCCCGCGCCATGCGGGTCAATTCCGCTTCCCATTTGCGATGGGTGTCGAGACGTGCACCCTTCACCTGCGACAAGGCCTGTTCAAGCGCCTGGAGATCGGGGAAAGCCGCGGGATCCAGAACCACGCGGATGAGCCGTGGGACGGGAAGTCCCTCAAGCGTGCGGGTTCCCAGCCATGGCTCAAGGAGCTTCGCGCCAGCCTCCTCGGGTAGCACGGCCGCTTCACGGACGCCGGGGAAATCCTGTGCGATGGCCCGCGCCGCTTCAACCGCCGCCGCCACGTCCTGGCCCCGCACATGAACAACCTGGATCGTCATCTCCTGAGACAATGCGCTTGTCCAGTTCGTGACCGCACGCTCGACGAGGATCAGCGCGCCGATTGCCAGGCACGCCAGATAGCTCATCACCGCCATGGTCACGGTCAGCGAACGCAAGGATGCGGCGTTGGAGGGAATGATGGGCCCCGGCTTCATTGCAGGCTCAGTGCCCCCTCCTCAAGATGGAGAACGGGACGCTCCGCCTGTTTCACGAGTGCCCTGTCATGGGTGGCGATCAGCATGGTGGTGCCGAGGCGGTTGAGCTCCAGAAAAAGATGCAGGAGCCGTTTGGCCAGCGCGGGATCCACGTTGCCTGTCGGCTCGTCGGCCAGGAGGAGTTGCGGCTTGGCAATGACGGCGCGCGCGATCGCAGCGCGCTGCTTTTCGCCCCCGGAGAGTACGGGCGGGAGGCAGGATGCCTTTTCCGCCAGTCCCACCCATTCAAGAAGGTCCATGACGTCACGCCGATAAGTGGCCTCGGATTTGCCAGCAACGCGCAAGGGCAGGGCAACATTGTCGTAGGTCGATAAATGGTCGAGCAGGCGAAACTCCTGGAACACCACCCCGATCCTCCGGCGGATGGGCGGCATCCGCTGATGACCGACAGTGCCGATGTCCTCGCCGAAGATGTGAAGGCTGCCGCGCGTTGGCCTCAGCGCCAGAAACAGAAGCTTCAGCAGCGAGGATTTCCCCGCCCCCGACGGCCCCATCAAAAAATAGAAATCTCCAGGCCACATGGAGAAACTGATGTCCTTTAGGATCTCCGGGCCGTTTCCATAACGCAGACCAACATTTTCAAGCCGCAGCACGGCAAAGCCCTCCTGTTCCGGACCCTTTAAACCATCCGACCTTTAATGGGCCATTAACCCTAAATGGTGTTAGACTGAAGCCGTAGCGCGTATTCTCCCCTCTTTCAGCACGGTACGCTGTCAAACATGATCCGTTGTCCCTCCTGCTCTTCGCAAGTCGAACTCCACGTTGCCGACGATGGCCTTGCACACTGTCCCGCTTGTGGCCACGGCTGGCTTGAGGCCAAAGCCGTTGAACCTCTGCGGCTAACCCCCCCGGTGAGTGATCGTCTTGATCCGCCTGAGGGTGAAATCCAGCAACTCGTTTCGGCCAGTCTCCTCGCGCAGGAAGCCTTCCAGTTTCGCCGCCGCCGCCGCCGCGCCACCATCGCAGCCTGGCTTGGGCTTGCCCTCGTGGCGGCCAGCCCCGCCGCCATTGCCCTGACCCTGCCCGACAAGGTCGTCGCCGCTGCTCCCGCAACCATCGGCCTTTACAATTGGTTGGGCAAGGAGGTGAACATCTATGGCCTCGAGATCAGAAAGGTTGAGTTGCAGCACCTGATTGCTGGTGGCCAGAAGGTGATTGCAATCAAGGGAGAACTCCAGAATGTCTCCACCGGCGAGCGGAAGATCCCCTGGCTACGCTTCGGGCTGAGGTCCGGCACCGAGCAGGAACTCTATCAGTGGACACTCGACACTGGGCAGCGCTCGTTGAGACCGGGTGAAGCCAGGAACTTCGTCACCCGCGTCGCCTCTCCGCCGGAAGCTGCCGATACGGTCGAAATTCGGTTTGCCCGGCCAGATGAAATCGGCTCAAATACGGCTCATGAGTGAAATTCGAATTGATGGGCATCGTATCGGGGTCCTGTTCTCCGAAACTGAAATCGCCGCGCGTGTCCGCGCCATCGCGGAGTCGATTGCCGCACGCGATCCTTCCAATCTGCTTGTGGTGCCAATCCTGAAGGGCAGCTTCGTTTTCGCGGCCGATCTCATCCGCGCCATGCATCACGCGGGCCTTTCGCCAGAAGTCGATTTCATGATTCTGTCGAGCTATCGCAAGTCCACGAAGTCCTCCGGCCAGGTAAACGTGTTGCGCGATATTGAAACAGATGTGCGTGGCAGAGACGTCCTGCTGATTGACGATATTCTCGAATCGGGACGCACCCTTGCCTTCGCAAAGGATCTCCTGGCGGCGCGTGGAGCGAAGGGAACGTATACCGCCGTCCTCCTCCACAAGCCTGGCCATTTGGCCGCGCATATCAGCGCTGATTTCGAGGGATTCACCTGCCCTGACAAGTTTGTCGTCGGCTACGGAATGGATATGGCGCATCAATTCCGCGAACTGCCCTTTGTGGGCCATGTCATCCCCGCCGACGCGCCATCAGCCTAGTCCAAAGCCCGCGGCAAAACCCAAAGCCGCAACGATTGCACCGAGCAGGAACCCTGTCAGCACTGCAACAAAGGCGTTGGCGGCCTCGATCTCTCCGCGATCACTACGAAGCTGCAGGGCAGCCCTCACCGCGAAGCTTTCCAGTTCATCACGCGACATCATCCTGAGGGTATTGAGAGCGCTGTGTTCCATGGTCCGATCCTGTTCTTAAGAATCGACACAGCAACTTGCGTGCCAGTATCACCCAGCAAATCAAGAGTCGATTAACCGCAGCATGACGAAGAGAAGGATTGCAAGAACACAAAGAGCCGTTAGACGCAGAAAAGCGAAGCGAGATGGCCCAGCCCGTTCAGCGCCGCTTGAATTCAAGTCCAGCGCTTCATCGCGGTCTTCGCGGGATGGGGCGAAAGCTGACGCCTGAGCGGCCGTCTGCCAACGCGCCTCATGACGTATGTAATGCATGTCGCCCAGCCGCCAGTTCAGCCTTCCGCCATCGCCCTCGACCACGATACGGTGCGCCAGCGCGATCGCTGCTTCCCCCGGCAGGAGCGTGACAACGTTCGGCTCCTCAACAGCAATGTCCCCCTGAAGGAGGATGTCCCTGATGGCAAGAGGATCACGTGCAACCCGCATCAACTGCTGTTCTTGAAGGTTCGTCTGAGGCGTGAGCGTACTGCTTTTGCCGATATCCCGGATCAGGTCCGCAGGGCCCTGGCCTCTGGCCGAATCACTCGGAGGCATTCCCGCTGCCGATCCAGTTGGTGCGGATGTCTTCTCTCTTCACGAAGTTCAACTGCTGCAACAGCACATGGCGTACCAATTCGCCGCCGATCCTCTGATTTGCTTCACGCGCGATGGCCGCCGTCAGCTCATCGAGATCCTTGCTCCGCAAACGACGGAAATCCACATCGGTGTTCCCGATGATCACCCGGAACGCCGCATCCACCATGAAAGGGAGTGGATCCAGCTTTTGTTGCTCCAGCAGCCGCCGGTCGGCTGCGAAAGACAGCTGGAGAATGAGATACCCGATGACCTCACCGTTCCGCATGACCGGCACGCTGGTCATCTCGGATTTCAATTCCTCGACTCCAAGCTCCGGCTCCTCTGTCGCCGTTTCCGTGCTGCCAGATCTTGTGAGAATGACCGAACCGAATGTGGCGCCCGCTGTGACGAGGATGATCCAGACCCCTATTGCAACCAGCTTCAGCACATGAGTGCCCTCAGCTCCGCAACTGGCGGTTACGGGAATAGGTACCGTCAGACTCGGCGTCCCGCAAACCCTTGATGATCAGGTCGCTTATCTCTCCCAGTGCACCGATGTGAAGCTTGAGAAGCCCGGAATTCCTCCGCAATCCATCCGAGAGACGGCGCAGGAGATGTTCACAAGCCCGAGCCGACTGGACTGGATCCTCAGAGCGTTGTGCAGCCATGAGTTCCCGCAGCGCATGGTTCTTCCTGTCGGTGAAGCCGCCATGAAAGAAAATTCTGTGCTCGGACAGACTGGCATTCTCTTCCTCGATCACCTCAATCAGCCTTACAAGTGCCGGAGCTATCGCCACGTTCGGGGTGCTTCCTCCTGTCGAAGGGATAGAGGTCATCAGCCGCGCTCTCCGCACTCAGCCAGCAAAGGCTTCAATTTTTTCGTTGCTGAAGTATGGCCACTGCTGTTCAGTTACCGCCAAGCTGCCGCCTTCTCCTGCTGAAAGTGACTGGGCGATGCCCAGCCCTCCGGATTCAGCATAAATGCCAGCGAGCTGATCAGCCGCCAGCGAACGCCAGACTCCCGCAGACGGTCCCGTACCGAAGGCCCCCGATGATGCATCGGGCAACAGGGACTCGAGGAGATTGCGCAGCACCATGCGTTCGAAGTCTGCATAGTTTCCTTGGGAATCCGCCCGGCCAGAGGCCAGGGGCCCATCTGCTACCGTGTGATCCATGGCCAAGGGTTGCGGCGATACCCCCATGGCGTCATTCAGCACTCCGGCGAAGGCCGTCGAACCACCGTCACCATCAATCGACCTGAGCTTGCCAGCGGCTGCCTCGATGCGTGCCGGGTCAGCATTTCGCATGACATCGAGGATGATATCTGAAGGAAGTGAAACGCCCATATGTCATTTTCCGGATCGTTATGCCGGTCAGATCAACACATCACGCTTGCCGGAAGCTTTCGCTGTCATCAGCTGAACTGTCTCAAGCGTGTCCACCTCAGCAGCCTTCCTCTGCTGTGCTTCCCTCAGAATCATCGTCGTGTTGGAAATCGCTTTCTCACGGAACTTCGCGGCAAGCAGCTTCAGTTGGAGTTCTTCAACAGCATTCCGCGCTTGCTTCCCATTTGACTCCACCTCTGCGAGGCGGCGCAGCAGCTTTGGCAAGAGCGAGGGCTGTTCCGAGCTTGCCCTCACCGCCATGTCGTCCAGTTCCTTTCCCGCCCTGCTGAGCGCAAGAGCTCTTTGCTCCGCCTGCTGCACTTGCATTTCTATCGCTTTCACAAGCTTTTGCTGTGCCCGGGCCAACCGGCTCAGGCGATCTGCTTTCGAACTCACAGCCCGCCCCGCACGAGCCATGACCGGTAGGAGTCCGTGAAAACCACGATCCAGTCGATCCATATTGTGTAAAGCAGCAGGAACCCTCCGAGAATGACGACACCCGTCGTCGCATGATAGACCGAGAGGTGCTGGGCGAAACGGTTGCCGATCCCCAGCGCAAAATTCACGATCACGCCATAGACAAGAAAGGGTGCCGCCAGCCGCAAGGCCAGCATTGAGGTCTCGCTCACCACCCCCACCATATTGGACATCAACGCCTGGACCGCGAAGGGAGGCCCTGGCTTGAGCACGCCATATGAATCAAGGACAGCCGTCAGAAGTTCGACATGAAGTCCCATCGTGAAGACCAGCATTACGGCAGCGGTTGACACCAATGTCGCGAGCGGAGAGCCTGTGTCTTCCTCCAGTGGAATACCAGGAATGCCTGCAAGGCCGATGAAGTTGGAGATCGCCGTTGCGGCAAACTGAAGGGCGAGAAAGAAGAACCGCGCCATGAGCCCGATCGAGGAGCCGATGATGGTCTCTGACAGGATCATGTATACCTGCTGCTCCCTGGATACCGGTGAGAGGGCCGTCATTATCTGGCCGTGAATGATCGGAGCGACAGCGGCCGTCAGGGCCAGAGCGGCGAATAACCGGACCTGCATGGGAATGCGGGGACTGGAAAAGCCTGGCGCGAAGAGCAGGCAGCCGCCGATGCGGCAGAACAGCAGGAAAAGCCCGAAGAGCTGATCCTCCACGGACGCCATCACGATAGCGAGGCCATCACGTCGAGCTTCACTCCCTTGGCAATCTCAATATGTGACAAAACCGGCAGGGTGGGGAAAAGCCGGTCCACGATAAGCCGAACATAGGGGCGCGCCTCGGGTGCAGTGACCAGCGTGAACTGCTCTCCCCTGTCAAGAAAACCCTTCACGAGACTCGTCAGCTCAGCTGCAAACTGTTCGATCAGGCGAGGGTCGATGTCGAACTCTATGATGTCTCCCTTCGCGTCGCGCTTGAGGCTTTGCATGAAGGCGATGTCCCACCGGTTTCCGAGGCGCACGATTCTGAGCACGCCATCCTGAGCCAGGTCGCCACAAATCTGCTGTGCGAGGCGAAGCCTGACATGCTCGACGATCATCTCCGGCTTGCGAACATGCGGTACCACCTCCGCGATGGCCTCCAGGATGAGGTGCAAGTTCCGGATCGACACGCGTTCGGCAAGCAGAAGCTTGAGAATGGCCTGAAAACCCGAGAATGAGAGAAGCGATGGACAAGTTTCGTCCAAAAGCCGCTTGTACTCCGGGTCGAGCCTGTCCGTGAGCGCGCGAAGGTCCTTGTAGGACATGAGGGTGCCGAGATTGTTGCGGATGACCTCGGAGAGATGCGTGAGCATGACGGACATCGGGTCTACCGGCACATGTCCCAGCGATCGGAGTTCGGCTGCAAAGACATCTGGATACCAATAGGCCTCCATGCCAAAGGCGGGCTCGCGTACCTCATCACCGGGAAGCTCCGGCTTGGGCTTTGCCCCTGGGATAACCAGCAGTTCACCTAGGCGGAGCTCAAAGGTCGCAGCGTTGGTTCCGTGGATGCGGATGACATAGCTCTTGGGTGGTATCAACAGGTCGTCGCTCAGGCGAATGTCGGGAATGACGAAGCCAAAATCCTGAGCAAACCGGCGCCGCATCTTCCCGACGCGGTGCGCCAATTCGCCGTGGGCGATCAGCATCGCGCTCGAGATCTGGCGGCCCAGGCGAAGTTCGATCTCAGCGGTGCGCAGCAATTCCTTCACCGAGTTCCGTTCGTCCTCCTTCCGTGAGGCTTCCTCCTGAAGTGATTTCTCGGCGGCCACCTGCTCGCTTCGCCGATTCTGCCGCATGACCGCGAGCGCGCCGGTCACAACCACGGCGGAGAGTGCCGCAAAGGGCACGAACGGAAGACCGGGGATGAGCGAGAGGACCCCCAGGAGACCGCCTGATACAAACAAGGCGCGAGGATAGGCACCAAGCTGAAGAAAGATCGTCTCCTGTGCGGCGCCCTTGTTTCCGCCCTTGGAGACGAGCAGGCCGGCTGCAAGTGAGACGATGAGTGCTGGAATCTGGGTGACAAGCCCATCTCCGACCGAGAGCTGGACATAGACATCAGAGGAGTCCCGGAAGCTCATACCGTGCCGGAACATCCCGATAATGATTCCGCCGATGATGTTGACACCCGTAATGATGATGCCGGCGATCGCATCGCCACGGACGAATTTGGATGCACCATCCATCGAGCCGAAGAAGGCGCTCTCCTGCTCCAGTTCGGACCGCCTGCGCCGGGCCTCCTTCTCGTCGATTAGGCCAGCTGACAGGTCTGCATCAATCGCCATCTGCTTTCCGGGAATGGCGTCGAGCGTGAAACGCGCACCCACCTCGGCAATGCGTGTGGCGCCCTTGGTGATGACGACGAAGTTGATGGTGATGAGAATGAGAAAGACGATGACGCCGATGACAAAGTCACCGGCCATGACCAGCTTCGCAAACCCTCCCACCATATGGCCCGCAGCCGTTGGACCCTCGTGGCCATGCGCCAGGATGAGGCGCGTTGTGGCGACGTTGAGAGCCAGACGAAGCATCGTGGCGATCAGGAGCACGGTGGGAAAGGCCGAGAAATCCAGCGGCCGGGGGATCCACAGCGCGACCATGAGGATCACCACCGAGAGAGAGATCGATAGCGCCAATCCCATGTCAAGGAGGAAGGGTGGAATGGGCAGAAAAAGCACGATGACAATCGCAATCACGCCGATGGCGAACCCAACGTCGCGATTGGATGTCATCAGGCCTTGCGCTTGCAAGGGTGGAATCTTTGTCACATCAGACATGGTGATGCATTCGAAACAGACTCAGACGAGTGGTGCCGAACGGGCTCAAAAGCCGGTCGCGATATGTGCGTAGACCTGCTCGGTGAAGCTCATCAGCTGGGCTGCCGCGACTGGAGCCAGAAGCAGAAGGGCCGCAAAGATCGCGAGGATCTTCGGAACGAAGGTGAGCGTAGCCTCCTGCACCTGGGTCAACGCCTGTATAAGTGCGATAACGACGCCCACCAGTGTCGCCGCTCCCACCGCTGGGCCGGACCCGACGATCACGGCCCACAGTGCATCCTGCACGAGCTTCAATGCATCGGCTTCGTTCATGTGCCGGTTATCTTGTAACCGCCAGACAAGGCAAGCCGCTTACCGCCATCCAGAACAGCGATGAGACCTTGAGAGCCGTTCTCCACCGCGGTCACAACGCCAGAGATTGAGCCATTGAGACTGCTGACATTCTTGCCGACCATCGTTGCGGCGAGCGTCGCGGAGGCTGACGAAACCAGGCTGTCGAGCTTCTCGTTCAGCTTGATCGACTGTTCCACATTGGAGAAGCTGGCAAGCTGCGACAATGTCTGCGCCGGATCATTGGGCTTCATTGGATCCTGGTTCTTCATCTGTGCAATGAAAAGGCGGAGAAAGGCATTGTAGTCGAGCGTGCTCTTCGCGGCATCGGGATTGGCCTGCCGTGCAGGGGAGACAATGGAACTCGTTGCAGGAACGCTCGTCATCATGCGGCCTCCTCGCCTTCGGAGAGGCTCAGCTTCTCCTTCGTGAAGCATCCTCTGAGGATCTTGAGCGCATCGAAATAGCGCCCTTCCGCAACTTTCTGGTCCGCACTGTCGATCTGCTGCTGGAGCGTCTCGTCTGCTATCTGCTGCTTGGTGCGGAAGGAGAGGTGCTTATAGAGTTCAGCCGTCATCCCCGCGTTGACCGGGTCCATCAGCATGCTCTGCACGACGAAGTAGAGCTTCCGTTCAGGAGTTTTCGCGTCTTCCGCCTGCATCACGTGGTTCTCGAGCAGGAAAGTCACGTCATTCAGGAATTCCAAGGAAGTTCGTCTGTCGACCCTCAGCACTGCGCCATTGACGTAGAGCTTCTCCCCGCGCTTCAGGTGTATGAACATGCTAGTGGTTTCCCAGTCCCTTTCTGATTGATTCAGAAATCTCGATCAGTGCCGCGAAGTCCTCGGCGCCGCCCTGACGAATCTCTTCCGTACGGCGCAGCACCCAGATGCCAATCGATATGAGGCTTGCCTTGAGTGAATCAGGAAGGCCGTTCTCGCTATCCGCCAGATCTTCGAGCAGGACCACCCAAAGACGATTTACGAACAGGAGTGCTTCCGCCGACTCCCGGCTGCCGCGCCCGGCCATCTGCGCGGTCTTCAGCAGTGCGATTGCCTTGTCGAAGGCGCGCTTCTCGTTCTCGCGGATCTGCTCCGTCGTCTCTTCAAGCATCGCCCGGTAGGTTGCTTCGTACATCAGCCGTCTTCCCCGTTTCCCGCTGTCTCTCAGATGTAGGAGAGCAGGCTTAGTCTGTTGATGCGCCCTGTAAGGGCATAGGAACTCTCGAGTTGCGTCATCAGCAGGTTCACACGCGTAGCCGCCTCATAGGTATCCACACCCTCCAGCGCCTGAATCGCCGTCTGCAGCTTAACCTTCGACGCATCAAGGGACTGGCTTGCCAGTTTCAACCGGCTCTCTGCGGTGCCAATCCGTGCTTGTTCCATGCCGATCTGCAATTGTGCTTCGGAGATCCGCGCCAATGCCCGGTCAGCCACGGCCTGGAATGCATCGCGCCCGACGCGGCTCTCTCCGAGCACCTCGATCATCGCCAAGGCCTGGGACATGCTCCGCGCAAAGGAGGCGTTGGCGCTGGCCTGAAGGTCGATCATACCCCCCGAACTCAACCGGAACACCGGACCATCCTCGGATGCCGACGACCAGGTGGATGACCACTGGGCATCCGTGAAAAGATCTGCAAAGGCTCCGTCGAGAAATCCTTCAATGTCATTTGCCGACAAGGCAGACGCCGCTGGATCGGACGGCGGAAAGCCAAAGCTTGTCGTGAAGGCGTCGATGACCGCCTGGCGCGGCCCCAAGTGATAGGGTGTGAGCGGAGCGGACTCCGTCATCAGCCCGCCAAAGATGTACTGCCCGTCATAGGTCGTGGATAGTGTGTTCTGGAGCGCGTCGAGCGATACGCGCGCGGTCTGGCCCGCCAGCCTCATGCCGTCATGGGCGGTTCGCGCACCGCCCAGCATGGACTGAAAGTCTTTCGCCAGTTGAGTGAGTGCTGAGAAGGATGCCTGTGTGACGCCTGCGCGGATGGAAGCCTGCTTTGCCCGCTCTACATCGCTCGTCACGGCATCGAGCTCGAGCCTCAGTGTAAGGGTGGACCCGATGCGCGAGCCAAGAGCCAGGCCCATGTCGGCGTGGCGGCCGGTCGTTGCTTCGCGCTGAGCCTCGGCAAGGCGCATCTGGCCTTCCGCGATGCTGAGGCGCGGAATTTGTGATAGGAGTCTGGAGGAGATCGGATCCAGCCTTGTCATCAGCGCACGGCCTCCATCAGAGCGGCCAGCATGGCATCGACGGTCGCCATGACCTTGGCTGAAGCCTGGTAGCTCTTTTCGAGGTCGAGCAAGGCTGCCATCTCCTGGTCAATGCTCACGCCGCTGATCCGCGCCAGCGACTCGTCCGCCCGTGCCTGAATGGCCTTGGCGAAGTCCAATGACTTCTGAGCTCCCTGGCGGGCCGCCTCAACCCATGCGGAAGACTGTACGCTCAGGGCCTTCAAAGTGACGGAGCCGCCGATCCCAGAGGCCTGACCGAAGTTCCGCACCGTATCGATCGCATCGGCAAGTTCGGCGATGCGGCCCTGGTAACCCGGTTGGGAGAGGCTGTTCGAGACGTAGGCTGGCCCGCCGAAACCGCCATCGCGCAACAACGTCACTGAACCGCCCTGCTGCGGATCAGCCAGCGCATTGATGCTGAGCCAGGCGGCAAGGCCCGCGGGCGGATTTGTCAGCGGCGGCAGTCCGTCTCCGCCGCCCAGGAAGAGGCCTTCGCGATCGGGCAAGGATCCCGGAACAGTTGTATTGCGCTCGGCGAAACTGTTGATGAGGCCTGCGGCGATCTGGTCAAGTTGGGCGGAAAAGCGGGGCGCTGATACGTCTCTGACCTGCGCGTATGCCGCAAGCTTTCCGCCAGAGAGGGGCATGGGTGCCCCTTCTCCTGTGACCGCCACGCCATCGATCAGCACCGCATGTCCTGAAGTGCCGGG
The DNA here is from genome assembly GCA_040379425.1 of Hyphomicrobiales bacterium. GTDB lineage: Bacteria > Pseudomonadota > Alphaproteobacteria > Rhizobiales > Aestuariivirgaceae > Aestuariivirga. The sequence goes on from JBEILC010000001.1 coordinate 35,240, forward strand.
CGGCAGAGGTTGCGTGGATGCGAGGCTGACACTGCGAGGGCTCGACTCGAAGAGCACTGCACCGCCCTCAGCATAGATCAGTATGTCATTGTTGGGCCGTACCGCTGTGCGGATGCCAAGCTCCGCGGATAGCTGCCTGAGAATTGCATCGCGCTGGTCGAGCGTTTCGGCGAGTTCTGCCGCAGTGCCCTGGCCGCGGACGACGCCGTCATTCACCACCTTGAACTGCGCCAGCAGATTGTTGATGCGTTCGACTGAACCTACCATTGCAGCGTCAGCCTCGGATCGAATGAGCGTGACTTCGCCTGAAGCCCGGTTGAGTCTCTCCGTCAGGGTGCGGGCGGCTTCGAGGGCATTTTGCCCGAGTATCACGCTGGCGGGATTGGACTCATGGGCACGGAGCGCTGTCTGCATCGCCCCCACGCCGGCAGCGATCGAGCCTGCGTCCTGCGGATCGCCAGAAAGGCCGCTCATACGTGACAGTGAGTCGAAGATGACCTGTTTTCCCTCGGCATCGCTGCTGGATGAGAGAAGCTTGTCGAGCAACTGGCGGTCGGTGTTGCGGCGAATGGCAGATACCATCGGCGCACCACCAGGCAGTGTCTGCAATTCCGCGGTCTTGCGGGTATAGTTCTCGTCTCCCGCATTGGTGACGTTGCGGGCCACCAGCGCTGACTGCGCGGCGGAAACGGAGAGCCCCGCGAGAGCAAGGTTCAGTGCAGAGGAAATACTTGCCATCGCTGGGGCCTCATGCCGCCATCAGTTGGGATTATCTCTTCAGGTTCACCAGAACGTCCATCAGCTCGGCCCCGGTCTGGAAGACCTTGGAATTGGCGGTATAGCTTCGCTGGGCGTCGATCATGGACGTCAGTTCGCCTGCAAGATCGACGGTCGATTGCTCAAGTGAGCCGGACATGATGTCACCGAGCCCGTCCGACTGGCTGAACCCGATGCTGATCGCCCCTGACGTCGCGGATGCAGAATAGACATTGCCTGTCAGCGGCGTCAGATTATCGGTGCTTGTCACCTGCCCAAGCGGGATCCGGAAGATGGGAACGCGGGTGCCGGACTTAGCAACTGCATAGACATATCCATCCTTGGCGAATTCAATTCTCTCTGGTCTTCCTGCGGGCGAACCATTGGCTGTGGCGGACAGGACGTTGAAATTCGCCGCGAGCTGTGTGGTTCCGCCAATATTCAATGTGAGGCCGATGCCGCCAGGCACGGTGAAGGTTATCTGGTCTGCCTGCCCTGGTACGAAATTGCCATTCGTACCGAAGTTGAGGTCTTCGGTGGCGAGTGGGCCAGAAGTATAGGGAAAACCTCCGGACTGAGACGCGGCCCTACTGTCGAAGATCGCCATCTCCCAGGTGCTATCATCGAATTTCGTATAGTAGACGTCCAGCTTCACCTCAGACCCGAGGGAATCGAACACGGTCAGGGAGGTCTTGGCAGAGAACTGGGCACTCGCTGTGTTTCCCGAGGGGAGATTGCCCAGCGCAACTTCTGCAGCAGCCGAGGGGAGGTTGGCTCTGAGATTGCCGCTGGACGACGGCGTGGCCGTCAAAGCAGTAGTTGATATGTTGACGGGCAACAGCTCACCAAGGTTCTCGGGATCTGTGGAATCGACTCTGTAGCCCAAAAGCTTGAAGCCCGCGGCGTTGACGAGATCGCCGTCATCATCAGGAATGAAGGAGCCCGCGCGCGTCAGATAGGGCGATCCCTCGCCGTCGGACACGAGGAAGAAACCATTGCCGCTGATGGCGAGGTCAGTCGCTGAAGATGTCGTGGTGAGGCCGCCCTGGGCGCCAATGTGGTAACGTACCTTCGTCAGCACAGACCCGCTCTCGTAGTCACTATCTGCATTTGACAGGAGGAGTGTCGAGAATTGGCTGGAGACGGCCTTGTATCCGGTCGTATTGACGTTGGCGACGTTGTCTGCCACGGACGACAGCCGAGCGGCCTGGGCATTCATGCCCGATGCACCGGTTCTCATCACGCCATACAGGCTCATCGTCACCTCCCATTACATTCGAGTTTGGTGACTCTGCATCACCAGTCTTGTGCCGGACTGACGCCGTCACCTGCAGAATTTGCGTGCCTCGGGAGTCCAGGCGCCGAATCCTGTCGCCACCAGATTTCGGATGACAGCGCAGATGTAACGCTTTTGGGCCGGGTCGTTGTTGGGACCGGCGTGATAGCGGGCCACGGCCATCGTCCAGTTGCCTTCGCGCGCCCTGAGTTCCTTTAGGAAACGCGCGGCATATCGGACATTTCGTCTTGGCTCCAGCATGGCTGCGACAGACTCGAATTCTCGTCCGTGATAGTGGTGATTGATCTGCATGCAGCCGAGGTCGATAAGCTTTTGGCCTTTCCGGCGCGCCTTGGCAAAGGCCTCCAGCGCTTCTGTCTCTGATGCCGCAAACACGGATTTGCCTTCGATGTTCAGCGCAAAGGGGTGGAGAGACCCCTTCCTTCCCGTCTCCGTAAGCCCAATGGCATAGAGCACACCGAGCGGAACCTGTTCTGCCGCGGCTGCCGAAAACATCTCACGCTCGCAGATGTTCGGGGGGGCAGCGAAGGAAGTCGCGCCAATGCTAGACGATACGATCGCCGCCAGAAGCAGGTGATACATCCCTGTTCTCACTTTCACGCTCATCTCCTGCTCTCATCAGCGGTTGATGTTGACGATCAGGCCGGTCTTCCCGGCTGGAGCCGCGGCTGTCCGGCAGCGCAGTTCCCGAGAACCCCTCTCCTCCGCTGGCCATCGGGCTCTGTTCCTGGCCGGCACTGGCATCGCGGATTTCCATGTTGAAGGACAGTGCCGCGCCAGTGCCGGGGTTGAAGAGGTTGCTGAGGCGCTCCTCGAGTATGCTCTTGTCCTTGCTGACGGCATCTGCGGAGGCTTTTCCTGCAACTGTGATCGTCACCTTGGTTTGAAGCCCTACCCGCCTGATCGTCACTTCAACTTCACCCAGCTCTTCGGGTTGGAGCTTGAGACGGAGCGCCTTTACATCCGAGGGTGATGGAAGTTCAGGACTGCTGAATTGTGCCGGCTGCGGGGCAGAAGGCATTCCGGATGGGCTTCCGCTGTGTGGCGCTTCGGCATTGATTGCAGCCATGATCTGAATGGCAGGAGATGGATAAGGGATGACCTCCGCCTCTTGTACTCTTACCAAGGTGAACGCCACTTCCGTTGCGGCGGAAGACTCTTCTTGATGAGGCAAGGCCGGTGCCGCCGCTTTGCCACTCTGGTTTGCGCCCTCACCTTCTGTGAGTTGAATGAAGACTCGCTCTGCATCGCGGCTCATCAAAACAGGGGGACTTTCGCCGCCGTCGCTCTTGTGGAATTGACCAACCGGCAGTTCAGCATACGCCTTAGGCTCTGCCTCTTCGGGCGGCGCAGGGCGCTCTGCTGAATTCATGATCACCCCGGTGAGTGACAGCGGCATGCTGGCGGGCCGCAAAAACCCGCATTGTGCCGTTCCCTCATGCGGCGGCGAAAGCGGTACGCTTCCGGGGTTCATGGCCTCTGGACGTGCTTCGCTCTCAGTCTTTGGAAGCGGGGCCTTTTCTCTGTCATCCTCACAGCCATCCTCCTCAACCGGCTGTGCCACTGCAGTCAAGTCCTCAAGCACCAAGGCGAAGCCTTCCACCTCACCTCCAGATGAACGGTGGCCTTGCTGTTGCACCGCCATTTCGATGCGGCGCGCAAGTACTGGCAGGAGTTGACTGCCGATCATGACTGAATCTCCGAAAGGACTTTGTCTGCTGCGGAAAGAAGACTCTCGGCCCGCTCCTGCAGCGGGCTTCTTTCTACTGAACCGGACGGTATCCCGCTGGAGCCTGCAGCAGCAGGCCGATTGACTTCCTGTGCAATCCACAGCGCTGCCTCAAGAAGTGCCTGTTCATGTGGCAGCAGCATGTTGCGATCGATCTTCTCAAGTTCTGCACGTGCCGAGTCAGCCTTCTCCGATACCACATCGTAGAGTGACATGTAGAAGCGCGCTGTCTGATCTTCCTGGCTGCCCGGAACCGCAAGCCGGTGCACCCGCCGCGACGCAAAACCGACGAGCTTCTGTTCATTCAACTTAGCTGCCTGACGGGCCAGATGGAGGTAGATTTCGCGCCGGCGCGAAAGCGCCATGTCCTGCAGGATCAGGTCAAGCCTTGCGGCATCAGGTGGCTTGCCGGTCGTACTCCACTTCACCAGATTGAACATCACGTCCTGCCAGAAGGTCTTGGCATAGAGGGAGTCGGGGAAACGCCGTTGATAGCGCTTAAGGCGCCGCCAGAAACGGTTCTCATCCCCTGCCTCGGCGAAAGCGAGGGCCGAACGGCGCAGCGCGGATTCTTCAACCAATGTTCCTGGCATCGCCGCAATGGCAGTCGATAGCCGCTCCTGGCGGGCGCCGAACTCCTGCTCCAGAAGCGATTGGGCCAATGCAACCCGCCCCGCTATTCTTGCCGGCAGGCCCGCAGTGTCCATGTCTCGCAGCAGTTTTGCGGCTTCGTCCCGCTCGCCGCGCATGAAGAGTGAGACCCCCTCGAGCAAGTGGCGATGAGAAGGTGTGAGAGCAGCCGATTTCGTCAGCTCGGCCACGGCATCGGGGTTGCCGCCGCTCAGGACATATCCCGCCGCCAATGGGGCGAGCATGTTTGGATCGGCGCGCCCGATCTTTGTGAATCTCCCGCCGATGCTCACCAGCAGCTGCTTCTGTAATGCCGCTGCGTCATTTCGGCCCCTGGCCGTGGCATCCTGAAGAAGGAACAGTGCATCGAGATCATTCGCAAGAACATCCCGTATTTCATCGGCACCTTTGGCTTCAACCCGATGGTCGCCGGCGGCAACTGTTGTGGTCAGTGCGGCCCAGACCCCCAGAGTGGCAATAAGCCGCCTCATGGCTGACCGTCTCCGATCAGGATCTCGATGCGCCGGTTCTCCGGTGCCTGCGGATCTGATGCGTTGCGCGGCTCCCGGTCCGCTACGCCCTCGATTCTGCGGATGCGCGCCTCGTCCAGCCCGGCTTGCAGCAGCATGTAGCGGGCAAAATGCGCCCGCGCGGTGGAGAGCTGCCAATTGTCATAGTATTTATTCCGATAAGGCCGGGAGTCCGTATGTCCGCGAATGACAAGGTAGCCATTGCGTGACTTCACGACATCGGCGATGGCCCGAACCAGTTTCATGGCCTCAGGCCGTGGTTTCGCCGAACCCGTCTCGAACATCTCGAAGTTCTTTTGTTCCGTCAGGCTGATGAGAATGCCCTCGGGAACCGGTTCAACGGAAAGAACCTGCTCCGGAGTCTTGTCGGCAGGACCGAGCTTCTCCGCGATCTCCTTCGCAATCGTCTGAGCCTGGACCTCTATGTCCTCAGGCGCGGGTTGCTTTTTGCCGCTCTTCACTTCATCCGCGTTGGCTTCGCTGTCCTCGCCTTTCTCTGTCTGCTGCTCAACCTTGCTTTCTGCTGTTCCTGGAGGTTGCTCAGCTGTGGCTTCGGAGGAGATGCTCTCCTCGCCAGCTTTGGAGGGTTCGGGGGCAGCGGACTGAGGCGCTTCCTCTTCCTCCACCTGCGTTTTCTCCTTCACCTTTTCCCAGGCTTGCGGATCGAAGGGATCTCCAACGCCCGGATTGGAGGTGTCGGGTTTCACGGCGGGCGCGATTTCCACCTTGCTGTCTAGTCCGGCGTTCCGGAAGTCCGACTCGGAGATCGTCTTTGCCATCCGGTCGAGGGATGCCGGAGGATTTGCCAGAAGTTTCGCTTCGCTTTTGATATCGGTCTCGGAAGGTGGACTGCCCTCTCCCGCGTCACCCTCCTCGCTTTCCTCGGCGCTGCGCGTGTCTCTCTTGTCCTTCAGGCTGCGCACTCCGGTCGATGTGTCGGTCAGCTTCACGGGGTTGAAATAGCTTGCGACCTGCGCCCGCGTTTCCTCATTCGACGCATTGATGAGCCACATCACCAGGAAGAAGGCCATCATGGCCGTCACGAAATCGGCATAGGCAATCTTCCATGCGCCAGCCTTGCCCGCAGCCCCGTCGTCGCCTCCCCGCCGCCTGACGATGACGATTTCTGTCTTTCCCGCTCTGGCATCGTCACTCATCAGGTCATTCCCTCAATGGCGTCAACCCAGCGGGCTGACAGCTCCTCGAACCGCCTGCGTTCCGCCGTGAGAATGACCTCGACGATCTCCGATGGCGCTAGGGTCATGGACGTGTTTGCCCCGTCCGCCGCGCTGCGCAGGGCTTCGTGAAACCGGGCAGGTGCCCTTATCTCAAGAACTGGCAGATCGGATCGCTGCAGTTCGTGGCGGACCATTTCCGTCAGCTCGGTGATCGCTTTCAACCTCGTTTGCTCATTCAGAAAGGGCGTCAGCGCCTGAACCAGAGACTCCTCAATTGCTTCGAGTAGTGCTCCGACTGACTTGGAGATTTCGCTTTCGAGGCGCCTGCCAAGATCCTCGCCCAGGCAGCGTTCGAGTTCGCGCTCCCTCTCCATTTGCAAAAGCAATTGCTGCTGCAGTTTCGCCTCGGCTTCGCTCACCGCCAGAAGGAGAGCCTCTTCCCGCTGTGCAAAATCAACATCACCTTGGGCCGCTGCCTCTTCGGGGCTGATCAGTGGGCTGGCGTGCTCTTCATTTGCGATGTCCATCAATGGGACATCCGGCGGTGGATGACGCTCAGCCAGCCAGAGCGAGAGTGGAATCATGTCGTACGGCCCGCAGGCTCACCCAGCCACTGCTTCAGAACCTCGACGGCTCGTTCCGGATCAAGCTCGACGATCTTTGCCAGGCGGTCCTTGGGCCCGCTCGTGACCTCTCGGGCCAGTGCGTCGAGAAGCGGATCAGATGCCTCTGCACCCAGTTGTGGCAGTGCAAAGCTGTCCAGTGCCGCACTCGACATGGACATGTCTCCAATGGCAATACCCCCGGGACCTTCCATCGCACCCGGAAGGGCCGCTGTCCCGCTGGCCGGCGCATTCGTACGGTCATTCAGGATGGCGCGGAGCGCCGGGCGAAGACCCAGCAGGATCACCAGCAGGACCACGAGGATCAGCGCGCCCGCATTGATCAGGCTTCCGAGATACTGAGCGGCGAGCGCTCCAAAGCCAGCTTCTTCACCTGTGCTGCCGGCGAATTCTTCCGCCTTGAAATCAACTGCAGAGACAGTCACCGTGTCGCCGCGCTCCTCGACAGTTCCTGCCGCCGACCGGATGATGCGCTCAAGCTCCGCTATCTTTGCGTTGACCGCTTCCTCGGATGGGTTTTCACCAAGGCTCTTGGCAAGCGCCAGACGGTTCAGCACGACAGCAACAGAAAGGCGATCGACGCCATAGCCATCCGACGTCGTGGAGATTGAACGCGAGTTGATCTCGTAATTCGTCAGCTCCTCCCGGCGGTCCTTCTTCTCGCTGGAATTGTCGCCGCCCGCACCTTGCGCCTCCTCGACGGGAATGTTCTGCTCAACCGTAATACCCGCCGCGGAGGTGGCATTCTGTGCCTCTCCGCTTTCCTTGATGGTTCTGACCGATCTCTCGACGCGCGAGGCTGGATCGAAGATCGTCTCGTTGATCTGCCGGCGGTCGGCGTTCAGCTTTGAAGTGACGCTGACCCGGAAATTGTCCGCGCCGACATAGGGTAGAATGGTCCGCGCGATCTTCTGTTCGATGTCAACAGCAACGGTGCGCTCGAGGCCGATAAGCTTCTCGGGCGCAGCGGAGATGGGGTCGCCAGTCGAGGTCAGGAGCCTGCCGTCGGCGCTCATGACCGTCACCTGCGAGGCCGAAAGGCTTGGGATAGCCGCTGCCACGAGGTGGCGGATCGAGGTTGCAGCACCTGCGCCGATGGACTCATCAGCCCTGATGATGACGGAAGCCGTTGCCTGGTCGCTCCCGGCCCGGAAGCTGCCCTCATTGCGCAGGGCAAGATGAACGCGTGCTGCCTTGATGCCATCAATGAGCAGAATGGTCCGCGCAAGCTCACCTTCGAGCGCGCGGACTTTTGTCACCTGTTGCATGAATGTGGTGAGTCCGAGCGAACCTAGCTTGTCGAACAATTCGTAGCCTGCATTGTCGCTGCCGGGCAGGCCCTTCTGCGCGAGAAGCATGCGCGCTTTCCCCGCCTCGCCGGCGTTCACCATCACTGCATCGCCCGCCACGCTGATGTCGAAGCGGATGCCCGCGTCCTGCAAGGCCGCACCCATGCGTGTGACGTCCTGCGGCTCGAGCCCCGAATAAAGAACTTCCTGCTGTGGCCGGCTCAGCAGATAGCCGCTGACCCCAACCAATATGAAGATCGTGATGCCTGTGAGTCCAAGTGCGATCAGACGCTTTGTGCCCAGTGCAAGAAGATTGTCGCGCAACCGTGTCAGAATATCCACTACGCCTGCCACCATGAATTCCCGTCAGTGAAGCTGGCGGGCAACTTCGGCCCTTAATCTTGTGCGGGCTTTGTATGATGCGTTACTGCCCCCTAAAGAGGGATAGAATATTCTGGCTGTTCTGATTGGCGATGCTGAGAGACTGAACGCCAAGCTGCTGCTGCACCTGCAGTGCCTGAAGCTTGGTGGATTCCTCGTTCATGTCAGCGTCGACAAGTGCGCCGACGCCACGGGTGATTGCATCCATCAGCGTCACCACGAAGTCCCGTTGCAAAGTGACCCGCTGCTTCACGGCGCCCAGGTTCGCCGCCGAGAGTGTCATCTGCGTCATCGCCGAATCGACCCATGCGATCATCTGTTCCAGATCAGCGGTATCGTCGTCGGAGTTGGTAAGGTCCGAGATGTCGAGCGTTGCAACGGAGTAGGTGACGCCGCCGTTCTCGGTCGTGTCTTCCGTGTCCAGAATGCCGGATTGATCAGCTGCATCGAAGAGCTTGATGTCCTCGACACTGACCGAAATTGTTCCGATCGAGATCTCACCATTGGTCCGGGAGAAGGATGCGACGATTGTCTTCGTCTGATTGTACCCAGGTGAAGACGAGTCGACGGAAATCCAGTTTTCGCCGCTGAACACCGATGTAGCGCCGACGTTCACCAACTGGCGCTGCAATTCGGTGATCTCGGACTGGATCTTTCCGCGGTCGACGCCCGGCTGCCGGGCGGCCACCAGCTTGAGCTTGATCTGCTTGACCGACTCGATCGCGCTGTTCATGCCGGTATAGGCAACATCAATGGTCGCCGAGCCCAGGCCCAGCGCGTCCTTGACCGTCGAGAGCGCACCATTGTCGGAGCGCATGGTGGTGGCGATTGACCAATAGGCCGCATTGTCTTCTGCCTTTCCCACGCGTAGCCCGGTGGAAATGCGGGTTTGAACCTCATCGAGTTTGCGGATTGTTGCCGTCAAAGTCTGCAATGCGGTCATTGCTGACCCATTGGTCAGGATGCTGGCCATGTCGGAATGCCCCTAAGCGATATGAGCGAGGAGACGACATTCCGGATCGGCGCCGGGAGCGGAACGGCATCATGCCAGCAAGCCATCCGGCCTGCCCCGCACCCGATCAATACTCCGAATATGGTTAGCGAGTGGTTAACGCCCAGGTTACAGGGGGCCCATTCCGGAAGGAATGGACTTCCCCCGCTCCGGCGCTCTAGCGGAACAGCGACATGATCTGCTGGCTGTTCTGGTTGGCGATGCTCAGCGACTGGATGCCGAGCTGCTGCTGCACCTGCAAGGCCTGCAGGCGCGTCGACTCCTCGTTCATGTCAGCATCGACCAGCGTACCGACACCGCGTAAAATCGCATCCATGAGAGAGCTGATGAACTCCTTCTGCATGCTTGTGCGCTGCTTCACCGCACCAAGGTTGCTGGCAGCGGTCGTCATGGAGCTGATTCCGTCATCTACCCACCCGATCATCTGCTCCAGATCCTCGAGGTCGTCATCGGTGTCGCTGATGACCGAGATGTCCAGGGTGAGGATCGAGTAAGTGGCGCCACTATTCGCGGTCGTATCCTCCTCATCAAGGATGCCGCTCTGGTCGTTTGAGTCGATCAGTTCGGTCTCCGTCAGATTGACGGCGATCGTGCCGATCGAGACACCACCAGCCGTCCGGGAGAAGGAGGCCACGATCGTCTTCGTTGCATTGTATCCTGCATCGCTTGAATCGACCGAGAGCCAGTTCTCGCCAGAGAACACCGAAGACTCCGCCACGCTCCGCAGCTGATTCTGCAGTTCCGCAATCTCGGACTGGATCTTTTCGCGATCGATACCAGGCTGACGGGCAGCGACGAGCTTGTTCTTGATCTCCTTCGCCACTTCGATCGCCTGGTTCATGCCAGTGTAGGCAACGTCGAGCGTCGCGGCGCCGAGTCCAAGAGCGTCCTTCACGGTGGAAAGCGCGCCGTTGTCGGACCGCATTGTGGTCGCGATCGACCAATAGGCCGCATTGTCTTCGGCACTTGATACCCGGAAGCCAGTGGAGATGCGCGACTGCGTCGTCGACAGCTGCTTATTCGTGGCGTTGAGGCTCTGCAATGCCGTCATTGCAGAAACGTTCGTCATGATACTTGACATAGAGCCTTTGTCCCTTGGAACACGTTACAGACTGGGACATCCGGATCATTCTCCGGGCAGACGGCGCCGGCATCATGCCTAAGGGGCCTTTGGCCCGCTCCCGTCGCATGGCGGCAAGATTCTCATGACAGGGTTGAAAAAGGATTAAATCGAATTGTCGAAAACGGGGCCGACTTCTCCAGCGGCCCCGTTTTCCATGCTTGGGCCAAAGCCTAGCGGAACAGCGAAAGCACGGACTGGCTGTTCTGGTTGGCGATGCTGAGCGCCTGGATGCCAAGCTGCTGCTGGACCTGCAGCGCCTGAAGGCGGGTCGATTCCTCGTTCATGTCGGCATCGACCAGGGCGCCGACGCCGCGGTCAATCGCCGACATCAGGGTCGATACGAACTCGGACTGCAACTTGGTGCGCTGCTTGATGGCGCCAAGATTGCTCGCGGCCGTGGTCATTCCGCCAATCGCCTCGTCCACGAAGCCGATCATCTGCTCGAGATCCTCCAGATCGTCGTCGCTGTCTGAAATGGCGGAAATGTCGAGGGTCGACACGGAGAAGTCCGTACCACCATTTTCTGTGGTATCCTCATTGTCCAGAATGCCGGACTGATCATTCGCGTCGAACAGCTTGCTGCCGTCCACATTCACGGAGATGGTGCCGATCGAGACATCTCCGCCGCTGCGCGAAAACGAAGCAATCATCGTCTTCGACGCATTATAGCCAGCATCACTCGAGTCAACCGCAAGCCAGTTCTCGCCCGAGAAGACGGAGGACTCGGCAACGCTCCTCAGCTGGTCCTGAAGCTCCGCGACTTCGGACTGGATCTTATCGCGGTCGATACCAGGTTGACGGGCTGCGACCAGCTTGCTCTTGATCTCCTTGGTGACATCAATCGCGTTCTTCATGCCATTGTATGCAACGTCGAGCGTTGCCGCTCCGAGTCCCAGCGCATCCTTGACGGTCGATAGCGCATCGCGGTCCGAGCGCATGGTGGTGGCGATCGACCAATAGGCGGCATTGTCCTCGGCGCCGCTCACACGGTAGCCAGTCGAAATCCGGTTCTGCGTCTGGCTCAGGCTCTTGTTGGTAGTCGTCAAACTCTGCAATGCCGTCATCGCAGACTGGTTTGTCATGATGCTGGTCATAGGTGAAATGTCCCCTTACCCATACTCAACTTACTGGAGGACATTCCGGCGGATGCCGGCCTGACGGGATTGCTTCATGCCAAAGGGGGATAACCCTCCCCGTCGCGGATGATAGTAGAGAGGACTTGCTACTGCGCGGCTAAGGGAGACGGTTAAGAGAAAATGAAGGAGTTGATGAGGCTCCCGACAAGCAGGTTCCATCCATCGATCAGGATGAAGAACAGAACCTTGAATGGAAGCGAGATAACGGTGGGCGGTAGCATCATCATGCCCATGGACATGGTGAGCATGGCGACGATCAGGTCAATCACCAGGAAAGGTAACGCAATGAGGAAACCGATCTCGAAGCCACGCCGGAGTTCCGAGATCATGAAGGCTGGGACCAGAATCCGGAGGTCAATTTCTTCCCCTGAGCTGGTCACGATTCCTCTCTCCTCCGCAATCGACTGAAAGAGCGCCAGATCCTTCTCGCGGACATTCTTCAGCATGAAGGTCCGGAACGGATCTGTAATGCGGGTGTAGGCCTCTTCATCCGAAATCTCTCCCGCCAGATAGGGGTCAAGGCCTTCCGTCTTGGCTTTGTCGAAGACAGGCGCCATCACGAAGAAGGTGAGGAAAAGAGCGAGTGAAACGAGAACCAGATTCGCGGGTGTGCTTTGCAGCCCAAGTCCCGAGCGCAGAAAGGAGAAGGCTATCACGAAGCGCGTAAAGCTCGTGACCATGATGAGGATACCCGGCGCAATCGACAGGACTGTCAGCAGCGCCGCAAACTGGATGATCCTTCCGGTTACGCTGGCGTCGCCCGTGGGTAACAGGTTCCCAAGATCGGGGACCTGCGCTGCCGCGGGAGCAGACAGCAGGATCAGCGCAGCTAATGCGTAAGAGGTTCTCATTCGACGACCAGGCCATGGATGAGAACGCGCCGCACCTGTCCCCCGGATAGAGTCGTCAGGGTCTCGTTAAGATCGTCCTTCAACCCCAGTATGCCGGACGCGCTATCGAGTTGATCTAACCGAACACTCCTGAGATAGGCGAGAATCTGTTCGCCCGCCTCCTCGGCAAGAAGCTCGGGCGCCTTCTGGCTTTCCGCGTTGATGAGAATAGAACCCTCAAGCCTTATCCATTTGCCCTTGGGATAGGCAAGTGTCGTGAGGACGGGAGGAAAGGGAACAATCTTCAGCTCCGCGGCGGTGAGCACCTCTTCGTCCGTCTCTCCCTCCGGCACCTGTGCCTGACGCTCCGCGGCTCCAGGCTCGGCCGTTTGGGCTTCGGCAGTTGCATCTTCGGTTGCAGCGGCCGTTGCGGGTTCTTCGGCCTCGCCCAGCATGGCGCCCACGGCAAAGCCAACGCCTGCACCCACCAAAGTGAGGAGAATGACGATGACCAGGGTCATCATCACGTCACGCTTGCCGCTGGCGGGTGCTGATGCCATGTGTCCTAGAAGGGCGAAACCCGGTCCCAGATCTGCTGGCCCCACCCCGGCTGCTGTGCTTCCGTAATGCGGCCGCGCCCCCCATAGGCAATCCGTGCCTCGGCGATCTTTTCATAGGAAATGGTATTCTCGGGCGAGATATCGGCGGGTCTCACGAGGCCAGACACCTTCAAGGTCCGCTGCTCGAAGTTCACTACCAGCTCCTGGCTGCCCTCGATCAAGAGATAGCCGTTCGGCATGACACGCGTGACGACTGCGGCGACAGACAGGTCAATCCGCTCGGAGCGCGCAGTCGTGCCCTGGCCGTTGCTGCGGCTGTTCGATTCGATATTGCCATCGCCACTGACGTCTGACTTGACCACGCCCATGACGTTGAAGTTGAGTCCGAGTTCCCCATCCGTCTCGGAGCTGCGGCTTCGGTTGGAGGAGTTGTTGAGCGTGGCGCGGTCGTCGATCTCGATGTTCACCGTGATGAGGTCACCCTTGCGGCTGGCGCGGGCATCACGGAAGAAGTCGGCATTGCCGCCGATCCAATCGGGCCGGGGTTCGGCCAGTTCTTCCACAGCCGCTACCGAGGGATTGGCCGAGGCCTCTCCAAGGCTAGCACCGACGGGCGAGAGTTCCGGAGCACGCCCGAAGTCCGATACATCGGGTGCGCAGCCCTGAATGAGAAATGCCATGGCCAGGCTCGTGAGACCGAGTGAACGGGAATTCAAGGCGTGTCCTTTCCTCCGGGTGCAGCGCTGGCGATGACCTTCGCCATGCGCGCTGCGGTGTCAGGATTCATCTCGTCCAGGATGGCGCTTGCCTGCCGGGGCTTGAGTTGCCGTAGCACCGAAGCGGCGAGCCAAACGTCAAGCTGGGCCAGTTGCTGGGACGCTGCCTCTGCATCCATGACGGCATAGATTTCCACAAGCTCCTGCCTGGCGAGATTGCGAAGATCTTCCCGGCGCTTCAGAAGCGCCTCGAGTTCGCCCTTCTCCTGCTCCAGCCGATTGATCTTCTCATTCATGCGGGCTTCAAGTTCCTTGAGCGCCGCGGTCTGGTTGAACATCCGTCTTTCGGCGGCCGCATCCGAGACCGTCACGCAATACTCCTCGATGGCCTGGCGGACATCGTCCGGGCTCCCTGCCGTGGTTGGAGTTTCGGCGGGAAGCCTCTGAGTTGCCAGGCCCAGGCAGGCGGCAAAGATGGTCAGGCGGATAAGAGTTTTCATTGGATCACGAGCTCTGCCTGCAACGCGCCCGCCGTCTTGATTGCCTGCAGAATGGCGATGATGCCCGCAGGCTTCAGGCCGATCCGGTTCAGGCCATGAACGAGCCTCTCGAGACTCGGTCCTTCGAGAAGGGCAACCGTCGCATCCTCCTGCTCAGTCAATACGGTCGTCGAGGGCACAACCACTGTCTCTCCGAGCGACAGTGGCTCGGGCTGAACCACATCGGGAGACTCGGTCACCCTGATGGTGATGTTGCCATGCGCAACCGCTACAGGAGAGACCCTGACATTGCTGCCGATGACGATGGTGCCGGTCTTCTCGTCGATGACCACGCGTGCTGGGGTATCGGCCTCGACCATAAGGTTTCCAATGTCGGCAATCAGGCGCGAGGCTGAAGTTCCAGCAGGCCTCTTGATGGACACCGTCCGTAGATCATCTGCACCCGCAATGGCCTTCCCGAACGTCTTGCTTGCATAATCATTGATGACGTCAGCGATTGCAGCCGATGTGTTGAAGTCCGGATTCCTGATCTTGAGCGACAGCGATTCGACGCTGTTGAAATCCGCCGTGAGTTCCCGCTCGATCAGTGCGCCGCCTGGTATTCGTCCACCTGTTGGCGTTCCCTGTGAGACGGACTCGGCCTGGCCGGCAGCGGCCAGGCCGGTCACCGAAACTGCCCCTTGCGCCACGGCATAGGCTTTGCCGTCCGATGCTGAAAGCGGCGTCATCACCAGCGTACCACCCATCAGCGACGTCGCATCGCCGAGCGATGAGACCGTGACGTCGATCCTCTCGCCGGGCGTCACGAAGGGAGGAAGTTTCGCCGTGACCACGACGGCGGCAATGTTGAGCGCCCTGATCGAGTCAGGGGGCACGCCCACGCCGAGCCTCTGCAGCATGGAGCGGGCCGACTGCTCGGTGAAAGGCGAGTTCCGCATGCTGTCACCTGTGCCGGCAAGCCCAATCACAAGGCCATAGCCGACGAGTTGGTTCTCGCGGATGCCCTGGACATCCGTAATGTCCTTGATGCGTGAACCGGCTGATGCAGCCAAAGTGAATGCAAGCAGCATGGCAGCGGAAAGGAGAATGCGGCTCATTCGTTCTTCACCGCGAGCTTGCCGTCCTCCCGTACCTCCGCGCGGACGATGACGCCAGTCGTCAAGTTGCGAAGCGAGATGACATCACCCGTGCTGCCGTCCTCAAGCGCCAGGAGCTTTGTGGAAATGGAGAAACCGCTTTCTTCATAGGAGGCAGTCACCTTCTCGCCCTGCCTCACAGCCAGCGGCTTCATCAAGGCAGACAGATGGATGGGCCTGCCCGCACGCAAGCTTCGGCGGGCTTCCTTGCCGATGATCTCGTCCTCTGAAAGCGCGATGCCACGGAGCGAGCGGGGCGTTGTCATGAACTTGCGCTGCATCAGGTCGCTGGCAGCGATGACGTCACCGGGCGCGATCGCCGTACTTGGTACAGGCAGAAGGCGTATGCCCGCACTGTCTTGCGCTGTGGCGGACAGCGTCGCGGCGGCATGTGCCACCAAGGCGGCAACAAGGGTGCGGAACCTCGGCATGGACTAGCGGATGCCCTTGCTCACTACTCCGGCCATGTCATCCGCAGCCTGAATTATCTTGGAATTCATCTCATAGGCGCGCTGTGCCGAAATCAGCTCCGTGATTTCGCGAATGGGGTCGACATTCGAGCTCTCGAGATAACCTTGCTGCAGCGTGCCGAAGGAGATGCTGCCCGGCAGGCCTGATACGGCCGCTCCCGAAGCCTCTGTCTGCTGGAACAGATTGCCGCCAAGGGCATTGAGCCCCGCCGGGTTGGGGAAATTGGCCAGCGTGATCTGGCCGACTGACACCATGTCTGCCTGGCCCTGGAGTTTCGCGAAGACTTCGCCGGTCTGGTTTATCTCGATGGCTGTCGTGCCGGCAGGAACCGTGATCGCGGGCTCGACGAGATAGCCGTCCGCTGTCACGATCTGCCCCTGTGCATTGGTGTTGAATGCGCCTGCCCGGGTATAGAGCGTTTCGCCATTCGGCCCTCCAACCTGGAACCAGCCTGGTCCGTTGATCGCGATGTCAAGGCGGTTGCCGGTCTCTGCGAGAGGCCCCTGGATGTTCAGAAACCGGATGGCCGCCAGCCTTGTGCCAAGGCCTAGTTGAGCGCCTTCTGGAATGACTCCCTCCCCCGTCTGGTTGGGAATGCCCTGGACGCGCTCCATCTGGTAGAGCAGATCGGTGAACTCAGCCCGCGTGCGCTTGAATCCGGTGGTATTGATGTTCGCGATGTTGTTGGCGATCACCTCCACATTGAGCTGTTGAGCCGACATG
The DNA here is from genome assembly GCA_040379425.1 of Hyphomicrobiales bacterium. Lineage (GTDB taxonomy): Bacteria > Pseudomonadota > Alphaproteobacteria > Rhizobiales > Aestuariivirgaceae > Aestuariivirga. The sequence continues at coordinate 51,860 of JBEILC010000001.1, forward strand.
CCGGTAGCGGCAATTGAAAGAGCGCGCATTCCAGTCTCCTAAATCTGCATACGGCTGATTTCGAGGTATGAACTCACGGCCTTGTCGCGCACGGCGAGTGCTGTCTGCAGCGTGCGCTCGGCAGCCATCACGCGTTCGACCACAGTCTGAAGCGGAAGGCTTCCCTGGATGCCGGCGAGTGCCGCGGCCTCGCCCTGCCGGACGGCGCCTGCCGCCTCGCCTGCGAGATTGCGGAGCACATCCGCGAACCCCCCCGGGGCCGCAGCCTCTGCTTGCGGCGGGCTCGTGCCCTGGGCAGGCCGCATGGCGAGCTCGGGCAGCGACGAGGTGACTGATGAAATGAGGCTCATGTCACTGGCCCTTCAACAGATCGACCATCATCGAGGTCATTTCACGGGCCTGGCGGATCATTTGCAGGTTCGCCTCGTAGGATCTGCTTGCCTCACGCATGTCGGCCATCTCGACCATCATGTTCACGTTGGGAAGTTTGACGTAACCCGCAGCGTCTGCCGCCGGGTGGCCCGGCTGAAACTCTGTCTGGAAGGGTTCCATGTCGCGGACCACGCGGTTCACCTGGACGAGTGAGGCTCCCGTCACTTCGTCCAGTGACTGTTCGAATGTCACCATTTTGCGGCGGTAGGGGTCAGCGCCGGGCGTGTTGCCGGCCGACTCGGCGTTGGCAAGATTCTCGGATACGATCTTGAGGCGTGTCGACTGACTCTGTAGGCCTGAAGCCGCCGTGCGCATGACGGAGAGAAGAGGATCGACCGTCATGTCAAGCCTTCACGCTGGACAGCAGCATGCGATGAAAGCTCCGTACGATGCTGGCATCGATGTTCATCATGCGGCTGCTGGAACTCGCTGTCATCAGCTCCTTCTCGACGGAGATATTGTTGCCGGAGTGTGAGCTGCTCCAGCCGGTGCCCGCACGCGTGCCTGCCGCGCGCAGTTCATTTTCCGGCAATGACATGTGCATGGGCGAAGTCGCCGTCAGCGCGACGGACGGACCTTCGAGATAGGAAGAGAACGGATTCACCTCTCGCGCCCGGTAGCCGGGCGTATTGGCATTGGCGATGTTTGCTGCCGTCACCGACTGCCGTTCAGCAAGCCACGTCATGTGACGGGATGCGACATCGAAGAGATGCAACGCTCTGACCTCCTTGAATAGAGGACCTTGTCCTATGGCATCAAGCTTGTCCCGGCCTTGCCCGGCTCAGTTTACGGATGATGGCCTGGCTAAGCGGCCGCGGCTGTTGAGGTAGTGAATGATCTCGGCGACCGCACGGTAGAACTCCGGCGGAATCTGCTCATCGACGTCGACCTGGTCGTAGAGGCTGCGTGCCAGCGGCTTGTTTTCCACGAGCGGCACGGAGTGCTCGCTCGCGATCTCGCGAATGCGGCGCGCCAGGTGATCGACACCCTTGGCCACCACGATTGGCGCACCTCCCTGGTCCTTGTCATAGCGCAGCGCCACGGCATAGTGTGTGGGATTGGTGATCACCATGCTTGCGGAGGGAAGGCGGTCGAGCAAGTTGTGGGAAGACCGCTGCCGGGCGGCATGTCTTGCCCTGGCCTTGAGATAGGGGTCGCCCTCGGCCTCTTTCATCTCCTGCTTCACGTCATGTTGCGTCATGCGCAGTTCGCGCCGCCAGCGAAGCCTGGACCAGACCAAGTCCGCGATCGCCAGTGCCAGCGCGAGTACGAGAAGCGGGACGAGCAGGTCCGTGGCCATGTCAAGCAGCAGGCCGGGCAGCAGATAGGGATCAGCCCAGAGCGCAGAGGCATAACGGCCGAGATCATGCTTCAGGACAAACCAGAGAATTGCCCCGGCAGCCAGGAGTTTGAGTATGGACTTCAGAAATTCAATCAGGCCCATCTTCCCGAACAGCCGCGTCCAGCCCGCGAAGAGCGAGATGCGCGCCACTCGCGGCGTGATGCGCTCGCCAGCCGCTGATGGAACGTTCTGAACCAGTGACGCGATGATGGTGCCCACCGCGATCACCGCCATGATGGGAACTACGGCGACGGAGATATCGAGGAAAAGACCGGTCAGGAGTATGGCGGTTGCCTCGCGGTCGGCAAGGCGCAGGGTGCCCGCCGCATCCATCGCTTCCCTGAGAGCCTCGGTAACCCGCATGGCCGACCAGCTTCCGAGGAAAAGGAGTGCGCCCAGTATTGCGGAGATCGAGCCGAGCAGGGTTGCCTCCCGCGCCACCGGCACGTTGCCTTTCTTGATGGCATCGGCGATCCGCTTCTCTGTCGGTTCCTCTGTCTTGCTTTCTTGGTCTTGTTCTTCGGCCATCAGCCCTCCATGGGCTCATCAGGCGGAAGGGTCATCGCCGGACGGAAGCTCGAGTTCGCCGCGCTGTGCCATTTCCAGAACTCTGGCGACGATGGCGCTGCGCGCTGCCTCGCCTTCCTTGGTGCGAACACCCTTGTCGTTCGCGAGTTCGGCCTCGACCATGCGGCGTGCGCGCGCGCCGAGAGATGAGAGGGCCACTTCCTTGACAGCGGCGTCTATGCCCTTAAGCGCGAGAACCACCTGATCGGGCTGCAGTTTGTCGAAGAGCGCCAGCCGCGCCTCCTGCGTCAAGGCTCCGAGGTCCTCAAACGCAAAGATCATGCGCTTCAGCTTGCTGGCCTCCTCCGGCTTCCAGGCTGCAACGCCTGCGAGTATCTCACCTGACATGTCGCGATCGATCTTGTTGAGCATGGCCGCCAAGCGTCCCCTTCCTTCGACTTCGAGGTTAGCATCCGCCTTCGCGAGCAGGTCGCGCTCGAGAGCTGTCTCCACGACTCCTTCCACGTCTTTGTGAACGGGCTGCACCTTGAGGAGCCGCCGCGCAACCGTGACACGGAAATCACCGGGAAGAATGGAGAGGCAGCGGGCGCCAAACTCAGAATCGAGCCGTGACAGGACATAGGCAATGGTCTGCGGGTGTTCATCCAGGAGATAGGGCACGAGCGCATTCTCCATGCCGCTTTCAAACTTCCGCCAGACCGGCTCTCCCGCGTGCATGATCTGGTTTCCGAGCATGCTCGAAAGCTCACTGGGCGAGAATGCTCTTTCGACAAGGCTTTTTACGGCTTCGAAATCCGTACCGAGGCCGATGGCCTTGGCGAAATGCGCGGCGAAATCATCAACGAGGAGGTCGAGGTCCTGTTTCTCGACGCGCGCAATCGAAGAGGCCGTCTCCATGATGGCCTTCACCTCGCCGGCATCAAATTTCTGGAGCAGCTGCGGGCCGAGCTTGTCCCCGAGCGCAAGCAGCAGAATGGCCACGCGCTCGCGCCCGCTGCGTGTCTGCGCTGTCATCGAGTCCCTTGCGGCATGCGTGGACACAAAAATCCTCTTTAGGCTGAGGACTGGCCGTCATCTGTGACTTCGGTGATCGTGAGGCCAAGCCGGTCGCCATCGCCCTCAAGCACGAATATCTCGCCGCGCGCCACTTCACGCCCATTCACGAGGAGCTTCGCGGCTGCTCCGATCTTCTCGTCCAGTGTGATGGTGGCGCCCGGCTTGAGTTCAGCGACCTGGGACAGTGGCAGGCGGGCGGTGCCAATGACAACCTGCACAGACACGGGAATGCGGAGGACCGCACTTGGCAGCCGCAGCACGGCGGAGGGCTCACGTGCAGGTGCTTCATCCCATGCATTGAGTTCGGGCAAGTGGTCACCAAGGGTCGCTGTCATCGGTCTGGCCTGGGTCAAGTCTGCGATGCTAGATTATTGGCGCAAACAGGGCGTCTGCGGTTTGTCACGTTATTGCCGCCGTGATGCTGACGGCCAGCCGGTCTCCCGCGCGCATGAGCCGCCCCTCGAAGGCCGCAACATTGCTGCTCCAGATCGTCACCGGCGAGGTGGCGCTCGATGAGAGCTCGATCATGCGGCCAGGCCGGAGGCTTGTAACATCGGCAACCAGAAGCCTTTCGGGGGCGAGGGAGACCGTGATCTGGACATCCGATCGTCCCACTTGCTGCTGCAGTTTCTGCCGCGCCATTGCGCTTCCTGAGTCCTCTGAAGCCGTCTCCGGCCCCTTGACCTGCTCGAGGAGTTCGCGCCGCGGCATGCTCAAGCGCAACTCGCCGCTATGTCCAAACACATTGAGGATGAACCGGAATACGGCCCGTTCTTCCGTAATTGGCGGGCCGCCAGCGGCCGCTTCATTCAGAAAGTGGCTGAAGGGCCTGGCATACTCGCTAGCGAAAGCCGCCGCCATTTCCTCAGCAAACCTGCTGCGGAAGAGGTCCAGCGCCGCAGTTTCGATTTTCGAAATCGGTCTTTCGCCAAGTTCGAATGGTGGCTCCACCCCGCCACCGCCCATCAAGGCCTCGATCAATCCGGTAATCGCTGGCCGGTCGATGGCGAGATCGACGGGGAGAGATCCCGTCCCGGATTCCAAGCGGATTGACCGGACATAGGCTTCAGCCGGCAGAAGACTCGCTTCTTCGATGCGGTCAAGGGATACCTTCCATGACACTGGCGCCATCTGAGCCAGTGTCTTTGTGAAGCTCAGTGCAAGCAGCGCGGCAAGCTTCACCGCCTTGGGCATGGTGGCGATGGGTACTCGCTGCTGTTGCTTGAAGTGAGCGGCTGAAAGGGGGCGGGCCATCAGTTCATGCTCTCGTTGCCTGTCATGCCGCCTTGCCCTCGCCGGAGCCGGCATTCATGGTCTCCTGCTCGACCTCCGAAATGGTTGGCCGCTCATAGGCTGAAATGGTCTTGCGGCCATGTTCCAGCGCCACCTGGGGCATTGCGCCATTCATGAAGGCCAGCAGCGTCTGCTTGACGATTACATAGAGGCGCACCTTTTTCTCGCGCACTGTCTTCACCTTCGTCGCCACGGGCCCGAAGACTCCGTAGGAGAAGAGAATGCCGGCAAAAGTGCCGACGAGTGCGGCGCCGATCAGGTGGCCAAGCACTTCAGGCGGCTGGTCGAGAGATGCCATGGCCTTGATGACACCCAACACCGCCGCGACGATTCCCAGAGCTGGCAGCGCATCGGCTACGGCCGAAAGCGCCATATAGGCCTTGAGCTTGTCACGCTGGATCGTCTGGATTTCCTCGTCCATCAAGGCTTCGATTTCGTGGGTGCGAGCATTGCCGATGATGATGAGACGGCAATAGTCGCAAATGAAGTTCGTCATGTCCTTGTCGGCCAGGATCTTTGGAAAGGATTTGAAAATGTCGGACTCCGCGGGATTGTCGACATGGACTTCCATTTCGGTTCGCGTCTTGGTGCGGAGTTCACGCATGAGCGCATACAGAATCGCCAGCGTGTCGAGATAGTCGCGGGGCTTCGGAACGGCCTCCTTGATCGCTTCCATGACCGCCTTGAAGGTGTCCTTCACCACCTTCATGGAGTTCGCCACAAAGAACGTGCCGATGGCCGAGCCAAGGATGATCACGTATTCCCACGGCTGCCACAGCACGCCGATGTGACCGCCCATGGCGGCAAACCCGCCGAGCAGGCATCCGAACACGACAACCATGCCGATGACGAATGTCATGAGCGCCCGTCTTCCCCGCGATATCGACAGTGAACTGCTATTGAACGCGGCTTGCGCGGACCTGTAGTGGCGGGACGTCAGGCCGGAGCAAGGCGGAGGCCTCATTCATCATCGTGCAAGGATTTCAGGATGCTTGGAACAGTTGCACGATATCAGCAGATTGCCCGCAACGTGGACCGCACGATTGCAACCCTCGCCCAGCGCCCGGATGTCCAGCGCGAGTCGAGCTACTATCTGGCGAACATCCGCAGCGTGAAGTCGGCCGACGAGTTTCTCAAGAACGACCGGCTCTACAATTTCGCCATGACCGCCTTCGGCCTCAAGGACATGATCTACGGCAAGGCCTTCATGCGAAAGGTGCTGACAGAGGGCATTGATGGGCAGAGAAGCTTTGCCCTCCAGCTTTCAGACCAGCGGTTCAGGGATTTCGCGGAGGCATTCAACTTTGCCCGCCACGGCGCCTCCGCCACGGCTTTTGCCCGTGCCCAGCAGGGGACTGTCGACCGGTTTCTCAGGATCGAGCTCGAAACCGAAGCGGGCCGGAGCGATGAAGGACTAAGGCTTGCCCTTTATTTCCAGCGCAAGGCGCCTGAGGTCAGCAGTGTGTTCGGCCTCATGGGCGATCCCGCCCTTTATAAGGTTGTCCGCACGGCACTCGGGCTTCCGGCATCTTATTCCAACACCAATGTCGACACGCAGGCTGCCTTCATCCGCTCCAGGATCAAGATTGAAGATCTCAAGAATCCCGCCTGGCTCGAGTCTTTCGTCACGCGCTTTGCCGCAAAGTGGCAGGCCACCAATGCCACGGCGGCGCCTGCCGTGCCGCAGCTCGGTATCGGCCGCCCGATCCTTGCGAGCTTCGATAACTCCCTCTTGCTCAGCATGCAGCTTCTGAAAGGAATCAATCGCTGATGGATGTCAACGCACATGTCGCACTGTCCGGGCAACTGGCGCAGTCGAGGAGGCTTGAGACAATCGCGAACAACGTGGCCAACGCCGGAACTGCCGGCTTCCGGGCTGAGGGAATCTCTTTCGCCACCGTCGTATCCAAGACCAACCCCTTTGATACCAGCTTTGCGGCCGACGGCGCCTCGCACGTCGATTTGCGAAGCGGCGCCTTCAAAGCAACTGGCAATCCGCTGGACATCGCCATACAGGGCTCAGGCTTTCTGGCGATCGAGACGCCGGAAGGAACAGCCTACACGCGCGATGGCCGCTTGCAGCTGTTGCCCACGGGCGACATCGTCACACTCAACGGACATCCCGTCCTTGATGCCGCCGGTGCACCGCTCGCAGGCAATCCCCGTGGTGGCGCATTCGAGATCTCGCGTGATGGCGCCATTCGCCAGGATGGCCGGACTGTCGGCGCCTTGGGCCTGTTCGAAATTGATCTCGGGCGGGGCTATCAGCGTTATGAAAACGCAGCATTTCTAGGCGTCGCCGCGGCTGAACCGGTTCAGGACTTCGCAGCGAATGGCGTGGTCCAGGGCTTCGTCGAGGGATCCAACGTCAATCCCATTCTCGAGATGACGCGGTTGATCGAGGTGCAGCGGGCCTTCGAGTCGGTCAGTGCCAGCCTTGATCAGCAGGATAACGCCCTGCGCGACACCATCCAGGCCCTGGGCCCGCGCGGATCATGATCATCACGGCGGACCCATATCTCCGCCGCCCGCTCAGGGACATGGCATGGCGCATCGCCAGGACGGCGCAGTCCATTCCCTTCGCCCGGCCCATCGGCGAGGTGCGTGCCGTTGGACCCTCCGCAATCGAGATCGCCGGGCTGTCACAATCTCTGCGCCTCGGCTCCCTGGTCGAAATCGCGACATCGCGCGGGCCGGAGCTCGCCGAGGTCATCAAGCTCGAACACGCCTTCGTTCATTGCAAGCCATACGATGCCCGCGCCGCCATCGCCCTGTCGGACGCAGTTTCGGCGCGCGGTGAATTACTCTTCAGTCCACACGCGGCGTGGAAGGGCCGAATCATCGATGCGCTGGGGCAGCCCGCTGATGGTGGCCCGCCACTGCGCCAGGGCGCGCGCGCCATCGGCCTCGCCTCGGCTCCTCCGAAGGCTATGGCGCGCCGCATTGTTTCCCAAGGTGTGGCCACTGGCGTGCGTGTCATCGACTGCTTCACGCCTGTCTGCCTTGGGCAGCGAATCGGCATCTTCGCCGGTTCCGGGGTCGGCAAGTCGACCCTTCTGTCGATGATTGCGCGGGCGACGGCGTTCGATTGCGTCATCGTTGCGCTGGTGGGCGAGCGGGGACGCGAGGTGAGAGAGTTCGTCGAGCACACGCTGGGCGATGCTGCTGCCAATGCCATCACCGTCGTCGCCACGGGTGATGAAAGCCCCATGATGCGCCGCCTTGCGCCCCAACTCGCGACCGCGCTGGCGGAGCATTTCCGCGATGCCGGTCAGAACGTACTTCTGATCATGGATTCGGTGACGCGCTATGCTCACGCCTGCCGCGAAGTGGCGCTCGCAGCGGGTGAGCCCCCGGTCGCGCGCGGCTATCCACCCTCCGTCTTCAGCGACCTGCCGCAACTCCTGGAGCGAGCAGGCCCGGGCGCGGAGGGGCAGGGCACGATCACGGGCATCTACGCTGTGCTTGTCGATGGCGATGACCATAATGATCCTGTGGCGGATACTGTCCGCGGCACGCTGGATGGTCATGTCGTGCTGGACCGTGCCATTGGCGAGCAGGGCCGCTATCCGGCGGTCAACCTTCTCACCTCGCTGTCGCGCCTGGCACAGCGGGTTTGGTCGGCCGATCAGGCGAGAGTGGTGCAGGAGTTGAAACGCCTTGCCGCCAGATTCGAAGATACCAGGGACCTGCGCGCCATGGGTGGTTATGTGCAGGGCGCTGATCCGGAATTGGACCGCGCTGTGGAGATCGTGCCGAAACTCTACAAGATCCTCTCCCAGTCGGCTTCGGAACCTCCCTCGCCTGACGCCTTCCGCGACATTGCAGCCGGGCTTTCAGGATCCGGATGAGGTCCGGGACACGATCTGGTAGCCAAGATAGCGCTTGGTATCGATCGGGTCATAACCCAGAACGCCGCGCAGTTTCTTCCGGAGCTTGCTGATGTGGCTTTCAACCACGCTTTCCTCGACTTCTTCGTCGAACAGTCCATAGACCGCATTGAAGATCTGGTTGCGGGTGACGCGGCGGCTGCGGTTGGCCACCAGATATTCGAGGATGCGCCGCTCCCGCCGCGGCAAGGCGAGGGGGGAGCCGCTGACTTCCGGGTCACGCCCGTCATTGAAGACCCGCAGTTCACCGACGGCGGTGGACTTTGCACCCGCGGCAGCGCGCCGGCGGATTGCGCTGATTCGCGCGATGATCTCCCGCGCATGAACTGGCTTGCGGATGACGTCGTCGGCGCCAGCAGCGAAGAGCTTGAGCGTTGATTCGAGCCCAGTCGTGTCATTGAGCGCGATAGCGGGTGCCTCGCTCCGGGTCTTGATCACCCGGGTCACTGTCTCCCGGCAGTCGAAGTCGCCAAGGATGAAGGCTTCGATGGCAGCAAGATCTGGCCCGCTGGTGGAGTGGAACCAGTTGTCGAAATCGGAGGGCGTGAAGCTTGCAGTGGAAAATCCTTCGCGCCCGAAGCTTGCCCGGTAGGCGGATGTCACATCGATTCGGTCGTCCACGAGTATGATCATGACTGTAATCTGCTTTCCATCTGGCCAGTCTGGCCGATTCATAGTTGTGAAGATGAGTAATGATCTGTTTGTTTGGTTAATACAGAGTTAACGTTCAGTATTATCAGTGAATTGTACTTCATTTATGACTTGCTTTAATGTAGAAATACTTAGATAAGGATCAGGATAATGAGTGATAATAAGAACCTTCGAGCAGGTTCATGGGTTGCCATGAAATTGATCTGGTGCAAGATTGCCCGGATATGTGGTTGCACGTATCGATTGGCAGCGATAACGCTATTGCATCCTAAGCGGGAATTTTCTATCACAATTGACGAGAGCAGTTAGCTCAGAAGCCTTGCGGAAGGGACAAAGCGTGGAACAACGGATTAATGGGACGACAACGGCCGGGGATGCGGGCGACAACTCCCCACATAACGGGTTTCTGTTCATCGGAGAACTTGCCAAGCTGACCGGAACCGATCCCAAGACGATCCGCTTTTATGAGCGCGCAGAACTCATCTCGCCGCCCCGGCATGGCCGCTTCCGAACCTATCTGGCGAGTGACGTCCGTCGCCTGAAGAACGTTCTTACCTTGCGCCGCCTCGGAGTGCCCATCGCCCAGATCCGTGAGATCCTTGCGGTTCTCTCGCCGGAGGAGGATGTGCTGGCGAGCGAAAAGGCGGTGAGCCTGCTCCGGCAGCATCTCTCAACCCTGCAGAGCCGCCAGGCCGAGATCACCCAGCAGATTGAGAAGACAAGCTCAGCGCTTCACAGCCTCGTTGCCTGACAGCGAGTACGCTAACCGCAACGCCGCCCTATCGTGTGAAAGACGCGGCGTTGCCTCCATCGACGTTCAGGAAATTGCCCGTCGACTTGTTCGAAACATCGGAAGCGAAGAAATAGACCGCCTCCGCGATGTCCTCGGGGAAAACCGAGCGCTGCAGCAGGGAGCGCTTGCGGTAGTGTTCCTCGAGGTCGTCCTCGCTGATCTTGAGCGAGGCCGCGCGCTGATAGCGCCATGGGCCCTGCCAGATCTTGGAGCCCCGCAGCACGGCATCCGGGTTGACAGCATTGACGCGGATGCCAAGCGGCGCACCTTCGAGCGCCATGCATCGGGCGAGGTGAAGCTCGGCGGCCTTCACCGCGCAGTAGGCTGATGCTCCAGGAGAGGCCGCCACGGCATTCTTCGAGCAGATGAATATCATGGAGCCCCCGAGTGCCTGCCGCTTCAGCAACCGGTAGCCTTCCCGGCCCACCATGAAGTAACCCGCTCCCATCACCTCCTGGTTCTTGTTCCAGAGTTCGAGTGTCGTATCCTCGACGGGCGCCGAAATGGTGATGCCGGCATTGTTGACGACGATATCCACGCCGCCGAAAGCCAGCGCTGTCTCATTCATCGCGGCAATCACGGCTGGCTCGGACGTGACATCCATCTTGATGCCGCGAACATTGTCCTTGCTGTAGACTGCTCCGAAGCCCGCGGTCACTTCATCCAAAGAGCCCTGGTCGATATCGGCGAGGGCAACGCAAGCTCCTTCCGACAGAAGCTTCGCTGCAATCGCGGATCCGATTCCGCCCGCTCCACCCGTGATGAAGGCGATGCGTCCGGCGAGGCTCTTGGGCTTGGGCATGCGGGCGAGCTTCGCCTCCTCCAGGAGCCAGTATTCGATGTTGAAGGCCTCCTGCTCCGGCAGTCCCCTGTAGGCTGAAACCCCGGACGCGCCGCGCATCACATTGATCGCATTCACATAGAACTCCGCCGCGATGCGCGCTGTCGCCTTGTCCTTGGCAAAGGACAGCATGCCGACGCGCGGCACCAGATAGATCACCGCATTCGGATCGCGGAGTGCCGGTGAATCGGAATGTTTGCAGCGTTCATAATAGGCCGCGTAGTCCGCGCGGTAGCCATCGATCAGCTTGTCGAGATCCGCGCCCTCAACATCATGCGGAATGATCAGGGGACGGATCTTGGTGCGCAGGAAATGATCCGGGCAGGACGTGCCGAGCGGCGCCAGTTGCTCCAGCATGTTGGAATTGACGAATTCGAGGACTTCAGGCGAATCGACGAAGTGGCCGATCTTGCGCTCATGCTTTGAAATCCGGCCGCGGATCTCCGGCAGCAGGCGCAGCGCCACGGCACGGCGTTCGGCCTCCGGCAGGGCGCTCACCTTCGCACCTTTGAATGCGGGCCGCTCGCGCGTCCGCTCAAGCCAGACGGCTGCCTTATTGATGATACGCAGCGTGGTGTCGTAGCAGTCCTTGGCCGTGTTTGCCCAGGTGAACAGGCCGTGGCTTCCCAGCACCACGCCGACAAAGTGCGGGTTATTTCTCGCCATCTCGCCGAGCTTGATGCCGAGGTCGATGCCGGGGCGCTGCCAGGGCAGATAGCCCATCTCGTCACCGAAGACCTCCCGTGTCAGCCGCTCGGAATCCTCAGACGCTGCGATGGCGATCACCGCATCGGAATGAACATGGTCGACATGCGCAAAAGGCACATAGCCATGAAGGCATGTGTCGATCGACGGCGCCCGCGGGTTCAGGTTGAAGGTGCAGTGATTGAGTGCATGAACCATCGCATCTTCCTGGTCGAGGCTCTTATACAGTCCCTTCAGGGACTCGAGCTTGTCCATGTAGAGCGTCGCGAAACCATCGAGCTTCATCGAGCCAATGTCGCCGCCTGAGCCCTTGACCCACAGTACCTCAACGGCAGTTCCGTTGAGGGGATCCGTCATCGCGACCTTGGCGGAGGTGTTGCCACCACCGAAATTCGTGATCCGCAGGTCCGCGCCCAGAAGGTTCGAGCGGTAGAGGAGGAGACCCGGTTCATCGAGGCCTGAGGCCCTGGCATCATCCCAAAGGGAGGGAACGGTCACGGAATTGCTCATGGGACACTCTCATTCAGCCAGGTCGGGACACGGGGAAGACGCTGCTTAGCGCCCTTCCGGACCGATGACAAACGTCTGTCGCCTGACTGCGCCATTTCAATTCCGCAACCATTCTGCCCAAACTTGGCCCGGATTCGATCTATAACCCTGCCCCATGCCGAAAATACTCCTTCCGCTCTTTGCCCTGCTCGCGGCCATGTTTGCCTTGCCCGTCCAGGCACAAACGCTTGGTACCAGCCAGTTCAGGATCGAATGGCAGGTCGCCAACCGCTTCCGGCTGTTCCAGGACCCTCAATTCTTCAAGCTGCATGAGAATGCCTGGCGGCAATATCTGCTGCACGTCGACAACCAGGGAATGATCTCCGATGAGCGTGACGCCTTCGTCGCCCGCACCTCCGTCTTGGGGTCAGAGCATGTTCTGAATGACCGCTACATCGCCTTCTCCAACATCCTGCGCAAGAATTTCGACTGGCGCGGCTGGGCCGCGCGGGGGCAGGAACAGCTCTGTTATGACGCAAAGAAGCGCAACCACTCGGCCTGTGGCGGAACCGAGGCCTACATCAACCCGCAAAGCCACGGCATCGAACTGTGGCTTGCCGGCCAGGGCGTGGCGGTTCCCACCACCGCGATCTGCGAATGGCGGATCGACAGCAGGCTGGTCGCTAAAACATCCTGCGCGGAGCGGGTCAGTGGCCCTGGCATTGAACTCCCTTATCCCGGGGGTGCCGAGATCTCGGTCAATGTGGTGGGAGAGCCGCCCATCATCTCCGAGGCGCGGGTCCGGGACCTGCTGATTGCCGGCCTGGGAGACAGTTTTGCCTCGGGCGAGGGCAACCCCAACATGCCCGTCGCCTTTTCTGAAACACGCCGCTTCCGCAATCTCTATCCCGAGCGCAAGCGCAACGATGCGGGCGGCAATGCACAGTGGACTGATGAACTCTGCCACCGCTCACTTTACGGTCAGCAATTGCGTGCCGCCCTGCAGATCGCCATCGAGAACCCGCAAGCCTCGGTGACCTTCCTCGATCTCTCCTGTTCGGGTGCCGGCATCATGGACGGCATTCTCGGACCCCAAACCTATGTGGGACGCGTGTCCAGCGGCGACCGGGCCAGCAACACCCTTTCCGCACGTGCCGTCTCGGGCGGTGAGCAGGACTCGCAGCTCTACCGGTTGATGCGGGAACTCTGCCGCCAACGGCCGGAGATCAGGCGCGGCTTGCCGCGCTGCCCGGACAATGATTTCAGGCGGACGCTCGATTTCCTGTTCCTTTCGGCGGGCGGCAACGACATCGGCTTTTCCAACATCGTGGCCTGGGCCTCGCTCCGCGACAATGCCTCCGCCACCATCGCCAGCTTTTTCGGCGCCACGGTGAGCGATGACGAGTTCGCGCGCCGGATGCGTGATGTCCTGCCCGAATCCTATGCCCGCCTCGCTTCGGCTCTCGAGGCGGCCGTTCCCGTGACATCGGCTGGCGATGGCGTGTTCGATCCCTCGCGCATCGTGCTCACGGCCTATCCCGACCTTGTCACCAACGCGGCTGGTGAAATCTGCGAGGCAGCGCCAACCGAAGGCGAGGGCGAGGACCGTTATGCAGCCAACCAGTCGCTCGACATGTTTTCATCCTGGCTCACGGCAAGGGCCTCGCGCCTCGAGGCCGTGCGGGCACAGTTCTCCAATCTGCACAAGCGCATGCGGGACCTTGCCGGTGATCATGGCTGGACCTTCGCGGGGCGCGTCTATGCCGACAGGATGTTCGAAGGCCGCGGCTTCTGCGCGCGAAACCTGAGGCGGCTTGATGACCCGGCGGAGCAGCTCATGATGCCCTGTTTCGGCTCCGCCGAGCGGGATACCCAGACCTGCCAGCCGCAGTTTTCCTCCAGGCAAGGAAACTGGCGGCCGTACAAGCCCGCGACCCAGAACTATCCATATGCCATGCGCCAGCGCTGGGTCCGGAGTTTCAACGACGCCTATATGGTCATGAACCAGAAGGTGATCGATCGTTTCGGCAAGATCGACGAGCAGGCTTCAGCGGCGGTATTCTCTGAAACCACGGGAGCCCTCCACCCGACGGCTGAGGGGCATGCCGCCATGGCGGACGGCGTGATGCTCACGCTCCGGCCGGCGCTCTATGAGATGCTCTACGGCGGGTAGTGATCAGGGCTTGCGGAACAGGATCAGAACCTGGCCGACGGTGATGCCCCATTTGCTGACGGTCGAGCGGTTCAGCACCGTGCCATCGCCCGCATCATAAAAGACGTCGGCGAATTTCATCGCGATGAGCCGGTTGCCGACCTTCAGGCGCAAGGTGGAATTCATGTCGGCCCGGCCCTGGCCGAAGCTTCCGCTTGCCTCCGAGACGGCATCTTCGCATGTCCCGGTGAAGCTCTGGTCATTCCCCCGCGTCAAGGTCCAGACCCGCTGCTGCCGTTCGCCGTTGTCGAACAAGAAATGCTCGTCCAGCACCAGGCTGCTGCCCTGCGCGCTGCCCGTCATCTCCACGCTGAAGCGGCGCTTCTGCTCGCCGGCCCGGCCTTCGAAAACGCCGGTCGCAAGGGTCCGGCCCTCGAAATAGGAGAGCAGATCGAAATGGGAGGCCTCGTTGCGCTTGAGCATGCCACCAATACGGCAGCGTCAGGCAAACCGATCACTGGGAGCGTGAGAACCTGTAGACACCCACGTCGATTGCCGCCTCGCTGAAGCCCGCCTCGCAATAGCAGAGGTAATAGCGCCAGCGGCGGCGGAACTCCTCGTCGAAGCCGAGCTTCGCCACAGCATTCCAGGAGGCCTCGAAGCGTTCGCGCCACATGGCCAGTGTCCGGGCATAGTCCTGGCCGAAGCAGGAGACGGTCTCGAAGCGCAGTCCGGCGGCTGCGGCCTGCTCCGCCAGGATCGACTTGGTCGGCAGCATCCCGCCCGGGAAAATGTAACGCTGTATGAAATCCGCCTTGGCGCGGTAACCGGGATAGAGCCGTTCGGCGATGGTGATGGCCTGCACCGCGGCCGCCCCGCCAGGCCTCAGCCTGTCCCGGAGCACGCGGAAATATGTTGGCCAGTTGGATTCTCCCACTGCCTCGATCATCTCGATCGAGGCAATCGCGTCGAAGCTTTCCCTGGTATCGCGATAGTCTTGAAAGCGGATCTCGGCGCGGTCCTTCAGCCGGTTCCTGGAATAGGAAAGCTGCTCTCTCGAGATCGTGAGCCCGGTGACCCGATGCCCCCGGTCCGCCGCCCGTTCGGCGAAGCCGCCCCAGCCGCAGCCGATTTCGAGAATATCCGACGGTTTCTCGAGGCGCAGCGCATCGAGCACGAGGTCGTATTTGGCCAGCTGGCCCGCTTCGAGCTCCGTGGCGCCCGCCCCGAAGAACGCCGATGAATAACTCATCGTGGGGTCGAGCCAGAGCACATAAAACTCATTGCCAAGGTCGTAGTGCGCGCTGATGTTGCGCCGTGAGCCTGCCTTGGTGTTGGCCCTCATCATGTGGAACAGGCGGTCAGCGATGCTCTTGTGGAACACGGGGCTCGCCGCCTTGTTGAGCGAGTCCCGGTTCTGGAGATAGAAACGCAGCACTGCGGTGATGTCGCTGCTCTCGATGTCCCCCGATACGAAACTTTCGGAAAAGCCCACAGCTCCGCGGCGGACGGCGTTCCACACCGGGCGGAAATTCTTGAGGTGGAGATCGCAGTCGATCCCGGGCTTTGCATAGCCAATGCGATGGATCTTGCCGAACGGCAGGGTCAAGGTGATGCCGCCGGCGATATCGCGCGGCATCAGCCTGCGTCCGATGGCGGCGATGAGGTGTCCGAGAACACCTTCACGGATCTGCAGCGTTTCCGATGTCATGGCTTGGGCGTTACCTCGGGCAGAAAGTCAACTCTGTGGTTTGGCGCTTCTGGGCGGCGCTTCAACTTCAATCCTTTCCACCAAAGCCGCAGGGCTTGCAAGTGGATGGCCCCGATCACCTTGATCGTCAGGAAAGGCATGCCGAGGAAGGATTTGAGAAGAGCACCGTCCGTCAGCTTCAACCGCTGGCCGCTGACATAGGCATTCAGCACCGGCTGGCCCTCGACCGAAAGCGCAACGCCAAGCGCCAGCTTCTCCTCAGGCGGGGTGAAGTGAAAGGTGTAATTGCCTTCAACCGCATTGAAGGGCGACACGAAGAAGTGTTTCGGCGCCTTCTGGGCCAATTCGTCTCCCACCGGCACCACATAGGAATGACGCCCGCCGAAGGTGTTGTTCACCTCGTAAATCATCATTCGCAGTTGGTCCCCGGCATCAAGGCCGTAATAGATGGTCAGCGGGTTGAACACATATCCGAGTACGCTCGGATAGCAGAACATGAAGATGCGCGTGACCTGATCTCCGCCCTCGGCGCTCCGCACCAGTTGCCAGGCATGATCGCGGACCGGGGTCCCGTCACCTGGGCCATGGTTGCGGTCCATGATGGAAAACAGGTTGAAGCGGTTGTAGCTGAACCAGTGCAACCGGCTTGCCGTTTCGTCCAGCCCGTCGACATCGGCCAGCAGGTTGAACACCCGGTAGCGTAGTTCGTGCCGGACCGGCCTCAGCCTGCGGTGTACGACTTCGCCACGGTAGAGGCAGGTCTCCGCCATGCTACCCGACAGCTTCCTCGGAAGGTGCTGCTTCCGGACGTCCCGGCGCAAGATGGATGCGGCCCGACTCGTCGGTGACCGACCATGGCCGCCGGACACCGCCCAGCGCCTCGGCTGCGGCAAGTCCGGCCTGGATTCCGTCCTCGTGGAAACCGGAGCCCCAATAGGCGCCGCAGAACCAGGTGCGCCGGGCTCCCTGGATCTTCCAAAGATCCCGCTGCGCCGCCATGGCGGCCGGGTCAAAGATGGGGTGAGCATAGTCAAATTCAGCCAGCACCTTTTCCATCCGTGGCTCCTCCAGCGGGTTGAGGCTGACGAAGAGCGGCGTCTCGACCGGAAGGGGTTGCAGCTTGTTCATCCAGTATGTCACCGCGCTGGTTGTAGCCGAATGCGGCGGCATTTCCGAGAGATAGTTCCAGCTCGACCAAAGCCTTTTCCGTTTCGGCATGAGGCGGTCGTCCCGGTGCAGGATGGCGCGGTTCTTGGAATAGCGGAAGCAGGAGAGGAGCCGCCTCTCCTCCGGCGTGGCATCGCTCAGCAAGGCAAGCGCCTGATCGGCATGGGCGGCGATCACCACGTCATCATAGGTCTGCTCTTCCCCGGATCGGGCACGGATGGTCACGCCATTGGGACCGCGCCGGATGCTGGTGACCGGGGTGCGGAGCCTCGTCTCGAACGATCCGCTTCGGATGAGGCGCGAAACATATTCGCGCGAGCCGCCCTTCACGGTTCGCCACAGCGGCCGGCCGGTGATCTTCAAGAGGCCGTGATTGTTGAAGAATCTCAGGAAAGCCTTGGCCGGGTAGTCGCGCATGTCGCCCGGTGCGGCTGACCAGATGGCGCCCGCCATGGGCAACAAGTGACGCTCCAGAAAGTATTCCGAATAGCCTTCGGCCTTCAGGAACTGGGCGATGGTCATGTCATCGGAAATCGTGGGGAGTTTCGCCAGCGTGGTCCGGAAGAAGCGCGGAATGTCGCGCATCAGCTGCCAGTGGCCGGGGCTCAACAGGTTGGAGGGCTGGCCGACGAGCTGGGCGAGCCCGGAGCCCGCATACTCAAAGGTGCCGTTGCCCATCGAGACGGCGAAACTCATGTTCGACAGTGCCGTTGGCACTTCCAGGTGGCTGAAAAGTGCGGTCAGGTTGGGATAGGCGGGAGGGTTATAGACGATGAAGCCGGTGTCGACTGCCACATCCACCCCGTCGACCTCGCAGTCCACCGTGTTGGAGTGGCCGCCCGGACGGGCGTCAGCCTCGATCAGCGTCACCCTGTGCTTCTGTGACAGAAGCCAAGCGGCTGACAAGCCGGATATTCCCGATCCGACGACGGCGATATGGCGTATTTCCACGTGTATTGCCCCTAACTGGAGATTGCTACGCCCTCTGGGTGGGGCCGGATCAGGTGATCCGTCTGACACCTCGAGGCGTATATCTAGCAGAACAGGGAAACCATGCTATGTATGCCGTGATGGAAATGGCAGACAAGCGACAGAGCGAGGAGAAGCTGCGTCTCGAAGCGCAGTTTCGCGCCTTGATCAAGAAGGTGGCACAAAACCACGACCGGCAGGCGTTTGCCCAGCTGTTCGATCATTTTGCGCCGCGGCTCAAGAGTTTCATGATGCGCAAGAACGCCTCGGCCGAACTGGCGGAGGATCTGGTGCAGGAAGCGATGATCGCGGTATGGACTAAGGCAGGCTTGTACGAGCCGTCAAAAGGTTCGGTCACCACCTGGGTGTTCACCATCGCCAGGAACCTGCGCATCGACAGGATCCGGCGTGATGTGCACATGCCGACATCCGAACTTGGCGACTACGACGAGCCGTCGGAGGCGCCGGAAGGAGAGGAAATGCTGGGCCGCAAGCAGGAGGATGGGCTGGTCGCCAGGGCGCTCCAGTCGATCCCCGATGAGCAGCGCCAGATTCTGGTTCTCTCCTTTATTGAGGACATGCCGCAGAGCGAGATCGCCTCGAAATTGTCGATCCCTCTCGGAACCGTTAAATCGCGCATGCGCCTGGCTTATGGGCATCTGCGCCGCATACTGGAGACCGGACTTTGAAACCGACCCATCATCTCGATCACAGCACGATCCTCGCCTATGCGGCTGGAACGCTGAACGAAGCCTTCTCGGTGGTGGCCGCATCCCATATCGCCGTTTGCCCGGATTGCTGCGCTGCGGTTCGCGCGGCTGAAGCGCTGGGCGGCGAGATGCTGGACGCATTGCCCGACATGAGCGTCTCGTCCTCCTGCCGGTCGCGCACGCTTGCCGCACTCGAGCAGGCGACGCTGCACCGTTTGCCGCTGCCCACCCCGCGCTCTGAGCTTCCCGCGCCGCTGGCCCGGCTGGTGGATGGCGGCAGCTTCAATGATATTGCCTGGAAGAAGAAGGCTCCGGGTGTTGCAATGTTTGACATCAAGCTTCCGACGCAGGCCAAGGGTCAGCTGAAGCTGCTCCGCATCAGCGCCGGCCGCGCCATGCCGGAACACGGCCATGGCGGCGAGGAGATCACGCTCGTTCTGAAGGGCGCCTATCGCGATCACATGGGCCGCTTCGGACGGGGCGATGTTGCCGACCTCGATGTGGACATCGAGCACAAGCCCGTGGTCGAACAGGACGGCGATTGCATCTGCCTCGTGGCAACCGAGCGGCCGACGCGCTTCAAGTCGATTGCTGCGCGCATCCTGCAGCCCTTCGTCGGCATCTGATCTCCGTGGCCGGCCCGCTCCCGTGGAAGACGGCTTGGGTGACCGGGGCGTCGACGGGCATTGGACGCGACGTGGCGCTGCAACTTGCAGCCCGCGGCGTGAAGGTCGCAGCCTCCGCGCGTTCGCTTGAAAAGCTCGACGCTCTTGGCCCGTCGGTCCTGGCGATTCCGTTGGACGTGACCGATCCCGAGGCCTGCAGGGCTGCGCTTCAGCGTATCGAATCCGAACTGGGTCCCGTTGACCTCGCCGTGCTGGGGGCCGGAACCTACACGCCCGTGGCCATTGACGACCTTGACCCCGGCCGCTTCGCCCACATGATGGGCACGAACTACATGGGCGTCGTTAACTGCATCTCCGCGCTGGCGCCGGGCATGATCGCGCGGGGTTCGGGCCATCTGTCATGGATTGCGTCGGTGGCGGGTTACATCGGCCTGCCGAAGGCCGCGGCCTATGGGCCCACCAAGGCGGCACTGATCAACCTCGCCGAAAGCCTCTATCCGGAGATGAAGGCCAAGGGCGTATCGGTCAGCGTCATCAATCCGGGCTTCGTTGAAACGCCGCTCACCGCGCAGAATGATTTTGATATGCCCTTCCTGATGAAGCCGGAAGAGGCAGCCCGCCGCACCATCGAGGGCCTTGCAGCGGGCCGCTTCGAGGTGGCCTATCCGCGCCGCTTCGTCGCCATCCTGAAGACGCTCCGGCTTCTGCCCTATCCGCTGTTCTTCAAGCTCATTGCGCGGGCGGTGCTGAAGACAGGCTGAGGCGGCTTACGCCAGCAGCTTGCGCACAGCGTTCTGCCAGCCCGCAATCTTCGCCTCGCGCTCCGCCGGCTTCATACGAGGGGTGAAGCGCGTGCCGCGTTTCCAGGACTTCGCGAATTCGGACGGCTTCGGCAGAAGCCCCGCCCTGAGCCCCGCCAGATAGGCAGCGCCAAGTGCCGTGGTTTCCAGGATCGGCGCCCGGTCGACGGGTGCATCGAGAATGTCGGACAGCCGCTGCATCGTCCAGTCGGAGGCTGTCATGCCGCCATCGACGCGCAGGATGGTCTTGCCCGTTCCGCCCATGTCCTTCTGCATGGCGCGCAGCAGGTCGTTGGTCTGGTAGCACACGGCCTCGAGGGCGGCCCGCGCCACTTCCTTCTTCGTGGTGGCGCGCGTCAGGCCGAAAATGGCGCCGCGCGCTTCCGCGTTCCAATAGGGTGCGCCAAGTCCCACGAAGGCGGGGACGAGATAGACATGCTGCCCGGGATCGGCGGATTTCGCCAGTGCGCCTGTTTCATGTGCCGAGTTCACAAGCTTCAACCCGTCGCGCAGCCATTGCACCGCTGCCCCGGCGATGAAGATGGCGCCTTCCAGCGCATAGGTCCGCTTGCCGTCGAGCTGGTAGGCCACGGTGGTCAGAAGCCGGTTCCGTGAGCGCACGGCCTTCGCTCCGGTGTTGAGAAGGGCGAAACAGCCGGTGCCATAGGTGGACTTCATCATACCGGGCTCGAAACAGGCCTGCCCGATGGTGGCCGCCTGCTGGTCGCCCGCCACACCGCAAATCGGAATCGCCGTGCCGAGGAGCTTCGGGTCTGTCATGCCGAAATCCGCCGCGCAGTCCCTCACCTCCGGCAGAAGGCTTGCGGGAATGCCGAGGATGCGGAGCAGCTTGTCGTCCCATTGGCCGGTGTGAATGTTGTAGAGCAGCGTGCGCGAGGCATTGGTGGCATCCGTCGCATGCACCTTGCCGCCGGTGAGGCGCCAGATCAGGAAGCTGTCAATGGTGCCGAAGGCAAGCTCGCCCTTCTCCGCCTTCTCGCGCGCCCCCTTTACAGTGTCGAGCAGCCAGCGGATCTTGGTGCCGGAGAAATAGGGGTCGAGCAGCAGTCCGGTCTTTTCGGTGAACAGCGGCTCATGCCCCGCGGCCTTGAGGCTGGCGCAGAGATCCGCCGTGCGCCGATCCTGCCAGACAATGGCCTTGTGGATGGGCTTTCCTGTCCGTCGGTTCCAGATGACCACCGTCTCGCGCTGGTTGGTGATGCCGATGGCCTTCACCTGCTGTGGCTTTGACTTCGCCTGTTTCAGCGCGGCCTTTGTCACGGCGATCACGCCTTGCCAGATCTCCTCCGGATCATGTTCCACCCAACCCGATTTCGGGAAGAACTGACGGAATTCCTTCTGGCTTGTGCCGAGCGGCTTCAGCTTCGTGCTGAAGGCGATGGCACGTGAGGATGTCGTGCCCTGGTCGATGGCGAGAATGATGTCCGGCATGGCCTAACCCCCTGCGCGCTTCAGCTCCGCCGCCTCCGCGGCGGGCGCCATGTAATCCTTCAGTGCGCCCTGCTCCTCAGGCGTCATGTGGAGGCCGAGCTTGGAGCGCCGCCACAGGATGTCGTCGGCACTGCGGACCCATTCATTGCGCTTCAGCCATTCGACCTCGCGCTCGCTTAAAGGCCCGAAGCTGCGGCCCATGTCGGCAGCGGAGCGCGCGCCCTCCAGCATCTTTTCGGCATCCGTGCCATAGGCGCGGAACAGGCGGCGGGCATTCTCCGTTGTGAGGAAGGGGAAGTCGCGAGAGAGTGCCGCGATCCGGGCATCCACCTCGGCAAAAGGGAAGTCTCCGCCCGGAAGCGGGGCCGACTTGGTCCATGGCTTTCCCGCAGCGGGGAAGAAGGGCTCGATCTTCTCCATGGCGGATTCTGCCAGCTTGCGGAAGGTCGTGATCTTGCCGCCGAACACCGAGAGCAGCGGTGCGCCGCCTTCCGGATTGTCGAGCTTCAGCACATAGTCGCGCGTTGCCTCCTGCGCCTTCGAGGCGCCGTCATCGTAAAGCGGACGGATGCCGGAATAGGCCCAGCGCAGATCCTCGCGCGTGACTGGCTTCTTGAAGTATTCGCTCACCGCGCGGAGCATGTAGTCGGTCTCGGCCTCCGAGATTTCCGGCTTGCCGGGGTCACCCTTGTGGT
The DNA here is from genome assembly GCA_040379425.1 of Hyphomicrobiales bacterium. Classification (GTDB taxonomy): domain Bacteria; phylum Pseudomonadota; class Alphaproteobacteria; order Rhizobiales; family Aestuariivirgaceae; genus Aestuariivirga. The sequence continues at coordinate 74,162 of JBEILC010000001.1, forward strand.
CCTCGTCGGTGGTGCCGATCAGCGTGTAGTCCCGCTCATAGGGGATGGCGAAGCAGATACGGCCATCGGCATTCTGGAAGATATAGCAGCGGTCATGGTCATAGAGCTTGTCGACCACGAGGTGGCTGCCCTTCACCATGCGGATCTTGTCGGGGTCGTTGCGTCCGACGACGGCGCCGAGGACCTGGCTCACCCAGGGGCCGGCCGAATTGATGAGCGCCTTGGCGCGAATCTTCTCCTCAGTGCCGTTCTCGCCCGTGATGGTGAGTTCCCAAACCCCGTCGACACGGCGGGCGGAGGTGCATTTCGTCCGTGTACGGATCACAGCGCCCTTGGCCTGCGCATCCCTGGCGTTCAGAACCACAAGGCGTGCATCCTCGACCCAGCAGTCGGAATACTCGTAGCCGCGTGTGAATTCGTCTTTCAGCGGCTTGCCCGTGGCGTCGGTTCTGAGATTTACGGTTCTGGTGCCCGGAAGCACCTTGCGGCCGCCCAGATGGTCATAAAGGAACAGGCCAAGCCGCAGCACCGGCCAGGGCCTGAGGCCCTTGTGGTGCGGCAGCACGAAGCGCAGCGGCCAGATGATGTGCGGCGCGGCGTTGAGCAGCACCTCACGCTCGATGAGAGCCTCGCGCACCAGGCGGAACTCATAATGCTCGAGATAGCGCAACCCGCCATGAATGAGCTTCGTCGAAGCGCTCGATGTTCCGGAGGCAAGATCGCCCTGTTCGGCCAGGAACACCTTGAGCCCGCGGCCCGAGGCATCGCGCGCGATGCCGCAGCCATTCACGCCACCGCCGATGATGAAGAGGTCATAGGTCATTCGGCGGCATCCATTGCATTGTCATTTCCAGGGAGTCCATTGGCCATTTCGAGCTTCACGCCGTTTTCCCGGCAATAGGCGATCACCGGTTCGGGCGGCGCGCGGTCAGTGACGAAAACGTCCACATCGGTGAGCGGCCCAATCCGCACGGGCGCGCTCCGCGTGAATTTCATCGCGTCCGCCACCAGCATCACGTTGCGCGCGTTTCTCATGATGGCCTTTGCGGCACGCACCTCGCGGTAATCGAAGTCGAGCATGGCGCCGTCCTCGTCGATGGCCGAAGCGCCAATCACAGCATGGTCGACCTTGAACTGGCTGATGAAGTCGACCGCCGCCTCGCCCACGATGCCGCCATCGGTCTTGCGCAGCATGCCGCCCGCCACGATCACCTCGATCTTGGGCCTGGGCATCAGGATCGTCGCGACATGAATGTTGTTGGTGATGACGAGCAACCCCTCATGATGCACCAGCGCGCGTGCCACTTCCTCAGTCGTCGTGCCGATGTTCATGAACAGCGAGCAGTTGTTGGGGATGAGGCTGGCGGCGTGCTGGCCGATCACCACCTTCTCGGTCGCGGCCATCAGCCGGCGCGCTTCATAGGCGAGGTTCTCGACCCCGGAGGACAGCATCGCACCGCCATGGGTCCGGGCGAGGAGCCTTGCGTCACACAGTTCGTTGAGGTCCTTGCGGATGGTCTGCGGTGTCACGTCGAAACGCGAGGCCAGATCATCCACCGTCACGCTGCCCATCTGGCGCGCGAGCGACATGATCAGTTGCTGGCGTGGGCTGACGCCCTCCATTGTTTCCCCGCGAAATCAGAGTCTTAAGGCAAAGCAAACATGACGTAGGGTTGAAACGAAACTGATGATTTCACTTTTTTTCGGAATACGCAATATTGCGCTGCACAAATTCTTCATTATTTCTCAGATTGACGTTCGGATTGTTTCGTATGATAGTTTGTCGCAGGCGCTATGCAACAGGCGCTGAGATACTAGGGAGGACCAGCATGCGTTTGAAACTTCTCGCCTCATCTGCGGCAGCATTGACGCTGCTCGCGATGGCGAGCCCCAGCTTCGCGGACGTCGAAGCAGCCAAGAAATGGATTGATTCCGAATTCCAGCCCTCGACGCTCTCCAAGGAAGACCAGCTCAAGGAGATGGAGTGGTTCATCAAGGCCGCCGAGCCCTTCAAGGGCATGGAGGTCAATGTGCTTTCGGAAGGCATCCCGACCCATGACTATGAATCGAAGGTCCTGACCAAGGCCTTCGAGGAAATCACCGGCATCAAGGTGAACCACCAGATCCTCGGCGAGGGTGAAGTGGTGCAGGCCGTTCAGACCCAGATGCAGACCAACCGCAATCTGTATGACGGCTATGTCAACGACTCCGACCTGATCGGCACGCATTCCCGCCTCCAGCAGACCTACAACCTCACCGACATGATGGCCGGTGACTGGAAGGACGTGACGAGCCCCACGCTCGACCTTGACGATTTCATCGGCAAGCAGTTCACGACCGGCCCGGACGGCAAGCTCTATCAGCTTCCCGACCAGCAGTTTGCCAACCTCTACTGGTTCCGCAAGGACTGGTTCGACCGCCAGGACCTGAAGGACAAGTTCAAGGCCAAGTATGGCTATGACCTCGGCGTGCCGCTCAACTGGTCGGCCTATGAGGACATCGCCCAGTTCTTCACCGAAGAGGTGAAGGAGATCGACGGCGTCAAGATCTATGGCCACATGGACTACGGCAAGCGCGCTCCCGACCTCGGCTGGCGCATGACCGACGCCTGGCTCTCCATGGCCGGCACTGGCACCGTGGGCGAGCCGAACGGCATCCCCATCGACGAGTGGGGCATCCGCATGGAAAAGGGTTCCTGCAACCCGTCGGGCGCCTCCGTTGCGCGCGGCGGCGAAACCAACGGCCCGGCCTCCGTCTACGCCATCGCCAAGTGGGACGAGTGGCTGCGGAAGTACGCGCCTCCGGGAGCGGCCGACTACGACTTCTACCAGTCGCTGCCGGCTCTGGCCCAGGGCAACGTCGCCCAGCAGATCTTCTGGTACACGGCCTTCACCGCCTCGATGGTGGCGCCGAAGTCGGAAGGCAACAACACGGTCGATGACCAGGGCAACCCGCTCTGGCGCATGGCGCCCTCGCCGCGCGGCCCCTACTGGAAAGAAGGCCAGAAGGTCGGCTACCAGGACGTGGGTTCGTGGACCATCCTGAAGTCGACGCCCGCTGACCGCGCCAAGGCCGCATGGCTCTATGCGCAGTTCGTGACGTCGAAGACGGTCGACGTGAAGAAGAGCCAAGTCGGTCTCACCTTCGTGCGTGACTCCACCGTGCGTCATGAGTCCTTCACGGAGCGTGCGCCCAAGCTCGGTGGTCTCGTCGAGTTCTACCGCTCGCCTGACCGCGTGCGCTGGTCTCCGACTGGCATCAACGTGCCGGATTATCCGAAGCTCGCCCAGCTCTGGTGGCAGCAGATCGGTGACGTGAACTCCGGCGCCTTCACGCCGCAGGAAGCCATGGACCGTCTCGCCGAGGAAATGGAAGCCGTGATGGCCCGCATGGAAGCGGCCGACAAGGCGAACAACACCTACGGCGGCTGCGGCCCGCGCCTGGCTGAACCCAAGGATCCGTCCGAGTGGCTCGGCAAGGCCGACGGCCCCAAGGCCAAGCTCGAGAACGAGAAGGTCCCCGGCCAGACCATGGCTTACGAGGACATCGTCAAGCGCTGGCAGGAATAAGAACCAACACCGGAGCGCGGGAGTTTCCCTCCCGCGCTCCATCTGTTTCCTTATCACCGTCACAGGCCATCATGTCCCTCGAACTGATCGACATCACCAAGCGCGTGGGCGCGGATACGCATATCCATCCCACCTCGCTCGTGTTCCCCGAGGGCTCCTTCAACGTCCTGCTTGGAACGACGCTGTCAGGCAAGACGACGCTCATGCAGCTCATGGCCGGCATCCAGCGGCCCACCTCCGGCACAATCAAGTTCCGTGGCAAGGACGTGACCGGCGTCGCGGTCCAGCAGCGCAACGTGTCGATGGTCTATCAGCAGTTCATCAACTATCCGAATTTCACGGTCTACGACAACATTGCCTCGCCGCTGAAAGTGGCCGGCATGGACAAGGCCGAGATCGAGCGCCGCGTGATGTCCGCGGCCGAGCTCCTGCGCCTCAAGCCCATGCTGAAACGCAAGCCGTCCGAACTCTCGGGCGGCCAGCAGCAGCGCACCGCCATTGCCCGCGCCATCGTCAAGGACTCTGACCTGATCCTGCTCGATGAGCCGCTCGCCAATCTCGACTACAAGCTGCGCGAGGAATTGCGCGACGAGTTGCCGAAGCTCTTTGCCGGCCGCAACGCCGTCGTCGTCTACGCGACGACGGAGCCCACCGAGGCGCTGCTGTTCGGCGGCAACACAGCAACGCTGCATGAAGGCCGCGTCACGCAGATCGGTCCGACGGCTTCGGTCTACCGTTGGCCCAGGGACATCGTCACCGCGCAGGTCTTCTCCGATCCGCCGATCAACACGGCACGCGTCGAGAAGCGCGGTGACCGCCTCAGCATCTTTGGCGGCAAAAGCTGGCCCGCGGGGGCCGCGGCCGCAAGCCTGCCCGACGGGCCCTATATTCTCGGGATCCGGCCGCACCATGTGACACCACTGCCGGCCACCGGCGCCACGGGTGACATCGAAGGCCGCGTGCTGGTGACCGAGCTCTCAGGCTCGGAGAGCGTCATCCACCTCGATGTCGGTGGCGAGACCTGGGTATCCCAGTCACACGGAATCCACCCCTTCGAGGTCGGTACCCATGCAACGCTTCACGCCGAGCTCGATCGTGGCCTGTTCTTTGCGCCTTCGGGCGAACGGGTGTCCTGATGGCTGAAATCCGCATCGACAAGCTCCGCCATTCCTACATGGCCAACCCCAAGAGCGATGAGGACTTCGCGCTGAAGCGCCTGTCGCTCACCTGGCAGGACGGCGGCGCCTATGCGCTGCTCGGGCCCTCGGGCTGCGGCAAGACCACGCTGCTGAACCTGATCTCGGGCCTGCTCACGCCGACCGAGGGAACCATCAGCTTCAACGGCCGCGACGTGTCACACGCAACACCCGAAGAGCGCAACATCGCGCAGGTGTTCCAGTTCCCGGTCATCTACGACACCATGACCG
>JBEILC010000002.1:0-47659 GCA_040379425.1 Hyphomicrobiales bacterium
AGGATTCGAAGGCCTGCTTGTGCTCGCGCGCCACGTGCGCCTCCGCCGGCTCGCCAGAAAGCTGCGGCCGCCTGGCCTTCAGCGTCAGCTCGTCGATCCGTGCCTTCGCCTCATCCACCGCGCGGTTGATGCGCTCGACCTTTTCGGTCGTCACCGCATCGGCGCTCATGCGCGCCTCGATCTCGGCAAGGCGCTCGTCATTGGCCTGCTTGAAAGCCTCGAAGGCCTGCATCATGTCGCCAAAGGCGACCTTGGTCTCCAGTCCGCCGTCCATTATACATTCACCCTTTCTGATGTTGAAACGAAGGAAACCCGCGCCCCATGGAGCATCGGGAAGGTCACGAGCGAGATCTCCCACAGGTCGATCTCGGTGATGAGGCGCGAGGCCGTGGCGCGGTCGCGGCCGGCCTTCACCGTCTTGAAGCCGATCGACAGTCCGTCGAGGCCGCGTGTTTCCAGAAGCGAGAACAGCTCGCGCGCCCGCTGCACATTGCGGTCGAGGCGGCCCGTCACGTGAAGCCCGCGGGCCGTCTCATGCATGTCGATCCATGTGCCCACGGGTTCCCCCGCATCGTGCTGGAACAGCATGCGCACCTCGCGCGGGCCGCGGCGCCTCAGCGTCGTGGTGAAGGCGCCGGGCATCACCACGTCGCCCGACTGGTCCCGCTCGCCGAACAGGCTCGCATAGCCGCTGAACACGCCCGAGCCGGAGCAGGCGCAAAGCGGCCGCCCCAGCCGGCTCTTCTCCCGGCGGGTTTGCATGTTTGAATGTCTCCTTGAGAAAAGCGCCGCCCTCAAACGGGGCGCACCCCATACCCCACCGCTGCGCGCTTCTCGTCCGCCGTCAGGAAGTCCGCCTTCCCCACCCGCGCCCAAAGCGCCTCGCGGTCCGAGGCCAGCGCCTCCACCTGGTCGAGGTCATGCGCCAGCCGCAATCCGCCGGAACAGAGAAAGCCCGTCATCGCCTCGGCCATGCGGCTTGCCATGGGCAGCACGGTCTGCCGCCAGAATGTGCGGTTGGCCTCCATGTAATTGGAAAACGTGTTGTCGCCCGGAATGCCGAGCAGCATGGGCGGCACGCCGAAGGCGAGCGCGATTTCCCGCGCCGCGCCGTCCTTGGCGGCGATGAATTCCATGTCCTTTGGCGAATATCCCATCTGCTTCCAGTCGAGCCCGCCTTCGAGCACCATGGGCCGCCCGGCATTGGCAGCGCCCTGGTAGCTCTGCTCGAGTTCGGTTTTCAGCCGCGCGAACTGTTCCGCCGTCAGCTGTCCGTCACCCGCCGCATAGACGAGCGCACCCGAGGGCCTCGCCGAATTGTCCAGCATCGCCTTGTTCCAGGCGGAGGCCGCATTATGCGTGTCGATGGCGCGCTGCGCTGCCTCCAGCGGTGACATGCCGTAGTGATCGTTCAGCGGGTTGAACAGCCTCAGGTGCAGTACATTTTCCCGGGGCAGCCGTACAGACTGTCCGTTGACGGAGTATTCATAGGCCTCCGCCCATCCGTTGGAAGACGCAACCGCCTTCACCCGGTCGGGCCGCAAGGCATGAAGCTCGCGCGGCAGCCCATCGATCTCGACCTTCTCGACATAGGCATTCCCGGCGACGAGCAGGAAACCATAGAGCTGTTCTGCGAATTCCCGCCCCGGCTGTCCCGCATTGGGCTTGCGCAGGAGTTCGAGCAGCGGATGCGCCGTCACCTCCGCGGCCCCGTCATAGAGAAGCCAGGGAAGCGAGCCCGCGGCTTCCGCGATCATCCGCACCGCGCGGTAGCCAATGGCATTGGCCGCGAAGCCCTCATTGGCCAGCGCCGCATAATTCCGCGGCGTCCACTGCGGCCGCCCCGCCTGATGCAGCGCGATCAAGGGCCCCGTGACGGAGCGCTTGGTTTCGGCTGCGAAGAGCCGTCGAAGTGCTTGAAACATTCAGGCCTCATCCATTCTTGACGTCATCCCGGCTTCTCGTCCTCTCCTGCGAAGCGGGAGAGGAAGGGAGCATTCACACCACGCTCACCCTGGGCTCCGTCCGCCGCCTGAGCAGCAAGTCGCCCACCGCCCAAACCAGCGCATCAAGGCGATCCGGGCTTTTTGCTCCCTCGCCGATGGCGCTGCACATCTCGTCCTCGAGTTCGGGGAAGGCGCCCGCATGGCGCACCCGTCCCTGTTCATACAAGGCCGCCACCGGCTCGGCCCGCGCCCGCTTCGCCTTCGTGGCATGCACCGCGCGGAAGGAGAGTGCCGCATCCACCTCGCGCAGGATCTGCTCGACCATGGCGCCGCCCTGGTTAACCTCCGCCACCACGCGGGAGGCTCCCCGCGCATGGTAGAGCGCCACCACGCGCTCCGCCCATTGCATCGGCTTCGCCCGCTCCAGCGAATGATCGTCCAGCACATATGCAAGTCCATCGATGCCAAGCCCGGCGCAGACGATGCCGCAGGCATTGGCCTTCTTCCCATGGCTTGCCGGCGGGTCGACCGCGATGACGATGCGCGTCATCTCCGGCACGCTCCGCACGCGCAGCGCCTCGATCTGGCCGCGCCGGAACAGCGCGTCCGGATCATCCTCGATCAGCTCGCCCTGAAGCTCCTGCCGCCCCAGCCTGGTGCCGCCATAGCGTTCCGTCACATCGGCGATGAAGCTTTTCGCCAGGTTGGTCTCGTTATCGAATGTCGCGGTGTGGCTCACCGCCGTCGCCTGGTCGTGGATCAGCCGCTTCAGCAGCGGCACCGTCCTGGGCGTGGTGGTGATCACCACACGGGGTTCGTCCCCGAGCCTGAGCGCGAAGGCGAGCATGTCCCATGCCGCTTCGGCGAGCCGCCACTTGGCGAGTTCGTCACACCAGGCGGCGTCGAATTGCGGGCCGCGCAGGCTCTCCGGGTCATCCGCCGAGAACAGCTGAGCGATGGCGCCATTGGACCAGGTGATCAGCCGCTTGGACGGCTCGTAGACTGGCCGCTCCTGTTCCATGTGGATGGCAAGCAGGCCGGACTTGCCCTCGATCATCACGGCCCGCGCCTGGTCCAGCGTCGGCCCGATGATGGCGATGCGCTCGGCATGGGCGCCATCGGCCCTCCAGTCACCCAGCGCCTGCGCCTTCACCCATTCGGCCCCGGCGCGCGTCTTGCCGGCACCCCGCCCGCCAAGGATCAGCCAGCTTCGCCAGAACGCCTCATCCGGCGGAAGCTGCTTGCCGTCCCGCCCCCACATCCGCCAGTCGCGGTTCAGCATCTTCACCTGGCGCAGCGGCAGCGTCTTCGGCAGCAGCATGACCTCGCTTCGCGACAAGCTCTCGCTGAAGATCCTCAAGTTTCTCCGCAAGCGCCTCACGCTCGGCGTCATCGAAACGGCGTTCATGCTTGCGCCTGGCGGTTCGGCGGGCGCGTTCCTTGCGTTCGAGCTCAAGCACCTTCTCCAGCGTCCTGACCAGCGTGTTCATGGCTCGGATGTCGCGCTCGCTCGTCGCGGCATTGGCCTCCGCCGAGAGCGAGCCGATCTGCGCCTCGAATTCGGTGAGGCGCTGTTGCAGCAGGTTCTTGAAGCGCTGCAGCGTTTCGCGCGTGCCGGCGGGCGTCTTGGGCCTTGGCCTGCCGCGGAGTTTCCATCCGCCGTTCCTGGCCCTCACCGTCAGCACGTGGCGGGAGACCCCGGCATCCGCGGCGATCGCCGCGACGCTCTCGCGCCCCTCTTCGTACCGCTCGCGCACCCGCGCCCAAAAGGCATCGGGTGCGGGTTCCTCACCTGCACCGCTCATCCGCCTGACCCATTTGTGGAGTATGCCCTTTCCTAACCGAACGAGCGCACGCTGTCAAGGACTATTTTCCGCTAACAGGAATTTCTTTTTGCCCTTGCAGTGTCACAGTGTGGGGCTATTCCTCTCCCGTCATGGACATCCGCCAGCTTCAATACCTCGCGGCCCTCGCGCGCGAAAAGCACTTCACCCGCGCCGCACAGGCCTGCAACGTCACGCAGCCAACGCTCTCGGGCCGCATCCGCCAGCTGGAGCAGGAGCTGGGCGTTCCCATCGTGGAGCGCGGCCAGCGCTACATCGGGCTGACGCCTGAGGGAGAGCGCGTGCTGAATTGGGCGCATCTCATTCTCGACAACTGGCAGTCCCTCCAGCGGGAGCTCGGCGCCATCCGCTCGAAGAAGGGTGAGCTGGTGGGCCGCCTCGTCATCGGCGTCATTCCCTCCGCCCTTCCGATGGTGAGCATGCTCACCCGCGCCATGGAGAGCCAGCATCCGCGCGTCGAGTTCACCGTGCTCTCGCAGTCGTCTGAGGAGATCCTGCGCCACCTCCATGAGCACGCCATCGAGGCCGGCATCACCTACATCGACAATGAGCCGGTCGAGGGCCTGATGCGCCACCCGCTCTATGCCGAACACTACTGCCTCTTCGTTCCGGACGATTCTCCGTATGCGGATAAAGCGTCCGTCACCTGGGCGGATGCCGCGCAGGAGCCCCTGTGCCTCCTGACGCCGAACATGCAAAACCGCCGCATCATAGACCGCGCCTTCTCGGTGGCCAATGTCCACCCCTCACCCCGGCTCGAAACGAATTCAATTATGAATCTTCTTGCATCCGTCAGGTCCATGGGCCTCGCCTCGATCATGCCGGAATACTTCATCGACATTCTGGGAAAACTCGAGGGCGTCAAGGCGATCCCCCTGGTCGAACCGCGGGTGGAGCACAAGGTGGGCCTCGTCGGCCTTCCCCGCGAGCCGCTCTCGCCTCTTGTCTCGGCTCTTTTCCAGGTGGCCCGCAGCCTGAAAGCTTGATCTCCGTCAAGGACGCCGCCCAGAGTCTTTGGGACAGTGCCCCCACGAGGAGCACTGTCGATGAACAACGCTTACTGCCCGACCCAGTCCCGCCACGTCGCCCTCAACCAGACGGAAGGCCAGTGCCGGGACCGCCACGCCTGCACGGATGCCGCCTGCCCCCTCGAAAAGGACTTCGATCGTCCGCGCTTCTCCCGCGCCCTTGAGATGATGGCCGCCGCCATCGGACAGGCCGCCGGCAAGATCGCCAATTGATTCAGAGCCCCCCGGACCAGCTGACGTAGTGTCAGCTGGACCCCCCCCCTCCCCCTCGTGGGCAGGGGGAGGGGGAGGGGCGGGGGCGCTCCCGCCGATAAGCCCGGCCTATGACTCCATAGGAGCCGTCAATTGGAGTTTACACACGGACTGCGCCATGAAGTGGGCATGTCCGCAAAGACCACCCTTCTCGATATATCCCCGCGCGAGGCGATCGTCGCCCGCGAGATCGCATTACGCTACGGCAACAAGCCGGACGCCCTGCTTGAAATCCTTCATGATCTTCAGGAGGATCTCGGTTTCATCCCGGAGGCCGCGCTTCCGGCGCTGGGCAAGGCGCTGAACCTGTCCCGTGCCGAGGTCCACGGTGTCGTGACCTTCTACCATGACTTCCGGCGGGAGCCTGCCGGCCGCCACGTCATCAAGGTCTGCCGGGCCGAGGCCTGCCAGGCCATGGGGGCCAATGAACTCGTTGGGATGATCGAGCGTTTCTTGTCCGTGAAGCTGGGCCAGACCACCGCCGACGGGGCGATCACGGTCGAGGCCGTCTACTGCCTCGGCAATTGCGCGCTCTCCCCCGCCATGATGGTGGACGGCAAGCTGGTGGGCCGGGTGACGCCCGCCAAGTTCGAGCAGATCGCCGCGGAGTGCCGCGCATGACCAGGATTTTCGTTCCCCGCGATTCGGCCGCCCGCTCCATGGGCGCTGACGAGGTCGCCGCGGCCTTCGCCGCCGCCGGGCATGAGATCGTTCGGAACGGCTCGCGCGGCCTGCTCTTCCTCGAACCCCTCATCGAGATCGAAACCCCGGAAGGCCGCATCGCCTATGGCCCGGTCACGGCGGAAGACGTTCCCGCCATTCTCGCCAAGGGCGCCAGCCACCCGCTGCACCTCGGAAACATCGAGGAACACGCATATCTCAAGAACCAGGAGCGCCTCACCTTTCAGCGCTGCGGCATCACCGACCCCGTCTCGGTCGCCGACTATGTGAAGCACGGCGGCTTCGAGGGACTGAAGAAGGCGCTGGGCCTCACAGGCGCCGCCATCGTGGCGGAAGTGACCGAGTCGGGCCTGCGCGGCCGCGGTGGCGCCGGCTTCCCCACCGGCATCAAGTGGAAGACGGTGCATGACGCGGCCGCCGACCAGAAATACATCTGCTGCAATGCGGATGAAGGCGACTCCGGCACCTTCGCGGACCGCATGGTCATGGAGGGCGACCCCCTCATGCTCATCGAGGGCATGACGATTGCCGCCCTCGCGGCCGGCGCCACGAAGGGCTACGTCTATATCCGCTCGGAATACCCCGATGCCATCGCCACCATGAATGAGGCCATCGCCGCCGCCCTTGCCGCGAAGTGGCTCGGCGACAATATTCAGGATACGGACAAATCCTTCCGCCTCGAAGTCCGCCGCGGCGCCGGCGCCTATATCTGCGGCGAAGAGACCGCGATGCTGGAATCGCTCGAAGGAAAGCGCGGCATGGTGCGCTTCAAGCCGCCGATACCGGCGCTTGAGGGCCTGTTCGGCAAGCCCACCGTCATCAACAATGTGCTGAGCTTCGCCGCCGTGCCCTTCATCCTGGCCAAGGGCGGCGAGGCCTACAAGAATTACGGCATGGGCCGCTCGCGCGGCACGCTGCCCTTCCAGCTCGCCGGAAACATCAGGCAGGGAGGCCTCGTCGAGAAGGCCTTCGGTGTCACGCTCCGTGAACTGATCGAAACATTCGGCGGCGGCACATATTCAGGAAAGCCGATCCGTGCGGTGCAGGTCGGCGGCCCACTGGGCGCCTATGTCCCTGCCTCAGAGCTCGACATGCCGATGGATTACGAAACCTTCGCCGCAGCCCAGGCCATGGTCGGCCATGGCGGCATCGTGGTCTTCGACGAGAGCGTGGACATGGCCCAGCAGGCCCGCTTCGCCATGGAATTCTGCGCCATTGAATCCTGCGGCAAGTGCACCCCCTGCCGCATCGGCTCGACGCGCGGCGTCGAGGTCATCGACAAGATCGCCGCCGGAGAGAACCGCGAGGCCAACCTCGAACTCCTCTCCGACCTTTGCCAGACCATGACGGACGGCTCGCTCTGCGCCATGGGGGGCCTGACCCCCATGCCGGTCATGAGCGCCATCCGCCACTTCCCCGAAGATTTCGACAAGCCCCAGCGGCTTGCCGCCGAATAGGAGCCACGCCCAGATGACTCTCATCAAGGAAACCGACTACGGCACGCCCGAGTCCACCGCCACCAAGATGGTGACGCTCGAAATCGACGGCCAGCAGGTCACCGTGCCGGAGGGCACCTCCATCATGCGCGCCGCGATGGAGATGGGCACCAAGATCCCCAAGCTCTGCGCCACCGACATGCTGGACGCCTTCGGCTCCTGCCGCCTCTGCCTCGTCGAGATCGAGGGCCGCAAGGGAACGCCTGCCTCCTGCACCACGCCCGTCGCACCGGGCATAAAAGTCCGTACACAGACGGACCGTCTCGCCAAACTGCGCAAGGGCGTGATGGAGCTCTACATCTCGGACCATCCTCTGGACTGCCTCACCTGTGCCGCCAATGGCGACTGCGAATTGCAGGACATGGCGGGAGCCGTCGGCCTGCGTGACGTGCGCTACGGCTATGAGGGCGACAATCACGTCTTCAAGACGCGCGCTGATGGCTCGGAGAACTTCCGCTACAAGGCCAAAGACGAGTCCAACCCCTATTTCACCTTCGACCCGGCCAAGTGCATCGTCTGCTCGCGCTGCGTGCGCGCCTGCGAGGAAGTCCAGGGCACCTTTGCGCTGACGATTGACGGCCGCGGCTTTGACAGCCACGTCTCGGCCGGCATGGACGAGGACTTCCTCGCCTCCGAATGCGTGTCTTGCGGCGCCTGCGTCCAGGCCTGCCCCACCGCGACGCTCACCGAGAAGTCGGTGATCGAGATGGGCCAGCCGGAGCACTCCGTCATCACCACCTGCGCCTATTGCGGTGTGGGCTGCTCCTTCAAGGCGGAAATGAAGGGCGACGAGGTCGTCCGCATGGTGCCTTACAAGGATGGCGGGGCGAATGAGGGCCACTCCTGCGTCAAGGGCCGCTTCGCCTGGGGCTACACCACCCACAAGGACCGCGTGCTGAAGCCGATGATCCGTGACCGGATCACCGATCCCTGGAAGGAAGTGAGCTGGGATGAGGCCATCGGCCACGCCGCCTCGCGCTTCAAGGCGATCCAGGAGAAGTATGGCCGCAACGCCATCGGCGGCATCACCTCGTCGCGCTGCACCAACGAAGAGGTCTTCGTGGTGCAGAAGATGATCCGCGCCGCATTCAAGAACAACAATGTCGATACCTGTGCCCGCGTCTGCCATTCGCCCACGGGCTATGGCCTGTCGCGCACCTTCGGCACCTCGGCGGGAACGCAGGACTTCAAGTCGGTCGAGGAAGCGGACGTGATCGTGGTGATCGGCGCCAACCCGACGGACGGCCACCCCGTCTTCGCCTCGCGCATGAAGAGGCGCCTGCGCGATGGCGCGAAGCTCATCGTCATCGACCCGCGCCGCATCGACCTTGTCGAGTCCCCGCACATCCGCGCGGCGCATCACCTGCAGCTCCAGCCGGGCGCCAATGTCGCGGTGGTGAATGCGCTGGCCCATGTGATCCTCACCGAGGGCCTCGAGAACCGCGCCTATATCAATGAGCGCTGCGACCCTGTGGAGTTCGCGCGCTGGGAGGCCTTCATCAAGGAAGAGCGCAACTCTCCCGAAGCGCTGGAACCCGTGACGGGCGTTCCCGCCGCTGAAATCCGCGCCGCGGCGAGGCTCTATGCCACCGCTGGCAATGGCGCCATCTATTACGGCCTCGGCGTCACCGAGCACAGCCAGGGCTCCACCATGGTGATGGGCATGGCGAACCTCGCCATGGCCACCGGCAATGTCGGGCGCAATGGCGTTGGCGTGAATCCGCTCCGTGGACAGAACAATGTGCAGGGCTCCTGCGACATGGGCTCCTTCCCGCATGAGTTCTCGGGCTACCGCCACGTCGGCGATGACACGGTGCGCCAGATGTTCGAGACCGTGTGGCAGACCCACCTTGACCCCGAGCCGGGCCTGCGCATTCCCAACATGTTCAACGCGGCGGTCGAGGGCAGCTTCAAGGGCCTTTTCGTGCAGGGCGAGGACATTGCCCAGTCCGATCCCAACACGCGCCACGTGACCGAGTCGCTCGAGGCCATGGAATGCGTCATCGTGCAGGACCTGTTCCTGAACGAGACCGCCGCCTTCGCCCATGTCTTCCTGCCCGGCACCTCCTTCCTGGAGAAGGACGGTACCTTCACCAATGCAGAACGCCGCATCAATCGCGTGCGCCAGGTGAAGGCGCCGATGCAGGGCAAGCAGGAATGGCAGGCGGTGTGCGAACTCGCTGCCGCCATGGGCTACCCCATGCACTACAACTCGGCCTCCGAGATCATGGACGAGATCGCGCGCGTGACGCCGACCTTCTCCGGCGTCTCCTTCGCCAGGCTCGATGAGCTGGGCTCCATCCAGTGGCCCTGCAACGAGAAGGCGCCGGAAGGAACGCCGCTCATGCATGTTGGCGGCTTCGTGCGTGGGCTCGGCCGCTTCGTCGTCACCGAATTCGTGCCCACGCCGGAGCGCACCAACCGCTCCTACCCGCTGATCCTGACCACGGGCCGCATCCTCTCGCAATACAATGTCGGCGCCCAGACGCGCCGCACCGGCAACGTCGCCTGGCACCCCGAGGACGTGCTCGAGATCCACCCGCATGATGCGGAGCTGCGCGGCATCACCGATGGCGCGATGGTGTCGATCGCCAGCCGCATGGGCGCCACCACGCTGCGCGCAAGGATCGCGGACCGCATGCCGCAGGGCGTGGTCTACACCACCTTCCACCACCCGGAGTCAGGCGCCAACGTCATCACCACGGAGTATTCCGACTGGGCCACCAATTGCCCCGAATACAAGGTGACGGCGGTGCAGGTCTCCCTCTCCAACCAGCCCTCGGACTGGCAGAAGGAATGGGAAGAGCGCGAGGAAGAGAACAAGCGCATCGCGGGGTCCCCCCTTGTCGCCGCGGAGTGAACATCAACTGGCGCTCAACCTCTCCCGCAAGGCCGGAGAGGGCGATCCTTGCGCAGCAAGGATCGGGTGAGGGGCTGTGATGAACAACGTCCTGAGATACACGTCCCCTCACCGGCCCGCTGCGCGGGCGTCCTCTCCCGCTTCGCGGGAGAGGTTGGAGACCTCGGTTCCGGCGAAGGGCATCCTCCACACGCTGGCGGGAGATGTCGAAACCGTCTGGCAGGTGCCGGAGGAGGTGCCGCTCGCCGTGCAGTTCAATACGAAGCCCTATGCCGTGATGATGGGAACGCCCGCCGATTTCGAGGACTTCGCCCTGGGCTTCGCGCTCGCCGAAGGAATCATATCGAAGGTTTCTGATGTGTCCGGCGTTCTCGTGCTGCCGTCGGGCGAGGGCTACACGATCGACCTGTCCGTCCCGGAGGAGAGGCTCGACCGCAGCCGCATGGCCGCGCGGGCGATCGAGGGCCGCACCGGCTGCGGCCTCTGCGGCATCGAGGACATGAAGGACGCGATCCGCATGCCGGCGTACGCCCTGCCCGATGTCCGGCTCGCACCGGAGGCCGTGGCGCGCGCCTATGAGGCGCTGCCCGCCCACCAGCCGATGAGCCGGGTGAACCGCACGGTCCATGCCGCCGCCTGGTGCTCCGTGGACGGAGAAATTCTCCTCTCGCGCGAGGATGTAGGCCGCCACAACGCGCTCGACAAGCTGATCGGCGCGCTTGCCCGCGGCGGCTTCGACCTGACCAGGGGCTTCGTGCTGATGTCGAGCCGCTGCAGCTTCGAGCTCGTGCAGAAATGCGCCATTGCCGGCATCGGCGCGCTCGCCACTGTTTCCGCGCCCACGGCACTCGCCCTCACGCTGGCGCGCCGGGCCCGTTTCAAGCTCGCCGCGCTGTCAAACCGCGGCGTCATGATTTTTGCAGAGGATTGAACCAATATGGATAACCGCGACCTGATCCGCATGGCGAACCAGATCGCCTCCTTCTTCAACGGCTCCGGCCCGGACGCCGCCGTGAAGGATGCGGCCGAGCACATCAACAAGTTCTGGGACCCCCGCATGCGCACGGCCTTGATCGCCCACCTCGCCAAGGGCGGCGAAGGCCTCGACCCGACGATCCTCAAGACGAAGGACCTGATCAAGCCGCCGGGGATGGAAGCAGCTTAAGGAGGGATTACACCCTCTTCCGCCGCTTCGCCTTCGGCAGCCGCCAGAGGTGGTCCACAAGCTCCTCGACGGAGATCCCCTCTTCCGTATAGGCCTCAGCCGCAACCGTGATGCCGGCTTCGGCGACGGTCGCTTGCGTGCCGGACACCAGCGGGTGCCACCAGGCGAGTGGTCTTCCCTCATCCAGCAGGCGGTAGGCGCAGGTGGCGGGCAGCCAGCCGAGTTGCGAAATGTTCTCCGGGGTGAGCGCCACGCAATCAGGCACCTTCGCCTGGCGGTTGGGGTAATCCGTGCAGCGGCAGGTCTTGAGGTCCAGCAGCCTGCAGGCGGCGCGGGTGTAGTGGAATTGCCCGGTATCCTCGTCCTCAAGCTTGTTGAGGCAGCAGCGGCCGCAGCCGTCGCACAGCGATTCCCATTCCGCCCTGGTCATTTCGGCCAGGCTCTTGGTCTTCCAGAAGGGCGGGTCATGCGGCATGCCGGATGGTTTATGCCACCAAACCGGTGTGGCACGTCAACCCGGGACTGGCGCCGGGGGCGCGTTTTTGTCACAATCGCGGGTTAACTGGAGCAGTTCCCAACAGCGGCCGGAAGCGTGTCCAACCTCCCTCCCCATGAATCGGTCAAAGGAAAGCTGTGGCGTGCCGATGGCGCGGTCAGCTCCGCCGTGTTCGAAACCTGGGACTTCCTGAAACGCCGCCACTCGGCCTACCTCAACTTTCTCGAACGTTTCCGGCTGCGCGGCATCAGGCGCCTGTTCGTTGATCTGGTGGACGACGGGCTGACTTTCGGCGTCATCGCCAGCTTCATGCTGCTGGCCTATGCGCTGCCGCCCTTCTCCGGCACCGGCGATGTATGGAACCGCGGGCGCGAATACGCCGTCACATTCACCGATGCGAATGGTGAGATCATCGGGCGGCGCGGCATCCGCCAGGATGACGCCATCCCGCTTGCCGACATCCCGCCCCACATGATCAAGGCGGTGCTCGCCACGGAGGATGCCCGCTTCTTCGACCATTTCGGCGTCGACATGATCGGCACGCTGCGCGCCATCGTGCAGAATGCGAGGGCGAATGACGTGGTGCAGGGCGGGTCCTCGCTCACCCAGCAGGTGGCGAAGAACCTGTTCCTCAGCCCTGAGCGCACCATCCGCCGCAAGGTGCATGAGGCCTTCCTCTCGCTGTGGATCGAGGCGCGCCTCACCAAGGAGGAAATCCTCAAGCTCTATCTCGACCGCTCATATCTTGGCGGCGGCGCATATGGCATCGAGGCGGCCTCCCAGTTCTATTTCGGCAAGTCGGTGAGGGACGTGACGCTGCCCGAGGCCGCCATGCTGGCGGGCCTGTTCAAGGCGCCCACCAAATATGCCCCGCACAATAATCTCGCGGTCGCCCGGGCACGCGCCAACACGGTTCTCTACCGCATGCTGGACGCGGGCTTTATCACCCAGGGCGAATTGCTGGAAGCCCGCCGCGGCCCGGCGGTGGCAATCGCCCAGTCCATCAACGACAGCCCCAACTGGTTCCTCGACTGGGCCTACCGTGACACGCTGGCCGTCATCGATGGCCGCGGCCTGACGGGCGACTATGTGCTCGAGGTCAAGACCACCATCAACCTGCCGCTCCAGACTGCCGCGCAGAACATCCTCAACGAGGAGCTGGCGCTGAACGGCGAGCAGTACGATGTGAGCCAGGCCGCCGCCGTGGTGCTGTCGCCCGATGGCGCCGTGAGGGCCATCGTCGGCGGCAAGGATTATGAGGCAAGCCAGTTCAACCGCGCCACCGATGCGTTGCGCCAGTCGGGCTCATCCTTCAAACCCTTCGTCTACATGGCCGCCCTCCTCAAGGGCTACACGCCGGAGGACCAGGTGGTGGACGGGCCGGTCTCGGTCGGCAACTGGGCGCCGAAGAACTACTCCAACAAATACAAGGGCCGCACCACGCTGTCCGATGCATTGGCGCATTCATATAATTCGGTTCCGGTAAAGCTGATGATCGACATCGGCCGCAGCGCCATCATCAACACAGCACACCTCGCCGGCATCAAGGGAGAGCTCGAGACCTGGGCGCCGATGGTGCTGGGTACCAGCGCGCTCTCGTTGATGGACCTGACGACGGGCTATGTTCCCTTCGCCTCGGGCGGCATTGCGGCCACGCCCTATGCGGTGCTGGAGATCAGGCGTTCCAACGGCGACCTGCTCTATGCGCGCGATACAGAGGGCGCCAGGCCGCCGCGCCGCGTCTTCCCGGAGGAGAAGGTGGCGGAGCTCAACACCATGATGTCAGCGGTGGTGAAGTCCGGCACCGGGCGGCGCGCCGACCTCGGCTTCACGCCGCAGGGTGGCAAGACTGGCACCAACCAGGGGTACCGCGATGCCTGGTATATCGGCTACACCGGGCACTATGTGACGGGCGTGTGGTTCGGCAATGACGACTTCACCCCAATGAATGAGGTGACGGGCGGCCTCCTCCCCGCGCCGAGCTGGAAGCGTATCATGACGGAGGCCGAGCGCGGCCTGAAGCCCGTGGCGCTGGCGGGCCTGCCCTATGACGAGACGCTCTTTGCCGCAGCGGTACCCGAAATGCCGGGCGCCACGGAGCCCATGCCGAGCGACGAGCGCGACCAGGCCTCCGCCTCGGCCGCACCTCCCGCCGACAAGGACGTCAACACGGTGCTGACCGGCATGTTCGACCTGTTCGAGGCCGGCCCCTCCGCCGCCGCGGTGGCCGCCGCCAAGGCCAATGCGGCCAGGAAGGCCAACGCGCAGGAGGCTCTCGTACTGCCCAAGCCCAATGTCGAGCGCGAGACGCGCCGCAAGCGGCCCCGCATCCTTGAGCGGATCTTTGGCAGTGAGGAAGAGCCGCCGCCGACAAGGAAGAAAAAGAAGAAAACCCTTTTCGAAAGCATATTCTGACGGCATGCGGCGGTTCATCTGGGCAACGTCCTATCTGGCGGGTGGTATGGCCGCCGGCTGCTTGAGCGCCTATGTGCTGATCCGGCAAGCCGATGTGGAGCCCGCCGGCGCCGGTTCGCCCTGGCTCAGCCGCACCGCTGCGCTCTCCAACGCCAATGATTACTATGTGCGGGCGCATTTTCTGCTGGAGGGGCGGCTTCCCCCCGCGCCCGGCCAGTTGATGGAGGCCACCGCCGAGACGGACAGCGACGGACGCCCCCTTACCGGCTCCTGCGCCTACAAGATCGTGTCGACGGGCGCACTGCCCTCCTGGTGGAGCATCACTGTGATCGGCGGGGCGACGGCAACCGCCCCCCTGCAATCAACGGCGGGGAGCGATACTGCCGTCCGCCAGCCCGATGGCACGGTTGAGATCATGGTCTATCCCTCGCCCAGGTCCGGCAACTGGCTGAAGTCGGCCACCAAGCGGCGCTTCACCATCCTCTATTCGGCGCTGGCGCAGGCGGGCCCGCGCCGGGCTCCGGCTTTCGCGATCACGCGGGGGGATTGCCTGTGAAGCGCCATGTCTTCTGGGTCACCGTGGCGCTTGTGGTCGCCGTTACGGCACATACGGCTTTCACGCTCTTCGTGCCGGGCTGGTGGTTCTCCCGCACCGTGGAGCGCCTCTCCGCACAGCATGGCGAGAACACCTTCTTCATCCTCTCGCCGGACGAACAGGCGGATATCTTTCCCGGCCTGCCGCGCCTCGGCGTCACGGGCCTTTGCGTCTTCGACGTGGGCGAGGCGGACGTCACCTTCTCCGCCAACCTGCCCGAGGGCTTCTGGGTCACCACCATCTACACGGACAAGGCGGAGGCGATCTATTCGGTGAACAACCGGCAGTCCGGCGCCAACAGCTTCAACGTCAGCCTGTCGCTCGCGCCGACACTGATCGAGCAGGTTATCCAGTCGACGGATGGCGAGCGGCCGGAGATCGACAGTGGCTGGACCGTGACGTCGCCGGAGCGGCGCGGACTTGCCGTGATCTGGTATCCCACGCCTGAGAGCGGATTGCGCCCCCTCGCGGCGGAAGCGGTCGCGCGCTCGCGCTGCACAACGGTGGCAATGGCGGAGTGAGGGGCCTCAGCGCCGTGCGCGGCGCCCGCGCCGGGGAAGGCCGCTCCGCGCCGCGGGAACACCTTCTGGCTTTTCCGGAAGGCGCTCGACCCGGACGCCCGTGAAGATGACCACCTCGGCGGACGGCGATCCCTCTTCACGCGGGGCTGCTGACCGTACACGCGATACGGGGAACTCGATCACACGGCTGATGTCAGGCACCTTCATGGCATTCGCTCCCGGGTGGCGGCAAATCGCGCCCCGTGGAGGCCACTAAAATCAGCTATGGTTAACGGAGGCCTAACGCCGCGCCGTGAGGCCCGCCGTGCCGGTGCGGTCCTCCGCCTCGACGATCCAGATATCCGGATCGGAGCGGATCCGGCGTTCGAGCAGCGTCATGGCGTCCGCAGTGCCTTGCGGCGGAGAGATTTCTTCCTCCCACAGCCGCTCGCCATCCTCGTCATGCGAGGGGCCGGGCGGCGGGCCAAACAGATGGCACGTGCCGTCGGGGTGGCTCACGATCACAAAGATGGCGCCCGCCTCCTCAGCACCCTTGCGCACCACGGCGCCGAAGATTCCCTGCACCATGCAGCGGCGGAGAAAGGCGCTGACCCAGATCGCGGATTTGAGCCGCATCGGCTCAGGGCTGGGCCAGTTCGGACTGGCCGCTCATCTTGGAGAGTTCCCGGAGCAGCCCATCGCTGATCTCGCCGGTCTCCGGCATGTCGCGGTCCCGCTCGAAGGCGCGGATCGCGGCGCGCGTCTGGTCGTTCATCTCGCCCGTGATCCCGCCGGGGCTGTAGGCCAGCTCCTCAAGCCCGGTCTGCACCCGGCGGATGTTGGCCCGCAGCTCAGCATCGGGCGAAGCCTCGATGGTGCCCGTGAAGAGTGAGGCCTCCGCCACCTGGCGGGTGAAGCGGATGTGTTCGGCGAGTTCGGTGCTCGGCCGGCCATCGGGCTCGAGGCCGTGAAATGTCTGATAAGCGGTGATCGCCTGCCTGGTCTTGCGGCCGATCACGCCATCGACCACGCCCTTGTAGATTCCCGCCGCCGCCAGTTCCCGCTGCACGGCTTCGACCGTGGGGTCATAGCGGAGCTGGATGGTGCGGGCGCTGCCGCCTGGCGAATCGACTTTCATGTCTGCCGCATCGGTGCCGGATTCAAGCGCGGCATGGGCGTTGCGCCCGGTATCGGGCTGGGCGAACAGAGCATTGACCACGATGGCAGCCGACATCAGCCCGGTCACGCTCCAGGCGGCAAGCGGAGGGATCCTCCGCCTCAGGCCTTCGTTAGGCACCCTCTCTCGCATGCAGATGACGCGCTCAACCTCTGACGGGGCGCGGGAACACCCCATTCCATCAGCCACGGAGCTTGCACCGATTGGGGTTAACGGCCCCTTTCCAGTCTCCTCCTGCGCTCCAATGCGTTAACGCCGCATAAGCCACGTCCGTTCAGCCCCGTTCAACCCCTTGGCTGCTAACCAAGCTATGGAAGTGCTTGGGGATTTCAGGAGTGCGCCATCTCGGGACATTGATGCTGCTGGCAGCCGTCGGCATGCTGTTGATCCCCGGCCTGTGGGAGGGCCGGCTGCACATTGCCCCCGCTGCGGAGCAGGCCCTGCCCTTTGACCCGCCCGGCCAGTCGACGCTGCGCCCGGATGACCTGCTGCCCGCCTGGCGCGGCCCTGCGGCGAAAGACAACGGTTGAGCTTCGTGGGGCCAGCGCCTATCTGGTCAGCTCAAACCAACCGGATGGAAAGCACCCATTGAACGCCATCGCCGCGCTGCTCTCGGACTTCGAGGTCCTCGATGATTGGGAGGACCGCTACAAGCATGTGATCGAGCTTGGGCGCGACCTGCCGCCGCTGCCCGAGGCCGACCACACGCCGGAGAGCAAGGTGAAGGGCTGCGCCAGCCAGGTGTGGATCACCTCCCAGGCCGAAGGCCCCGCCACCAACCCGGTGATCACCTTCCGGGGCGACAGCGACGCCCTGATCGTGAAGGGCCTGATCGCCATCGCCTTCATGATCTATTCGGGAAAGACCGCATCGGAGATTCTTGCCACCGACGCCGGGGAGGTCCTCGGCAGGCTCGGACTATCGGGCCACCTGACCCAGCAGCGCTCCAACGGCTTCGCCTCCATGATTCAGCGCATCAAGCAGGATGCCCGGAACGCCCTTCAGGCCTCCGCGGGCTGAGAGCCCGGAATCACCGGCCGGTAGTCCTCGAGCCCCCAGTGATGAAGGCCAGGGCCGCGCCGGTCCGTCTTCAGCAAGCCATAGTGCCGCGCCAGTGCGGTGAGCGCCAGGCCAAGGACAGCCTTGCCGCTGCGCTGCGGCAGGTTCAAGGCGCGCTCGGCCTGTTCAAGTCCGGCGGCAAGGCAGCACACCTGTGCCAGGATGCTTGCAAGTTCAGGCCCGACGGCCTCCATCGCCTTCATGTAGCGCTGGCGCGCCGCAAGCGCGCTTTCGCTGATGTCGGCCGCCATGTTGGAGCCCCGCCCGCCGGTTCCCGCCATATCCCAGTTGGTGGTGGTGCGCCGGGCCAGCATGGCGCGCTCGAAATCCATGCGCAGGCGCTCGCCCGCTAGATATTGCTGGTCCGAGATCAGCGGCTGGCCGCTGCGGTCCCGCCTGGTGCGGAGCCAGGTGAGCGGACTTTCGGACTCGTTGAAACCGGGCTTCTCGGATGCGCTGGTCATAGGCTGCTCTCCCTTCAAGGAAAGAAAGCCTATACGAGAACAAAACAGGAATCAATACCTGTTGCTGTGCTTGCCCGGCTTCAGGCGGAGTTGACCTGGCGCTCCTCTTCCTCGAGGCCGGAGATGAAATAGTCGAGGCCCAGCACCATGCCGATCCCTGGGCCGTCTCCACGGGTGAGGGGCAGCCTGATCCAGTACTGCACCAGATGTTCCTTGTTGACGCGCGGACCGCGGACGATGCCCTGCGTGGGCTTGCCCTCCAGTGCCGTGTGGCGGTAGGCCGCCATCCAGTAGTCGCGCTTCTGGCCGAGGTCGAGATCCTCGATCCTGAGGCCGGTGATCTCGCGGTCATAGACGTCGCGCAGGCGCGTTCCCGCCAGCCGGATGCGGCTTGTCTCGAGGTCGTCGGCGATGTCGATGAGGGTGATGAAGGGCAGAAGGCGGGGAATGTGGGACGGATTGATGTCGGCTCGCGAAGGCAGGGAACCGCCGTTCGACCGTGATAGCCAGTAGTCATAAAGTTGCCGCTGTTCAGGTACCACCAGCTGTGCCCTGAACGCTATGTTGACCGACCCAGTGTTCAACGCCGCCCCTTCGCGAATCAAATGCGCCCCTCGATCAATTATTTATGAATCGTGAACGGCTGATCCGCAAGGGCAGGATGGGCGGAAAATGGCGGGCTCAGCCTTTGCGCTTGTGGCCGAGGCCCATGTTCTTTGCCAGCTTGGAGCGGGAGGTGGCGTAATTGGGCGCCACCATGGGGTAATCCGGCGGCAGGCCCCACTTCTCACGGTACTGCTCGGGCGTCAGGTTGAAATGCGTGCGCAGGTGGCGCTTGAGGGATTTGAACTTCTTCCCATCCTCGAGGCAGATGAGATAGTCCGGGGTGATCGACTTCTTGACGGTGACGGCCGGCCTTGCCTCCGCCACGGGGGCCGCTGCCGGGCGGTTTGCCGCCGCAGCTCTTTCCAGCGCCCGGTGCACATCAGCGATCAAACGCGGGAGATCAGCCTGCTCGACCGCGTTCTTGCTGACATAGGCCGCCACGATCTGGGCCGCGAGCTCGACGAGTGGTGATTTTTTCACAGCGTCATCCGCAGTGGCCGGGGTGGTTTCGAGAGGGATCATGGCTCACGTTCTAGGCGAGCAGGTCGGGTTCAACAAGGGTTCGCGCGCCGGGGCCCACGAAACTTGTTGCCCGGCCGGCATAGGGCCCGATCTTGCGGATGGACCAATCCCAGTAGACCGCGAGCATGCGCGCCTTGGCGAAGGACATGCTGTCGAACACGCTGAGCAGATGGTCATCGCCGGCGCTATCCGGAATGACCTTGGCGCCGCGCAACCGCTCAAGCGCGGCGATGAAGCGTGAGCGGCTTACCTCCATCACCTTGAGAAGCACGATCAGCGCCTCGCCATGGGGATCGCCGAGGATGCGGCGCACGGTTTCCAGCCGCAGGCCGGTGAGATCGCTCATCCGCTGGCTTGCCTCGCCCACGAGCCCGGAGGCCAGGGCCTCCAGCGCCTCGTCGAGATCCTCAGGCAGGACCGCCCGTTCCTCACGCAGCGCGCCTGAATGCAGGCCGTCATCCTGGGCCAGCGTCATCCGCAGGATACGGCCGAGCGTTCCGGAATCGGTAAGGAACCGCGTCAGCATGAGGCGGCGGAGTTCCGGCGGCAGCACCCAGTAGAGTTCGAAGGCGACGGCAGCGGGAAGCTCCGGCTTGGTCACGAGCGGGGCCAGCAGGGCGGGATGCTCGATCGCGAGTTCGGCGATGACGGCGAACTCGTGATAGGCCATCTGGCTCCACGGGTTGCGGAGCAGGGCGAGGAGAATGACCGGATCGCCAGAGGCGGAGAGATGGGCGCTCAGTGCTGGGGAGTGACTGCGGCGGCGCGCGATCATCCGCAGCCGCTCCATGTCGTCCACGCTGGCGGCGTCGATCAGGTCGGCGTCGCTGACATTGGCGCCGCGCTCGAGAAGGGGCGCCACCACCTCACCCCGCTCATCCCGGATCAGCTTGGCGGTCACGAGCGGGGGCGGATGGTCCATCATCGCCACGCGCTCGGCGATCTTGACCAAATGCGGCGTGGCAAGCCGGGGCAGATGCAGCAGCAGGGCATCCGCCGCCAGGGCCCGCTCCTGCGGCTGAAGTCCCTGGCCTGTCGCCATCAGGTCGAGGATGCGGGTGGCGGACTCGGCAGCCCCCGGGGGCGCTTCCTGGGCGATGAGCAGCCGCGGCTTCTTGGCCTGGCGGGCGGGCTTTGCCGGCTGCACGGGCTGCACCGGCTTCAGGGTCATGGCCTCGCGGGGGGCGGGTTCTGGCGGCGGAGCCTTGGGCTGTCTCAGCCGCTTCGCCAACTTAAGGAAGGCTTCCGCGGCGATACTGGACGCGCCCTTCCCCTCCGCCCCCTGCTCCTGGGGCGGATCGGGCATCACATTCGTGCTGCTCACGACCTGCAGTTTCATCCCATGCACTCAGCACCCCAATGTTTCTAGAATTAACTAAAGACGGCGTCATGGGGTTCATGCACCGCTAGCCTTCATGAAACCATACTTTACGAGTTCTTTCTACACCAAGTTGCACACAATGGCCCCGAACTTCCATTTTGCCGCCCGATGCCCCACATTGCGCGGGAAAGCGAGGCCCAGATGACCAAAATCGAGAAGTCCGACGCCGAATGGCGGACAATATTGTCACCCGAAGCCTACCGCGTGTTGCGTGAACACGGAACAGAGCGGGCGGGAACAAGTCCACTCAACAAAGAGAAGCGCCGGGGTGTATTCGCCTGCGCAGGCTGCGGCAAGGCACTCTTCGCTTCGGCGACCAAGTTTGAATCTGGAACGGGCTGGCCAAGCTTCTTCGCGCCCATCTCCGAGGATGCGGTCGGCACCAGCGAGGACCGCTCCTGGTTCATGCGCCGCACCGAGGTGCACTGCGCCGATTGCGGGGGCCATCTGGGCCATGTCTTTCCGGACGGGCCAAAACCCACGGGGCTCCGCTACTGCATGAATGGCGTCGCCCTTTCCTTCAAGCCCGACGGCCAGGCCTGATCCCATGAACAGCATTGTTCCGAAGCCACCCCGCGTGGAAAAGCGCCCGCGCGTCGAGACCTGGCATGGTTACGAGAAGCGCGACGACTATCACTGGCTCAAGGCCGAGAACTGGCAGGAGGTGATGCATGATCCCTCCGTCCTGCCGAAAGACATCCGTGACGTGCTCGAAGGCGAAAACGCCTATCAAGAGGCGGTCATGGCGGATACCAAGCCGCTGCAGGAAAAGCTCTTCGCGGAACTCAAGAGCCGCATCAAGGAGGACGACACATCGGTCCCCGCCCCCGAGGGCGCCTACGACTATTATTCCGCCTTCGTGAAGGGCGGCCAGCACCCGCGCTATTGCCGCAAGCCCCGCGGCTCGGACGGCCCGGAAGAACTCCTGCTTGATGGCAATGAGCTGGCGAAGGGGCGCGAATACTTCCGCTTCGGCGGCACCGGCCTCTCGCCCGATCACAAGCTCATCGCCTGGTCCTTCGACGGCAACGGCTCCGAGTTCTACGAACTCCGCGTGCGCGATACGGCAACGGGCAAGGACATGGCGGATGTTCTCCAGAACACCGCAGGCGATACCGTCTGGGCCGCGGATGGTAAAAGTTTCTTCTATACACTGCAGGACGACAACCACCGCCCGCTGAAAACCTTCCGCCACGTTCTCCGCACGAAACAGGAAGAGGATGTGCTGGTGCATGAAGAGAAGGACACCGGCAAATTCTCAGGCGTCTCGATCACCAACTCCGAGAAGTGGATCGTGATCAGCAGCCACGACCATGACACCTCCGAAGCCTGGCTCATCGATCCGGAGAGGCCCGAGGAAAGCCCCCGCCTCATCGCGGCGCGCGTGCCCGGCATCGAATATGATGTCGAGCACTGGAACGACCGCTTCATCATCCGCACCAATGCGGGCGATGCGGAGGACTACAAGCTCGTCACCGCGCCCGTCTCCGATCCCGGTCCTTCGAACTGGGTGGACCTCATCCCGCACCGGCCCGGCATCTTCATCGTCAGCTACATCGTGCTGAAGGACTGGCTGATCCGCATGGAGCGCGAGAATGCGCTACCCCGCATTGTCGTGCGCGACATGGCGACGGGTGAGGAACACGCCATCGCCTTTGACGAGGAGGCCTATTCGCTGGGCTTCGGCGAGATGCGCGAATACGAGACGGACATATTGCGCTTCACCTATTCGTCGATGACAACGCCCTCCCAGATCTTCGACTATGACATGCGCAAGCGTACCCGCGTTCTGCGCAAGACGCAGGAGGTGCCGAGCGGGCATGATCCCTCGCATTACGTGACCAGGCGCGTCTTCGCGCCCGCCCATGACGGCGAGACGATCCCCGTGACGCTGCTCTACCGCAAGGATGCAAAGCTCGACGGCTCGGCGCCACTCTGGCTTTATGGCTACGGCTCCTATGGCGTCTCGATCCCGGCGGGCTTCAACACCAACATCCTCTCCCTCGTGGACCGCGGCTTCATATATGCCATCGCGCATATCAGGGGCGGGCAGGAGAAGGGCCGGCGCTGGTACAAGACCGGCAAGATGGAGCATAAGGAAAACACCTTCCGCGATTTCATCTCCACGGGCCAGCACCTGATCGACATGGGCTTCACGCGCAAGGGTTCAATCGTGGCGCAGGGCGGCAGTGCCGGCGGAATGCTGATGGGAGCGGCCGCCAACATGGCGCCCGGCCTCTTCCACGGCATCGTGGCGGAAGTTCCCTTCGTCGACGTGCTCACCACCATGCTGGACGATACGCTGCCGCTGACGCCACCCGAATGGCCGGAATGGGGAAATCCCATCGAAAGCAAGGACGCTTATGAGCGGATCGCCGCCTATTCGCCCTATGACCGGGTGGAGGCGAAGGACTATCCGCACATCCTCGCTGCCGGCGGCCTCACCGACCCCCGCGTCACCTATTGGGAGCCCGCCAAATGGGTGGCGAAGCTCCGTGAACTGAAGACCGACGGCAATCTCCTGCTCTTCAAGACCAATATGGGTGCGGGCCACGGCGGCGCCTCGGGACGCTTCGACCGGCTGAAGGAGGTTGCCTTCGTCTATGCCTTCGGCCTCAAGGTTTCGGGGCTCGACCATGCTGGCTGACGCTCGCAAGTCCACCCTGCTCCTCGTCGACATGCAGGAGCGCCTGCTGCCTGCCATGACGGGTGGCCAGGAGGCGCTGTCGCGCGCCGCCATCCTTCTCAAGGCGGCGAAGGCGCTGGATGTGCCCATCACAGTATCCGAGCAGTATCCGAAGGGGCTGGGCCATACGGTGCCGGAACTCAAGGCAGAGATCGGCAATGCGCCGGTGTTCGAGAAACTCGCCTTCTCCTGCTGGCGGGAGAAGCCGATCAAGGAGCACATGATCGCGCACCACGAGAAGGGCCGCCCTCTCGTGATCCTGGCGGGTGTCGAATCGCATGTCTGCGTGATGCAGACGGCGGCCGATCTCTCCGCCGCGGGCTTTGGCGTGCTGGCGGTGGCGGATGCCATGGCCTCCCGCCAGCCCGCCTCCCACGCCATGGCGCTGGCGCGGATGCAGGAGAATGGTGTGGCCATCGTCAACACCGAAATGGTTGTGTTCGAGCTTCTGGGCCGGGCCGGCACGGCGGAGTTCAAGGCGCTTTCGGCACTCGTACGTTGAGGGTCATTTCGCCGAATTGACAAGTGGCGGCGGGGTTGCTCTCTAGGCCGCAAATGATGGAGTGATTTCATGGCCCAAGCCGAATTCAACTGGGAAGACCCGCTCGACCTCGAATCCCAGCTCACCGATGAAGAGCGGATGATCCGCGACGCCGCCCGCGCCTTCGCGCAGGACAAGCTGATGCCGCGCGTCAAGTCCGCCTTCCGCGAGGAGCGCTTCGACCGCGAGATCATGAACGAGATGGGCGAGATGGGCTTCCTTGGTGTCATGACCTCGACCGAGTATGGCGGATCGGGCCTCGGCTATGTCGCCTACGGCCTCGTGGCACGTGAAGTTGAGCGGGTCGACTCGGGCTACCGCTCCGCCATGAGCGTCCAGAACTCCCTCGTCATGCACCCCATCGAGGCTTACGGCACCGAAGCCCAGAAGAAGATGTTCCTGCCGAAGCTTGCCACCGGCGAACTCGTCGGCTGCTTCGGGCTCACCGAGCCCGATGCCGGTTCCGACCCGGGCGGCATGAAGACCCGCGCCAGGAAGGTCGATGGCGGCTATGTGCTGAACGGCTCCAAAATGTGGATTTCCAACTCGCCCATCGCCGATGTCGCGGTGGTGTGGGGCAAGACCGAGGATGGCGTGATCCGCGGCTTCCTGGTGGAGCGCGGGATGAAGGGCTTCTCGACGCCTGTGATCGACGGCAAGATCTCGCTCCGCGCCTCGATCACGGGTGAGATCGTGCTCGACAATGTGGAAGTGCCGGACTCCCACCTGCTGCCCAATGCCAAGGGACTGGGCGGCCCCTTCGGCTGCCTCAACAAGGCGCGCTATGGCATCGCCTGGGGTGTCATGGGTGCGGCGGAGGATTGCTGGCACCGCGCAAGGCAGTACACGCTGGACCGGAAGCAGTTCGGCAAGCCGCTCGCCGCGAACCAGCTCGTCCAGAAGAAGCTCGCTGACATGCAGACCGACATCGCGCTGGGCCTCCAGGGCTGCCTGGCGCTCGGCCGCGGCCTTGAGCGCGGCACGCTGGCGCCGCCCGCCATCTCGCTCATGAAGCGCAATAACTGCGGCAAGGCCCTCGACGTGGCCCGCCTGGCGCGTGACATGCACGGCGGAAACGGCATCTCGGAGGAGTATCACGTCATCCGCCACATGGTGAATCTCGAGACTGTCAACACATATGAAGGCACGCATGACGTGCATGCCCTGATCCTCGGCCGCGCGCAAACGGGGCTGCAAGCGTTCCAGTAATCGCGTTGCCAAGCACTAGCGAGGCTGGAAGATCACGAAGATTTTCTTGAGGTAACCTTCAGACTTCCAGCTGTTGGGCGTTCCCATCGGCACGAAGAATGTGTCGCCAGCCGAGAAGCGCTGCGTCAGGCCCTGGTCATCCTCGAATTCCACCGCCCCCTCGAGCAGGCACATCAGCTCGTGGCGCGGGAAGTCGATGAGCTTGCGATGGTAACCCGTGGTGTCCCACACGCCGATGTTCAACTGGCCCGTGGCATCCGAGAAACAGTCATGTGCATGCTGCACAGGGACTGCTGACAGCAGCATGGCGGCGGCGGGCGGCGTCGAAGGAGCGAGCTTCACCGCAGGATCGATCTTGATGGTATGGAGCGGCCCCTCGTTCACCAGCCCCGAGGCGTCATCGAAGATCACGAAGAACTTCTTCACATGGCCAGGCTGCGTCCAGCGGCAGTGCAGGCCCTTGGGGATGATGAAGCTCTCGCCCGCCTTGATGGAAACCGTGCGGTCCTTCTCGACGATCACCACCTCGCCCTCGAGGACGGTCATGAACTCGTTCACCGGATAGTCCATCCAGCGGCTTTCGTTCGCGCCCTGTTCCCAGACGCCGGCGGAAAGCCCAAGCGCCTTGTCCTCGAACAGCGTGTTCCCGTTGTGCTTGCGGGTTCCAGCGATGATCTCGCTTTCGGGGAAGTCCTCCCAGGGGAGGAGCGTAGCATTTCTGTCAAAGGCGATAATGGCCGGTTTTGTCATGACATACCCTTTTTGGATGATCCTAGCGGGGTTCCTTGCGCGTTCAAGCGGCAGCGACTAGATAAGGCGCTCAATTTCAAGGAGGAACGACGATGGCTCTCGAACTGCCCGCCCTGCCCTATTCCTATGACGCGCTTGGCCCCTACATGTCGAAGGAAACCCTCGAGTTCCACCACGACAAGCACCACATGGCTTATGTGACGAACGGCAACAACGCCCTGAAGGACAGCCCGCTGGCGGACAAGTCCATCGAGGAGATCTGCAAGGCCGCCTTCGCCGAGAAGAACGCGCCGCTCATCAACAACGTGGGCCAGCATTACAACCACATCCACTTCTGGAGCTGGATGAAGCCCAATGGCGGCGGCAAGAAGCTTCCCGGCAAGCTCCAGGCGGCGATTGATTCCGACCTCGGCGGCTATGACAAGATGCGCACCGACTTCATCCAGGCGGGTGTGACACAGTTTGGCTCCGGCTGGTGCTGGATCGCCAAGAAGGATGGCAAGCTCACCATCATGAAGACGCCCAATGGCGAGAACCCGCTGATGCACGGCGCCTCCCCCATCCTCGGTTGCGACGTGTGGGAGCACAGCTATTACATCGACTACCGCAACCTGCGCCCGAAGTACCTCGAGGCCTTCGTCGACAACCTCGTCAACTGGGACTACGTCGACGAGATGTTCTCCAAGGCGTGAAGCGCTGCTAGAGTGAACGCGATGAGCGGCCGGGCATCGCCCGGCCGTTTTTTCTGAGAGGGGGCAATGTTGGTTCCGGTTTTCGACGGCCACAATGACGTGCTGCTCAGGCTGTGGGGCAAGAAGGCGGGCGACCCCGTTGCGTCCTTCCTCAATGGCGACGGCGAGGGCCACCTCGACCTGCCGCGCATGATCAAGGGCGGCTTCGCCGGCGGCTTCTTCGCCATCTTCGTGCCGAGCCCGCAGGACGAGGCCTTCGCCGACGACGAGGAGATGAACCCGCCGCCCGCCCATGACGTCGGCCAGTTCGCGGCGCTCGCCGCCACGGTGAGCATGGCCTCCCTCCTGTTCCGAATCGAGGAAGCCTCCGAAGGCCGCTTCAGGGTTTGCCGCAGCGTGGCGGAGATCCGGGACTGTATGGCCGCGGGCAAGATCGCCGCGATCTTCCACATCGAGGGGGCGGAGGCCATCGATGTCGAACTGAAGTCGCTCGACGTGCTCTACCAGGCGGGGCTGCGCTCGCTGGGGATCGTGTGGAGCCGGGACAATGCCTTCGGCTCCGGCGTGCCCTTCCGCTTCCCCTCCTCACCCGATACGGGGCCGGGGCTTTCGGAAGCCGGCAAGGCGCTGGTCCGCCGCTGCAATGAACTGAAGATCCTGATCGACGTCTCGCACCTGAACGAAAAGGGATTCTGGGACGTGGCCCGGCACTCGACCGCCCCCATCGTCGCCACCCATTCCAACGCCCATTCTTTGAGCGCCTCATCCCGCAATCTGACGGATGAGCAGATCCGCATCATCGGCAAGTCCGGCGGCATGATCGGCCTCAACTTCGCCAATGGCTTCCTGCGGGCCGATGGGCGCTGGGGCAGCGAGAACGGGCTAGACACCATGCTCCGCCACCTCGACCACCTGATGAATCTGGCGGGCGAGGACCATGTGGGGCTGGGCTCCGACTTCGACGGCGCGCGAATCCCCTCCCAGATCGGCGACGGGGCCGGGCTTCCCCGACTGGTCGACGCCATGGCCGCGCACGGCTATGGCACTGAATTGACGAAGAAACTCTGCTCCGAAAATTGGATGAAGGTGCTGGAGCAGAGCTGGGGGCAATAGGCTTGCCTGCCTCCTATTAGCAGTGCTAATAGGCCGCCATGAAGCTTTCCGCATGGCTCACTTATAGCGGCATGTCGCAATCCGAACTCGCCCGGCGCCTCGGCGTCACCCAGGGCCGGGTGTCCCAGCTCGTGGCCGGGGCGCAGCCCTCGCTCGAGCTCGCGAACAAGATTGCGGCGGTGACCGGCAACAAGGTGCGGCCGCAGGATTTTGGAGATAAGACCATGGCGCATGAAATGAAGCTCGACACCGTCGAAGAGGCCATCAAAGCGATTGCCGAAGGCCAGATGGTGGTGGTGGTCGACGACGACGACCGCGAGAACGAGGGCGACCTGATCGCCGCTGCCTCCAAGATCACGCCGGAGCAGATGGCCTTCATGGTGCGCCACACCTCCGGCATCGTGTGCACGCCCATCACCGCGGAGGATGCACGCCGCCTGAAGCTCGACCCCATGGTGGCGCTGAACGATGCGCCGATGGGCACCGCCTTCACCGTCTCCATCGACTACAAGGAAGGCCTCACCACCGGTATTTCAGCCAAGGAGCGCGCCGCGACTTGCCATGCACTGGCCAATGGCAATGTGGTGGCCGATGATTTCGTGCGGCCGGGACATATCTTCCCGTTGGTGGCCAAGTCCGGTGGCGTGCTGATGCGCTCCGGCCACACCGAGGCCGCCGTCGACCTCGTGAAGCTCGCTGGCCTCAAGCCCGTGGGCGCCATCTTCGAACTCGTCAATGATGACGGCACGGTGAAGCGGGGCCCGCAGAACTTCGCCTTCGCGCGCGAACATGGCCTCAAGATCATCTCGGTCGCCGACCTCATCGCCTACCGCCAGCGCCGCGAGCGGTTGGTGGAGCAGACGGCACAGTTCGATGTCGAGACCGCCATCGGCAAGGCGAAGGGCTATTCCTTCGTCACACCCTTCGACCAGGTGGAGCAGCTCGCCCTCGTGTTCGGCGATGTAACCTCCGGCAAGAGCGTGCCCGTCAGGCTCCACCGCGAGAATGTGCTGGAGGACGTGTTCGGCACGCGGGGCACGCTCAACAAGGTGTTCGAGATCTTCAAGCGCGAGGGTGTGGGCATCCTCGTCTATCTCCAGGAGGGGGCGGCCGGCGTGCCCGCAGGCCAGATCGGGGCGGAGAAATCGGGAAGCGCCCAGCAGCGCCAGCAGAGCTGGCGGGACGTGGGCCTCGGCGCCCAGATCCTGCGCGACCTGGGCGTCAGCTCGATCCGGCTCGTGTCGTCCTCCAACCGGCACTACGTGGGCCTCTCAGGCTTTGGCATCGAGATCGCGGAGACGATCAAGCTGGACTAGGACCAGTTTCTTGTTCATCTCCCCCACTTCGTGGGGGCGAGGAAGGATTGTATTGGATGAACACGGCCATCTTGCACTAATCTCTCCGTCCATGCTGACGGCGCGAGCAAAACACGGGAAGGGTGACGAGCCGATCCTGATTGGCTGGCGGGAGAAGGTGAGCCTGCCGCAATTGGGGGTGGGGACCTTCTCCGCCAAGATCGACACCGGCGCGCACTCGGCCGCCCTTCACGCCACCAACATCGAGCGGGATGACCACCACGTGACCTTCGTGCTGCCGCTGCCGAAGCGCCACCACTATTGCCGCCTGCCGCTGAAAGGAATGCGCAAGGTCAAGAGCTCCAGCGGCCACACCGAAACGCGCGCCGTCGTCGAGACGGATGTGAAGATCGGCAAGCTGATCCTGCGCATGGAAATCACCCTCACCGACCGCACCGACATGGGTGTCGCCATGCTGATCGGCCGCGGCAGCATCGGGCATGGCTTTCTTGTGCACCCGACGAAGACGAACCTCCTTTCTCCCCGGAAACGCAAGAAGCCATGAAGATCGCACTGCTCACCAGGAACCCCAAGCTCTACTCGCACCAGCGCCTCATCGAGACGGCGGAGAAGCGCGGGCATGAGATGGCGCCCATCGACTATCTCAAGTGTTATATGAATATCACGTCGAAAAAGCCGGAGCTGCGCTATCTGGGCGAGAAGCTCGAGGGGTTCGATGCGGTGATTCCGCGCATTGGCGCATCTCACACATTCTACGGCATGGCGGTGCTGCGGCAGTTCGAGATGATGGGGGTCTATCCCGTCAATGAATCGGTGGCGATCGGCCGCTCGCGTGACAAGCTGCGCTCGCTGCAGCTTCTGGCGCGCGATGGCGTTGGCCTGCCCGTCACCGCTTTCGCGCATGACTCCAAACGCACGGACGATCTGCTCTCGATCGTCGGCGGTGCGCCGGTGGTGGTCAAGCTGCTCGAGGGCACGCAAGGCATCGGCGTGGTGCTGAGCGAAACGCACAAGTCGGCGAAATCGGTGATCGAGGCCTTCCACGGCGCCGACGTGGCGATCCTGGTTCAGGAGTTCATCAAGGAGGCCGAGGGCCGCGACATCCGCGCCTTCGTCGTTGGGCGCACCTTGCTGGCCGCAATGGAAAGGAAGGGCGCGAAGGATGATTTCCGCTCCAACCTGCATCGCGGCGGCACCGCCAGCATGATCGAACTGACGGACATCGAGAAGCAGACGGCACTCAAGGCCGCGCGCTCCATGGGCCTCAATGTCGCGGGCGTCGACATGCTGCGCTCGGCCCATGGGCCTGTGGTGATGGAAGTGAATTCCTCGCCGGGGCTGGAGGGAATCGAAAAGGCAACCGGCATCGACATCGCGCTCGCCATCATCAAGTTCATTGAGCGGCATGCCAAGCCTGGCCGCACCAAGACGAAAGGCAAGGGATGAGCGCCTTCAGCCTCGGCGAGATCGACGTGCAGCCGGGCCAGCGCGCCACGGTGGACCTGCCCGTCAGCATGCTGTCCAACCACACGCATGTGGCCCTTCCCGTGCATGTGGTGCATGGCGAGGAGGACGGCCCCACAATCTTCCTGTCGGGCGCCATCCATGGTGATGAGATCCAGGGTGTGGAGATCATCCGCCGGATTCTCGGGCATCCCGCGCTCATGAAGCTCAGGGGCACGGTGCTGGCCGTGCCCATCGTCAACAGCTTCGGCTTTCTCAACCACACGCGCTACATGCCTGACCGGCGCGACCTGAACCGTTGCTTCCCGGGCTCTGACCGCGGCTCGCTCGCAAGCCAGGTGGCGGACATCTTGTTCCGTGAGGTGGTGCTGCGCTGCCGTTATGGCATCGACTATCACACGGCCGCGCTTCACCGCACCAACCTGCCGCAGGTGCGGCTGGCGCCGGAGGAGCCGGAACTTCTGGAATTGGCGGAGGCCTTCGCGCCGCCCGTCATCCTCATCTCCCGCCTGCGCGAGAAATCGCTGCGGCTCGCGGCGGGCGAGGCGGGCGTCAAGGTGCTGCTCTATGAGGGTGGTGAGGCGCTGCGCTTCGACGAGGCGGCGATCGATGCGGCCGTGCGTGGCTCGCTGCGCGTCATGGCGCATCTCGGCATGGTGGAGCCCGTGGCACGCAAGCTTGCGCCCGCGACCGTGTTCTCCGATGCCAGCGCCTGGGTGCGCGCACCCGAAAGCGGCATCCTCCACACCACAAGGCGCATCGGCGACAGGGTGGGACGGCGCGAGGTGGTGGGCGTCGTTGCCGATCCGCTCGGCGCCTCATCGATCCCGCTCGTGTCGGAGGAAGACGGCATCATCGTGGGCCGCACCAACCTGCCGATCGTCAACCGCGGCGACGCGGTGTTCCACATCGCCAAGGCCAAGCCGCTGTCAACCATCAAGGAGAGCGGTGAGACCGCGGCGGCGCTTGCCGATGAGGATGAGATTATCTGATCACATGCCTGCGGCGGGAAACGAGAAGGCGGCTTCGCCCCACAGTTCCTTCACGCGCGCATCGCGGCCGCAGGCTTTGCGATAGCGCTTGTAGGCTTCCGACTTCGCGATGAGACCAAATCGGGTGAGGATCGTGTCGCCGCTCTGATAGTAGTCCTGGTGATAATCCTCCGCCGGATGGAAGCTCGGATTGCTGCCCAGCTTTACGGCAACGGGTTCGCCAAGGTCCTTCGCAGCCTGATCCAGCAGGCGGGATGCGGATTTTCTCTGCCGGGGATCCAGCGGGAAGAGCGCGGGGATGTAGCTTTCGCCCCGGTCGCAGAACTGACCTTCACCATCGACCACGTCGATGGTGCGCAGGAAGTGTGCCGCGAGCTGCTCATAGGTGATGATCTTCGGATCGAACTCGACCTTCACGGCCTCGGTATAGCCCTTGTGGCTGCGGTAGGTGGGGTTCGGCGTGGCGCCGCCCGCAAAGCCCGAGACCATTGAGGTGACACCCTTGACCTTGTCCATGTCGGCCTCGACGCACCAGAAGCAACCACCCGCGAAAATCGCTGTTTCGGCCCGGGCAAGAGCGGATGATGCAAGCATCAGAACGGCGGCGATTGCAAACTTGCAGAAAAGTCTTGTCACGAGCATTTCTCCTGACCCAGCGTATAAACCCGCACCGCTCATCAGGCTCTACAAGATGTCACACAATCGCGTGAGGGCTCTTTACTTCCACTTCAGCCCGCCCAGGATCCCACGGATGATCATGTTGCCGATCTGGCGCCCCGCGGTGCCGGCCATGTTCTTGACGAAGCGGTCGGTGGCGGATTCGCGCGTCGGCGTGCGGGCTTCGGTGCGCGCCTGTTT
This sequence comes from Hyphomicrobiales bacterium, assembly GCA_040379425.1. Classification (GTDB taxonomy): domain Bacteria; phylum Pseudomonadota; class Alphaproteobacteria; order Rhizobiales; family Aestuariivirgaceae; genus Aestuariivirga. The sequence continues at coordinate 32,109 of JBEILC010000002.1, forward strand.
TTCGGCTTCCTTCGCGGCCTTTTCCTGTTCGGCGGCCGCACTGCGCTGCTCGGCGCGCTTCATCAGGATCTCGTAAGCCGACTCGCGGTCCTCCGCCTGCTCGTAGCTGCCATAGACAGGTGAGTTCTTGACGGTCTTCTGGCGCTCCTCTGGCGTGACCGGGCCCATGCGGCTCGAGGGCGGGCGGATCATGGTGCGCTCGACCATGGTGGGCACGCCCTTGGGATCGAGCACGGAGACCAGCGCCTCGCCCTTGCCGAGCTCCGTGATCGCCTCTTCCGTCTTGAAGGCGGGGTTGGGGCGGAAGGTGGAGGCCGCCGTCTGCACCGCCTTGTGCTCGCGCGGGGTATAGGCGCGCAGCGCATGCTGCACGCGGTTGCCCATCTGGGCCAGCACCGACTCCGGAATGTCCAGCGGATTCTGCGTCACGAAATAGATGCCGATGCCCTTGGAGCGGATCAGCTTCACCGTCTGCTCGATCTTCTGGATCAGCCCCGGCGGCGCTTCGGCGAAAAGGAGATGCGCCTCGTCGAAGAAGAACACCATGCGCGGCTTTTCGGGGTCACCCAGCTCCGGCATCTCCTCGAAGAGTTCGGACATCATCCACAACAGGAAGGTGGCGTAAAGCTGCGGCGAGTTTATGAGCTTGTTGGCGGCCAGCACATTCATGTAGCCCTTGCCGTTCAGCGTGGTGCGCATGAAGTCCCTGATGTCGAGCGCGGGCTCACCGAAGAAATTGTTGCCGCCCTGCTCCTCCAGCACGACGAGGCGGCGCTGGATGGCGCCGATGGTTGGCGTGGCGAGGTTGCCGTATTCGGTGGTGAGCTCCTTGCCGCGCTCGGCGAGTTCCTTCAGCAGCCCGCGCAGGTCCTTGAGGTCCAGCAACGCCAGGCCCTCCTTGTCGGCGAGCTTGAAGGCGATGTTGAGGGCGCCCTCCTGCGCGTCAGACAATCCCATCAGGCGGGAAAGCATCAGCGGGCCCATCTCGGTGATGGTGGTGCGGATCGGGTGGCCCTGCTCGCCAAAGAGATCCCAGAAGATGGTGGGCACGGCCTCGAAGCCATAGTCGTCGAAGCCCATGGTCTTGGCGCGCTCGAGCAGGAAGTCCTTGGGCTCTCCCGCCATGGAGATGCCGGAGAGATCGCCCTTGACGTCCGCCGCGAAGACAGGCACGCCTGCGTTGCAGAAGCCCTCCGCCATGATCTGCAGCGTCACCGTCTTGCCGGTACCCGTGGCGCCGGTGACGAGGCCATGGCGGTTGGCCAGCGCAAGGAACAATTCCTCGCGCTTTTCACTCTGGCCCAGGAAGATCGAAGGTTGTGACATCTGCGGCTTCTCCGGATAACTTCGCTACGGTCCGCCTCTTATTGCTATATGAAGAGCCTGTGTGCAATGCGTGAAGGGATAGATGACATGCAGGAGCTGATCGCGCGGATCATGGCCTCGACCGGCCTTTCAGAGGAGAAGGCCACCAAGGCGCTCGGCATCGTGCTGAACCTCATCAAGACTCAAGGGAATCAGAACAAGGTCCAGGAGCTGTTCGACAAGCTGCCCGGTGCCGCGGAACTGGCGCGCGAACAGGGCGGCGACGGTGCTGGCTATGGTGGTGGCGGCCTTCTCGGCATGCTGGCCGGCGGCATGATGGGAGGCCCGCTTGCCGCCATCTCCAAACTCACCTCCGCCGGGCTCTCCATGGACCAGATCAAGGCGCTGGGCACCACCACGCTGGACTACGCAAAGCAGCAGGCGGGCCCCCAACTCGTGAAAGAGGCGGCAGGATCGATTCCCGGCCTCTCTGGCTATGTCTGACGGCTGACCATGAGCCCAGCCGGACCACCCGTCTTCCGCATCAAGGGACTGTGCAAGACCTACCGCACGGGTGAGGTCGAGGTGCAGGCGCTCAGGGGCGTGGACTTCGAGGCAAGGGCCGGCGAATTCATCGTGATCCTCGGGCCGTCTGGCTCGGGAAAGTCGACCTTCCTCAACATCATCGGTGGGCTTGATTCAGCCAGCGGTGGCGAGGCCCGGTTCAGGGACCACAAGCTGACCAGCCAGAGCGAGGCGGCACTCACACGCTACCGCCGCGAGCATGTGGGCTTCATATTCCAGTTCTACAATCTGATGCCGAGCCTCACTGCGCGCGAGAACGTGAAGCTCGTGACAGAGATCGCGCGCAATCCGATGAAACCGGAGGAGGCGCTGGCCCTGGTCGGCCTCACCGGCCGCATGGACCATTTCCCCGCCCAGCTTTCGGGCGGCGAGCAGCAGCGTGTGGCGATCGCGCGCGCCATCGCCAAGCGGCCTGACGTTCTGCTCTGCGACGAGCCGACGGGGGCGCTCGATTCGAGAACCGGCATCAAGGTGCTGGAGGCGCTGACGCGGGTGGCAGCGGAGACAGGCGCCACCACCCTCGTCATCACGCATAATGCGGCGATCGCGGCGATTGCGGACCGTGTGGTCAACTTCGCCAATGGCGAGATCGTCTCCGAACAGATCAACGCCTCACGCAAGCAGCCTTCCGAGGTGAGCTGGTGATCCGCGCACTCGACATCAAGCTGCTGCGCGACCTGCGGCGGCTGTGGGCGCAGGCGCTGGCGATCGCACTCGTCATGGCGGCGGGTGTCGCGACCATGATCCTCGGCGTCGGCGCCCATGACTCGCTCGCCACCACGCGCGAACAGTACTATGAGACCAACCGCTTCGCCGACATCTTCGCCAACCTCACCCGCGCGCCGCTGGCGCTGAAGCCCGAGATTGCCGAAATTGACGGCGTGGCGGCGGTCGAGATGCGGATCGAGAAGATCGCGCTCGCTGACATGCCGGGCATGGCGGAACCCGCCTCCGTGCTGCTCGTCTCCGTGCCTGATTACCGCGAGCAGGCGCTGAACCGCGTCTACCTCCGCTCCGGCAGGCTGCCAGACAGCCTCGCAGGAAACGAGGCGCTGGCCAGCGCCGGATTCGCGAAGGCTCATGGGCTGAAGGAAGGCAGCTCCATCCGAGTGCTGATCAACGGGCGGCAGCGCGAACTGCGGATCAGCGGCACGGCGCTTTCGCATGAGTTCATCTATGCGCTGGGGCCCGGCGCGCTGATGCCGGACGAGCGGCGCTACGGCATCCTCTACCTTCCCGAAAAGGTTCTGGCGGCGGCCTATGACCTCGAGGGCGCGTTCAACGCCGTCTCCGTCTCAATGGTGAGGGGCGCCAGCGCAGATAATGTGATCGCCAGCCTCGACAGCCTGCTTGCGCGCTATGGCGGGCTTGGCGCATACCCGCGCAAGAACCAGCTCTCGCATGCCTTCCTCGATGCGGAGCTGCAGCAGCTGCGCACCATGAGCCGCATATTGCCGCCGATCTTCCTCATCGTCTCGGCCTTCCTCGTCAACATGACGCTCTCCCGCCTCATCGCCCTCGAGCGGGAGCAAATCGGGCTTGTGAAGGCCATGGGCTATTCCTCGCTCGCGGTCGTCAGGCACTATGCCGGGTTCGTGACGCTGATCGCGCTGGTGGGCGTTTCGATCGGTGTTGTTGCGGGCAGTTTACTCGGCACAGGCATTACCACGCTCTATGCGCAGTTCTTCAGCTTTCCCTTCCTGGTGTTCAGCCGCAACCCCGCCGTCTATGGCATCGCTGTCAGCGCCACCTATGCGGCGGCACTTCTGGGCGCGGTGAAGGCTGTGCGCGAGGTGGCCTGGCTTTCGCCCGCTGTCGCCATGTCACCCCCTGCCCCGCAACGCTACCGCAAGGTGCTGGGAGGGCTGGTGGACCTTTCGCGCATCGTCAGGCAGTCGAGCGTCATCGTCATGCGGCACCTGACGCATTGGCCGCTCCGCACGCTGAGCGGCATCCTCGGCATGGCACTCGCCGTGGCGATCCTGGTGGGCTCGCTCTGGGCCTTCGGCTCCATCAACCACATGATCGACGTCACATTCCGCATGAGCGACCGGTATGACGCCGCGATCACCTTCACCTCGGTCAAGCCCATGGCGGCGCTGTTCGAGGCGAAAAGGTTCCCCGCCGTCATCGAGGCCGAAGCCTTTCGCTCGCTCCCGGTGAAGCTCCGGCACGGACCGGCGGAGCGGCGCGTGCCGCTCGTCGGCAAGGCCGAGGGCGCATCGCTCTCCCGCGTGCTCGATGGCGATCTCCGCCCCGTGATGCTGCCCGACAAGGGCCTCGTCATCTCGGATGCGCTGGCACGGCTCCTCAACATCGAGATCGGAGACGAAATCGAGGTCGAGATCCTGGAAGGGCGGCGGCAAACGGTGATGCAGCCGGTCTCCGCCATCATCACCGGCTTCATCGGCCTCACGGCCTACATGAACCTCGACCAGATGAACCGCATGCTGAAGGAAGGCGACGTGATCTCGGGCGTCTACCTCAGCCTCGATATGGAGGCGCGCGAAGATCTGTTCGCGGTTCTCAAGGCCACACCCGCGGCGAGCTTCATCTCGCTGCAATATGCAGCGCTGCAGAGATTCCGCGAGACGCTGGCGCAGAACCTTACCTTCATGATTTCGATCTATGCGGTGCTGGCCGGGATCATCGCCTTCGGCGTCGTCTACAATTTCGCACGCATCTCGCTCTCCGAGCAGGGCCGCGAGATGGCGAGCCTTCGGGTGCTGGGCTTCACCAAGGGCGAGGTGTCCGCCCTGCTGCTGGGCGAACTCGCCATCGTCGTGATCATCGCGCAGCCATTGGGCTGGCTCATCGGCTACGGCTTTGCGTGGACGATGGCGGAAGGTTTCCGCACCGAGCTTTACCGCGTGCCGCTCATCGTCAACCGTGAAGTCTTCGCCTGGGCCAGCATCGTGGTCTTCGTGGCGGCGGGCATATCCGGCCTCGTGGTGCGCCGCCGGATCGACAGGCTTGACATGATTGCAGTTCTGAAAACGAGGGAATGACATGCTGCGGCGGCTTGTCCTGATCATCATTCTGCTGTCCGCGGCGGCCGGGCTCACATGGGCCTTCTGGCCGAGGCCGCTCATTGTCGAGACCGAGGTAATCCAGTCGCGCGACATCACGGTTGAAGTCGAGGAGGAAGGCAAGAGCCGCATCCGCGAGGTGTTCACCGTTTCCGCACCGATCACAGGCCAGATGCTGCGCAACAACCTCCACCCCGGCGACAAGGTGGTGAAGAATGACACCGTCGTCGTATCGATCCGGCCCGCGGCACCCGGGCTGCTCGATGCGCGGCTGAAGCGCGTGGCGGAAGCCGCCGCCGCCTCGGCACGCGCCAGCGTGGGCCTGGCGCAGGCGGAGGTGAAGCAGGCGGAGGCGCAGCTCACCTTCACGAAGACGGAGCTTGAGCGCGCCGAGCGCCTGTCACAGCAGGGCACGATCTCGGACCGGGCATTGGACAAGGCGCGGCTCGATGTCGCCACCGCTGCTGCGGCGCTGGACAGTGCCAAGGCCTCCCTCACCGTGCGCGAGCGGGAATTGCAGCGCGCGGAGGCCGCCCTCATCGAGAACGAGGCGAGCGGCGGCCCCTGTTGCACGGAGATCAAGGCGCCGGTCACGGGCCGCATCCTCCGTGTGCTGACGGAAAGCGAAAAGGTGGTGCAGGCCGGAACACCGCTGATCGAGATCGGCGACCCGTCCGACATCGAGATCGTGGCCGAAGTCCTCTCGCGCGATGCGGTCGAGATCAGGCCCGGCGCTGCCGCCGTGATCGACAACTGGGGTGGCCCGCCGCTCGATGCCACCGTCCGCCGGGTCGACCCTTCGGCGATTACCAAGGTCTCCGCACTTGGCATCGAGGAGCAGCGCGTGCCGGTCATCCTCGACCTCGCCGATGCACCCCAAGTGGAGCAGCTGGGGGATGGCTTCCGCGTGGTGGCGCGGATCACCGTGTGGGAGGGCAAGGGCCTGGCGGCCGTGCCAGTCGCGGCCTTGTTCCGGCAGGGTGGCGACTGGGCCGTCTACACCGTGGCGAATGGCAGGGCGGAGCTGCGGCCCGTCCAACTGGGCCGGCGCAATGCCACCTTCGCGGAGGTGACCGCCGGCCTTGCGGCGGGTGACACGGTGATCATCCACCCCTCGGACCAGATGGCGGACGGCGTCTCCGTGACACCTGCGGCTGCGGATTAGACCAAGGGTGGTTTGCGAGGGTCACCCGCTTTGGCTAGAGTTTTCGCATGATTGATGATCTGACGCTGGCAGCGGAATTTCCGGGGCTTACCCGGGCGGAGTGGATGAAGCGCGTCGAGGCGGTTCTGAAGGGCGCGGGCCTCGAGGAGACGCTGGTGCGAACCACGGCGGATGGCATTCGCCTCGAACCGCTTTATGGCCAGCAGGCTGGCCCGCGTGCTGCACGCGCGGCTGACGCGCCGTGGACGATCTTCCAGCGCGTCGACCACCCTGACGCAGCGCGCGCCAATGTACTGGCACGCGACGATCTCACCAATGGCACGACGGGCCTCGTGCTCGTCTCCTTCGATGCCGCCACCGCGCGCGGCCATGGCATCGATCCGCGGCGTCTCGCCCGCGTGCTGCAGGGCGTGCATCTTTATGCCGTGGCGCTGAAAGTGGAGGGCGGAGCGTCGATGGCACTTGCCGAGCTGATCGCGACGCAGCCCATCGACCCGGAACGGATGGACGTATCCTTCGCGGTCACCTCGCCCACAGATGCCGCTGAGCTGGCGCGAATGGGCTTTGCCGGGCCCTACATGGAGGCGGATGGCCGGAGCTGGCACGAACAGGGTGCGACTGACGGACAAGAGCTTGGCGCAGCACTCGCCACCGCCGTGGCAAGCCTGCGTGCACTCGATACATTGAACGATGTGCATCTCTCCCGCGCCATTGGCGTGACGCTTGCCGCCACGCAGGACATGTTCGCAACGCTTGCCAAGTTCCGCGCCATGCGGCTGATGTGGCGGCGGGTGCTGGACGTGGCGGGCCTTCCCGATGCGCCCCTGACCCTCCATGCTGAAACCTCCTGGCGGATGATGGCTGTGAAGGACCCGCACACCAACATCCTGCGCGCCACCGCCGCGGTCTTCGGCGCGGCGCTGGGCGGGGCCGATTCCGTGACCGTGCTGCCCTTCCCGCTGGCGCAGGGCCTGCCCAACGCCTTCGCCCGCCGCGTGGCGCGCAATGTGCAGAACGTACTCTCGGCCGAATCGAACCTCTGGCGCGTGGCGGACCCCGCCTCGGGTGCGGGCTATATCGAGACCTATACTGAGGCACTGTGCGAAAAGGCATGGAAGGTGTTCCAGGATGCGGAGGCGGGCGACTGGCCGGTGCCCGACCCCACATCAGCCGGCGTTCTGCCGGTGATCGGCACCATGGCCTATCCGCTCGCCCAGGAATATGCACCGGAGACGGAGCCCCTGTCATGAGCCGGATCCCCAGTTTCTCCGCCGTCAAATTCGCCGCATCTTCCGTGGACGGACCATCGGGAGCTGATTGGGTGACGCCGGAGGGCCTCGCCGTCAAGCGCGCCTATGGGCCGGAGGACCTGGGCGGCATCGACTTCCTGAACACATGGCCGGGCGCGGCACCTTTCCTGCGCGGGCCCTACCCCACCATGTATACAACGCAACCCTGGACGATCCGCCAATATGCCGGCTTCTCGACGGCTGAGGATTCCAACGCCTTCTACCGGCGCAACCTCGCGGCAGGGCAGATGGGCCTTTCCATCGCCTTCGACCTCGCCACCCACCGCGGCTATGACTCGGACCATCCCCGCGTTGCGGGTGACGTCGGCATGGCGGGTGTGGCGATCGATTCGATCTATGACATGCGGACGCTGTTCGATGGCATTCCGCTCGACAAGATGACCGTGTCGATGACCATGAATGGCGCGGTGCTGCCGGTGACGGCGCTCTACATCGTGGCGGGCGGGGAACAGGGCGTTCCGCCGGAGAAGCTTCAGGGCACCATCCAGAATGACATCCTGAAGGAGTTCATGGTCCGCAACACCTTCATCTATCCGCCGCAGGCATCGATGCGGATCGTTTCCGACATTTTCCGCTACACCTCGGAGCGGATGCCGAAGTTCAACTCGATCTCGATCTCCGGCTATCACATGCAGGAGGCAGGGGCGACGGCGGATCTTGAACTCGCCTATACGCTGGCAGACGGCCTCGAATATGTGAGGGCCGGTGTTGAGGCCGGGCTCGCCATCGACAAGTTCGCGCCAAGGCTCTCCTTCTTCTGGGCCATCGGCATGAACTTCTTCATGGAAGTGGCCAAGATGCGCGCCGCCCGCATGATCTGGGCCAAGCTCATCAAGCGCTTCGAGCCGAAAGACGAACGCTCGCTGTCGCTGCGCACCCATTGCCAGACGAGCGGCTGGAGCCTCGCCGCGCAGGATGTGTTCAACAACGTGACGCGCACCTGCATCGAGGCGATGGCGGCGACACAGGGCGGCACGCAGTCGCTCCACACCAATTCGCTGGACGAGGCCCTCGCCCTGCCCACGGATTTCTCAGCCCGCATCGCGCGCAACACGCAGTTGTTCCTGCAGCAGGAGGCCGGCACTTGCAATGTGATCGATCCGTGGGGTGGGAGCTATTTCGTCGAGCGCCTGACGGCGGACCTTGCCGCCAAGGCCTGGAAACACATCGAAGAAGTTGAAGCCATGGGCGGCATGGCCAAGGCCATCGAGGCCGGCATCCCCAAGGCCCGCATCGAGGAGGCTGCCGCCCGCACACAGGCGCGCATCGATTCCGGCGAACAGGCGGTGATCGGCGTCAACACCTACCAGGTCGAGGGCGATGCCAAGATCGACATCCTGAAGGTCGATAATTCCGCCGTGCGCGCCCGGCAGATTGAGAAGCTCCAGCGGCTCCGCGCGGAGCGGAACGAGGCGGAAACGCAGGCGATGCTCGCCAAGCTCACTGATGTGGCGCGGACGGGACAGGGCAATCTCCTCGCCGCCGCCGTCGATGCCGCACGCGCCAAGGCAACAGTCGGCGAGATCTCGCTGGCATTGGAAAAGGTGTTCAACCGCCACACGCCCATCACCCGTGCGGTGAAGGGTGTCTATGCCGCAACGCCGAAGGACCAACACAAGATCGGGCGTGTTCGCCACGCCGTCACTGCTTTCCGCGAAGCCGATGGCCGCGCGCCGACACTGCTTGTCGCCAAGGTCGGCCAGGACGGGCATGACCGCGGCCAGAAGGTGATCGCCTCCGCCTTCACCGACATGGGCTTCGATGTGACCATCGGCCCGCTCTTCGCCACACCAGAGGAAGTTGCGAAGATGGCAGTCGAGCAGAAGGTACATGCGGTGGGCGTCTCCACGCTGACGGCCGGTCACTTGACGCTCGTGCCGCTGCTCAAGGCCGCGCTTGATGCCGAGGGCCGCTCCGACATCATGATCGTGGTGGGCGGCGTCATCCCGCCCGAAGACGTTCAGACATTGCTCGACATGGGGGCCGCCGCCGTCTTCCCGCCGGGAACGGTGATCCCCGATGCGGCGCTTGCGCTGCTCGACCGGCTGAACCTGAAGCTCGGCTACGCGCAGCGGGCAGCGGAATGATCACGCTCGCCGCTGATGTCGGGGGAACCTTCACTGATCTGGTGCTGGTCGATTCGGACAAGGGAACAGTGCTGGTCGACAAGGTGCCGACGGGTGCGCGCGGCAGTGCCAAGGGCATCGCCACTGGGATCGAGCGCATCGCAGCACGCGCAGGCATCGGCGTGTCCGAGATCGGGCTCTTCGTCCACGGCTTCACGGTTGCCACCAATGCCTTCCTCATGCGGGCGGGTGCGCGGGCGCTTCTGATAACCACGGAAGGCTTTGCCGATGTTCTCGAGATCGGCAGCCAGATGCGGCCCCGGACCTATGCCCTTGCGCAGCACAAGCCGCTCCCCGTCATCACCCGCGCCGATGTGATCGAGGTGCGTGAACGCGTTGATGCCTTTGGCTGGGCTGTCACGCGATTGACCGAACAGGAAGCTGCGCGTATCGCCGATGAGGTGGCGCTGCGGAGGCCTGAGGCAGTTGCCATCTCGCTCGTCTTCTCCTTTCTCAATCCCGCGCACGAGGCGATGCTGAAGCAGGTCATCACGGAACGCCTGCCCAAAGTTCCCGTGTACTGCGCACATGAGGTGAACCCCCAGCTCGAGGAATGGCCGCGGGCCAGCACAACGGCAATGGCCGCCTATGTGGGACCGATCGTCACGCGCTACATCGACGAGCTGGAGCAGCTGCTTGAAGGCCTGGGCTTCCGGGGCGTGCTGCAGCTCATGCGGTCAGATGGCGGTGTGGCCACACCGCGGGCGACCCGCGCCAACCCGGCGCACATGCTGGCATCCGGATTGGCGGGTGGCGTCACGGCGGCGGCCGATCTCTGCGCCAAGCTCGGCGTAGCGGACGCCATCACGCTCGATGTCGGCGGCACCTCGGCCGACCTCGCGGCGATTGCCGCGGGACATTCGCGCAGCCGCATGTCCCGCATCATTGACGGGCAGCCGGTCAGGCTTCCCACCATCGATGTCGAGACGATCTCGAATGGCGGCGGCTCGATTGCATGGGTGGACAGGGGCGGTGCGCTGAAAGTGGGTCCGCTCTCGGCGGGCGCTGTTCCGGGGCCCGCCTGCTATGGCGAGGGCGGTAGGGCGCCGACCGTCACCGATGCGGCAGTGGTGCTCGGCTGGCTTTCGCCAGAGGATTATCTGGGCGGCGACGTCAAGATCGTGCCGGAACTCGCTACGCGCGCCGTGAACGAGGTGGCGCGCCCGCTGGGGCTCTCCGTGACGGATGCAGCTTTCGGCATCATTCGCGTGGCCAATGCCATGCTGGTGCAGTCGATCCGGGCGCTCGCCGTAGAACGCGGCATTGACCTCAGGCCCTTCGCGCTCATCGCCTTCGGCGGCGCTGGGCCGCTCTATGGCGGCATGATCGCGCGCGAGCTTGGCATGCGTGAGGTGATCGTGCCGCGCCACCCCGGCGTCTTTGCCGCCGAAGGGCTTCTCGCCGCCGACATCCGCCACATGGCGCAGTGGCCATTCCGCGCGGCGCTCGGCGCGCTTGGCGCCCACGATCTTAAGGGGCAGCTTGCGCCACTGTTCCGCCAGATGGAGCATGAGCTTACAGCCGATGGCGTGCCGCGGGAGCGCTGGTCATTCCGGGTGCTCGGCGATCTGCGCTATATCGGCCAGTTCCACGAGATCCTGTGCGAGATTCCACCGGAACTTCTCGAACACTATGACGCCAAGGGACTCAGCACCATCTTCCATCAGCAACATGTGGCGCATTATGGCCACGCGGACCCTCAGGCTCCCGTGGAGATCGTCAACATCCGGGTGGAAGCCACGGGCCGCCTCGATACACCCGATGTTGCCGCCGCGGAGCCGCAGTCCCAGGGGCCGGCAGCGCCCCTGCGCGCCCGGCCCGTGGTCATGGCACAGGGCGAGGCCCGGCGCGCGGTGCCGATCCATGACCGCGCACGGCTTGGCGAAGGTCAGTCCATCGCCGGGCCTGCCATCATCGTGCAGCGTGATTCGACAACGGTGGTGCTGGCGGGCCAGCGCGCCACGGCTGGCGCCCACGGCACGCTCCGCATCCGCGAGGAGGCATGATGAAGATCGACAGCGTCAGCCGCGATGTGTTCCAGCATGAGGTGGTTTCGGTGGCGGAGGAAATGTCCGCAGCACTCCGGCGCTCGGCCTTCTCCGCCATCATCTGGGACATGATCGACTATGCCTGCGGTTTGCTCGACCCTGAAGGCAATACCATCGCCCAGGCGCCGACCATCCCCGCGCAGCTCGGCATCATGCCCACCGCCTTCCGGCACATGATCCGTCACATTCCGCTTTCCGAATGGCAGGAAGGCGATGTCATCATCTGCAACGATCCCTATCTGGGCTGCACGCACACGCCGGACATTGTTCTGTTCTCACCGGTGTTCTTCGAGGGGCGGCTCATCGCCATCGCCTCGACGGTCGCGCATCACATCGATGTCGGCGGCCGGGTGCCGGGCTCGGAGTCCGCCACCGCGCGTGAGATCTTCGAGGAGGGCCTGCGCATTCCGCCTCTGAAGCTGTTCGACAGGGGTCAGCCCAATGACACCTTCTTCAAGATCTTTGCGCGCAATGTGAGAGATCCCAAGGCTTCGACGGGGGACATCAACGCCCAGGTCGCCGCCTGCCGCACGGCGGAACGGCGGCTCAAGGATCTTGCGGCGAAGTATGGGGCTGACGGTTTTGCCGCGCATGTCGCGGCGGTGTTCGACTATTCCGAAGCCTTCCTGCGTGGCGCGCTGGCCGAGGTTGAACAAAACCAAGCGCGCGCCGAGATCCTGATCGAGGATGATGCGGCAAGCGCCGAGCCCATGCGCCTTGCCGTTTCCATCGCCGTGGAGAATGGCGGGCTCACGGTTGATTTCGCCGGCACCAGCGCGCAGCGGCTGAACGGCCTCAACAATCCTTATGCCTCGACGCTCTCCATGGTGCATTACGCGGTGAAGGTGGTGTTCACGCCGGACCTGCCTCAGAATGAGGGCTGCAACCGCCCGGTCCGCGTGATCGTGCCGGAGGGCACCATCCTCAACCCGAGGGAGCCCGCCGCCGTCTCCGTGCGGCACCTGACGCAGCAGGCGGTGGCCGATGTGGTGCTGAAGGCGCTGGCCGCCATCGCGCCAGAGGCTTCGACCGCGGGTTGCCAGATCTCATTCCCAACATTCGTTATCGGCGGCTTCGACCAGCGCGCAGGCGTGGTGAGCCGCAATGGCGGCGATGCGCCCTACTTTGTCGTGACGGACATCATCGGCGGCGGCATGGGCGCTTCCGCTTCGGCCGATGGCATCAGCGGGGTCGACACCCATGGCGGCAATTGCGCCATTCTTTCGGCTGAGGTGCTGGAGACGACGAGCCCGGTGCGCGCCGTGTCAACGCGTTTGGTGACGGGCTCCGGCGGACGCGGGCAGCACTCGGGCGGCCTCGCCATCGAGCGCGAATATGAGATGCTATCCTCGGGCCTCGTCGTCTCGGGCTATACGCAGCAGACACGGCCCGAGACCGCACCCTGGGGTCTTGCCGGCGGAGAGCCCGGCGGGCTCGCCGCCGTCCACATCATCCGCCGCAATGGCGAGGCTGAGGCGCTCACCAGCAAATTCGTCGCCGTGCCACTGGAGCAAGGCGAGCGCCTGCGTCTGCGCGCCGCCGGTGGTGCGGGATGGGGCAAGCCTGGCTGATCAGAACCGGAGCTTCGCCACCACGGCACGGTGATCGCTGGGCCAAGGTGTCACGGCGATGTCAGCCTCCGGGGCTTTTTCACCGACGATCCCCGCCGAGATAATCTGGAGCTTTGCTGCGCGGGCCAGCAGGAAGTCGATGCGGTCGTGGTGATCATCCTTCGCCTTGGGATCGCTCGTGGGCGTCCAGGTAAAGCCGGGCTTCGCCACAGGATCCGGAAAGACGGTGCGGAAGGTATCAACGAAGCCCTTCTCCTCCACTGCCTTTACCGCCGGAAACGAAACGGCCATCGGGTGGATGCCGGCTTTCGCTGTGGCCTCTGTCCAGTCCCTGTGTGAAGGCTCGTTGAAGTCACCCATGACGAAGACCGCATCCGCATCGCCTGCAGCAGCCATGTCATCGAACAGCAGTTTCAGCGCGGGCCCGCGTGTTTCCGACGCCGCCTTCACCGCCTCTTCCGCCGTCTTGAGGAAGGGATAGGGGCCATATTCGATATTGAGAAGCTGATAGGGCTGGTAGGGCGCGTCATCGAGATGGATGTTGAAGACCTGCACCTTGCGGTCCTTCACCTCGATTTCAACGCCGAGGTCATTGGGCGTGGCCTTGCCGATCGGGTAGCGGCTGATAATGGCATTGGCCCACAGCGCGTCATTGACCCTGACCTGGTCGTAGTGATGAAAGCCCAGTGCCGCGGCGAGCTTGCCCGCAGCGCTCTCGCCCGCAGGCGGGCAGGACTCCGCCGTGCAGGGATCGCTCTCAAGCCGCGTCTCCTGGATGCCGATGATGTCCGCACCGGCGGCACGAATCACCGCCGCCGTCTCATCGACCGGCTTCTGTTCATTGGCGCCGCCGCCCCAGATGTTGAAGCTCATGACTGTGAGTTCCGTCTCCTGCGCATGAGCCGCTCCGGAGAGTGCCGTGAGGGTGAGAATGGCAAACAGGATCTTCCTCATGCGGGCCTCCCGAAAGACCGGCAGGTTCGCCCGTCAATATGACGGTGGAATTACAACCTGAGGCCCCGCACCTCGCCGATGCTGAACTTCCGCCAGTTCTGAAGCCCATGGTGACGGAAGCGCTCGAGGCTGGCTCTCTCTTCATTGGTCCAGACGTCGAGCTCCGCGAGCACGGCGGCAATACCCACTTCCGCCGCGCGTGCGGCGCCATCGTCGGCTTTGAGCGCAATGCCGAGTCCGGCATGGGGGATGCACGCGCAATAGACGCCCTCCGCACCCGTCTTCACGAAGAGGCGCGGCACGGCTTCCATGATCAGCGTATCGAAATCACCGCTGCCGCCCACCATGTAGGGGTGCGCGCGCACGGCTTCGATGATGCGGCGCGCAGCGGCGTTCTCCGGATCGGAGAAGCGGGCAAAGCCCAGCGCGAGGTTGCGAAGGGGGATCGCCCAGGTCGGCACAGAGCAGCCATCGCGCCCCACGGGCTGTGAATCGAGGTCGATATCGCAGAGCTTTCCCATCGTGCTGGCGATCAGCAGCTGCACGGGGTGATCGGTCTCGGCATAGCCTTGAGGGTCGGCGTTGAGCATGCGGGCCGGCGCCAGCATGCCCGCATGCTTGCCGGAGCAGTTGTTGTGGACCTCCGACGGATGCCCGCCCGCGCGGATGAGCGCCAGCCGTGTCGCATCATGGTTGGGCCAGTGCGCGCCGCATTCATAGAGCGCTTCCGCATTGCCAGCCTTGGCCAGCATGGCGCGCGCCACGCGGGTGTGGTCGGGCTCGCCATTGTGCGAGGCGCAGCACAGCGCGATCTCTTCCGCGGTGAAGCCGAAGCGGTCCGCAGCACCGCTCTCGATGACGGCAAGGCACTGGAAGGCCTTGACGGCCGAGCGCGGATAGATCGCCGCTGCGATGCCGCCCTCCGCCGCCACCACATGGCCCGCGCGGTCGACGACTGCGAAGGCCCCTCGATGGCGGCTTTCGACGATGCCGCCACGGGTGACCTCTGCGATGATGGGATTGGTCATTTCGTATCCTTGTGGGGCGATGCCGCGAGGTACCAGATCAGGGCCAAGACCTGCGCGAGGAGGAAAAAGCCCAGCGCCCAGCTATAGCCTGCCGGGCTGTAGCCGGTCTCGCTGGCCGGGAACAGCCCGATGATGAGGCCCACCAGATATTGCGCGGCGAAGGCCACCACGAACATGGTGAAGTTGATGGAGGCATTGGCGCGGCCCGCCAGCTCCCGCCCGACCTTTGCCGCGAACCACGGGAAGGCCAGCACCGCCACCTGGCCGAAGCCCGCCACCACCAGCCACGCCGGGAACATCAGCCCCTCGACGCGGAACACAATAAGGGACTGCGACAACAGATAGAGAATGTTGAATCCGATCATCAACTGCATCGGGCCTATGCCGCGACGTGCCAGGCGGTCCGCGATGAGCCCTGACGTTAAGATAC
>JBEILC010000003.1:0-46525 GCA_040379425.1 Hyphomicrobiales bacterium
ATCGACGCCGCGGCCTTCGAGAAGCTCGGGCAAACCCTGCAGGAAGAGATCCGGCAGCACCCTCCGCGCGAGGCCGCGGCCCCTGCACCCCGCCGCAAGCTGCAGCGCATTCCGGACCAGGTCCGCCTGCCGCTCGAGAGCCGGAACGAGGCCGTGCTGGTGGCGAAGGACGGGCATCTCCTCTTCGCCAATCCGGCGGCGGCCCGGCTCTTCGGCTACCAGACCGGCGAGGACGTGATCAATGACCAGAGCCTCGCCAGCCAGTTCGGCGGGTTGGGCCAGTCGCTCCCCGCCTTTGCCATCCGCCGCGATGGAGGCAGCGAACTCTCCGCCGCCGTGCAGATGACGGTCATCCCCTGGCTCGGCGGCCCCGCACGGCAATTCGTCGTAACGCCAGCGGAGGCAGAGCAACCCCAGGCCGATGCGACACCTGCCCCGCCGCAGCCCGCACGCGCCAGCGCCGAGGTCATACAGCTTCCGGTCCGCCAGGCGGCCTCAGAGGCGGATCAGGAACTCCGCGCCATCCTCGATACCGCCGCCGACGGCATCATCACGCTGGACCAGGAGGCGCGCATCCACACCTTCAGCGCGGGTGCGGAGGCGATCTTCGGCCACCGCATCGCCGATATGGCGGGCAAGCCCTTCCTCGACCTGCTCGCACCTGACAGCCGCAAGACAGTGCGCGACTATCTCGCCGCCCTCCAGGGCCCGGGACTGGCCTCGGTGTTCAATGATGGCCGGGAGGTGACAGCCCTCGTCGCGCAAGGCGGAACCGTGCCGATCTTCCTCACCATCGGCAGGCTGCAGGCGCCGCGCTCGCAGGCGGCCTTCTGTGCGGTGGTGCGTGACATCACGCAATGGAAGAAGACCGAATCCGAACTGCGCGAGGCCAAGGAGCGCGCCGAGGCGATGAGCCGCCAGAAGTCGGAATTCCTCGCCAGCATCAGCCATGAGCTGCGCACGCCGCTCAACGCCATCATGGGCTTCTCGGAGGTGATGCGGCTCGGCCGCTTCGGCGAGATCGGGAACGAGAAGTACCGCGGCTATGTCCAGGACATCCATGCATCGGGCGCCCATCTCCTCTCGCTCATCGATGACCTGCTCGATCTCTCCAAGGTCGAGGCCGGAAAGCTCGAACTCAATTTCACCGCGGTCAGCCTGGGCGAAGTGGCCGAGCATGCAATGAAGCTCCTGGCCGAACAGGCCACCGCGGCGCGCGTTGTCATGCGCAAGTCATTCCCCGCGGATCTTCCCAATGTGGTGGCCGATCTCCGCTCCATGCGGCAGGTGATGCTGAATCTCCTGTCCAACGCCATCAAGTTCACCGATGCGGGCGGACAGGTGGTGATTTCCGCCCAGCTCCTGGGCTCGGGCGAGTTGAAGCTCCGGGTGAAGGACAGCGGCATCGGCATGGATGAGGATCAGTTGCGCAATGCGCTCGAGCCCTTCCGCCGCGTGGCGACGGAGGGCCGCGAGGTGAAGGGCACCGGGCTGGGACTGCCGCTCACCAAGGCGCTGGTCGAGGCCAACCGCGCGGGCTTCCAGCTCTCGAGCGAGCCGCGCAAGGGCACGCTCGCCGAGATCACCTTCCCCACCACGCGCGTGCTGGCGGAATAGCGGACACGCGATGTCCTCCTCCAGTACCCTGCCCGTGCTGAAGCCGCCGCCGCGGCCAGTGAGCGAGAAGCTGCTCGGCACGGCGGCCTTCATCACTGGCTTAGCACTTGCGCTGCCGGTGCTGACCATCATCATCCTCGCCTTCATGCCGACGGAGAATGTCTGGCCCCATCTCATCGCCACTGTGCTGCCGGGCTATGTGATGCGCACGCTGCTGCTGATGGCGGGGGTGGGCCTCATCACCTTCGTGGTGGGAACGGCCGTGGCCTGGCTCGTCACCATGTGCAGCTTTCCGCTCAGGCCGCTCTTCGTCTGGGCCTCGCTGCTGCCGCTCGCCATGCCGGGCTATATCGTGGCCTATGCCTATGTCGATTTCCTGAGCTATGCCGGGCCGCTCCAGACCTCGCTCCGCGGCCTTTTCGGGTGGACGAGGCCCAGCGACTACTGGTTTCCTGAAATCCGGTCTCTGGGTGGCGCCATCGTGGTTCTGTCCATGGTGCTCTACCCTTACGTCTTCCTCACCGCGCGGGCGAGTTTCCTCCGCCAGCCGGCAACCCAGCTCGAGGTGGCCCGGGCGCTTGGCCGCACGCCGTGGAGCGCCTTCCGCAACGTGGCGTTGCCGCTGGCGAGGCCGGGGATCGCGGTGGGCGTGACACTCGCCCTCATGGAATGCCTCAACGACATTGGTGCAGCTGGCTTCTTCGGCGTCCAGACGCTCACCCTCGGCGTCTACACCACCTGGCTCTCGCAAGGAAACCTCGGGGGTGCGGCACAGATTTCGGCCGTGATGCTGGCCTTCATCTTCGTCCTCGTGTGGATCGAACGCACCGCGCGGCGCAAGCAGTCCTTCGTGCTGCCCTCGCAGCGCCCGCGCCAGCCGGACCGCATCCCCCTCAATGGCTGGCAGCGCGTGCTGGCGGTGATCGTCTGCGCGCTGCCGATCCTCATCGGCTTCGTGGTGCCGGCCCTCGTGCTGATGAACTTCGCCGTCTCGCGGCTCGAGGATGCGCTTTCCGTCACCTATCTCAAGGCCGTCTACCACTCCCTCATGCTGGCGGGGCTCGCGGCGGCCTTCGCGGTGGGCCTCGGGCTGGTGCTGGGATACGCCAACCGCAGCATGCGCTCGCGCGTCACCTCCAACATCATCCGGATCGCCAGCATGGGCTATGCCATTCCGGGAACGGTGCTGGGCATCGGCGTGCTGATCCCGCTTGCGGGCTTCGACAATGCGCTGGACAGTTTCCTGCGCGAGACCTTCGGCATCTCGACGGGCCTCCTGCTCTCCGGCACCATCACGGCGGTGGTCTTCGCCTATGTGGTGCGCTTCCTCGCGGTCTCCTTCGGCGCCATTGAATCAGGGCTGCAGAAAGTCACCCCCAATGCCGCCGCCGCCGCCCGCACGCTGGGGCGCGGTCCCATCAGCGCCTTCTTCGAGGTCCACCTGCCGCTGCTGCGGCCAGCGCTGGTGGCGGCGGGCCTCCTCGTCTTCGTCGACTGCATGAAGGAGCTTCCGGCAACGCTGATCCTCAGGCCCTTCGATTTCGAGACGCTGGCCACCACCGTCTTCATGCTGGCCTCGCTCGGTGAACTCGAACAGAGCGCGCTACCCGCGCTCACCATCGTGGCGGCGGGCCTGCTCCCCGTGATCATCCTCTCGCGCACGCTCCACGAGCCGCACATCAGTTCATGAGTTCGGCCATGTCCCGGTAAAGCTCCAGCGCCTCCGGGTTGGCCAGCGCCTCCTTGTTCTTCACCACCCGGCCATGCACCACGTCCCTCACCGCAAGTTCGGTGATCTTGCCGGACTTGGTGCGCGGGATATCGGCCACGGCCACGATCTTCGCCGGCACATGGCGGGGCGAGGCGCCCTCGCGGATCTGTTTCCTGATCCTCGCCACCAGCGCCTCGTCCAGCGCAACGCCCGGCCGCAAGCGCACGAACAGCACCACGCGCACGTCATTGTCCCAGTCCTGGCCGATGGCCAGGGCCTCGATCACCTCGGGCACCTGCTCGACCTGGGCATAGATCTCCGCCGTGCCGATGCGCACGCCGCCTGGGTTCAGCGTCGCGTCAGACCGGCCGTGGATGATCATGCCGCCATGCACCGTGATCTCCGCGAAGTCGCCATGGCACCAGATGCCCGGAAAGCGCGCGAAATAGGCATTGTGATATTTCGATCCATCGGGATCGTTCCAGAACATCACCGGCATCGAGGGAAATGGCCTGACGCAGACGAGCTCGCCCTTCTCGCCGCGGAGCGAGCGGCCCTCTTCATCATAGACGTCGACCGCCATGCCGAGCATAGGCCCCTGGATCTCGCCGCGCCAGACGGGCGAGAGCGGATTGCCGCCCACGAAGCAGCCGCAGATGTCGGTGCCGCCCGAGATCGAGGCGATCTGCATATCCGGCTTGACGGATTGATGCACGAAATCGAAGCTCTCGGCGCTCAAGGGAGAACCCGTGGAGAGCATGGCGCGGAGGCTTCCAAGATCATGCGTCTGCCTCGGCGCCAGCCCGCTCTTCTTCACCGCGTCGATGTATTTGGCGGAGGTGCCGAAGATCGTCATCTGCTCTTCATCGGCATAATCGAACAGCGCGCGCTCCGAGGGGTGGAAGGGCGAACCGTCATAGAGCAGCAGCGTGGCGCCAGCGGCGAGGCCTGAGACCAGCCAGTTCCACATCATCCAGCCGCAGGTGGAGAAATAGAACAACCGGTCGCCCTCCCGCGTGCCGGTGTTCAGCACATGCTCGGAGAGATGTTTGAGCAGGATTCCGCCTGCCCCATGCACGATGCATTTGGGAATGCCCGTCGTGCCCGATGAGTAAAGAATATACAGCGGATGATCGAAGGGCAGTTGCGCGAAGGCGATTGGCCCGCCGCTCTGGCCTTCGGCGAAGCGCTTGAGTGTCATGCCATGGGGCAGTGCGCGCGCCGTCTCCTCCGCCTCGCCGGTGTATTGGATGACGAGGGCCCGCTCCACGCTTGGAAGGTCCCGCAGCACATTCGCCACCTTCTCACCCATGCGGATGGTCTTGCCGGCGTAGAAATAGCCGTCACAGGTGATGAGCACGCGGGGCCCGATCTGCCCGAAACGGTCGAGGATGCCGCGCTCGCCGAAATCGGGCGAGCAGGAGGACCAGATGGCGCCGAGCGAGGAGGCCGCGAGGAAGCACAGGATGGCCTCTGGCATGTTGGGCACGATGGCGGCGATGCGGTCACCCGGCTTGATGCCCATGGCCTTCAGCGCGCGGTGAAGCCTCGCCACCTCGCGATTGAGTTCGGCCCAGCTCATGCGGCGCCTAACCTTGTCCTCCCCGCGGAAGACCAGCGCATCCGCGTCGTCCGTCCGCTGGAGCAGGTTCTCGGCATAGTTCAGCCGGGCATCGGGAAAGAACTTCGCCCCCGGCATCAGGTGGCCGTCCACCAGCGCGCGGGTGCCCCGGCTCTCCGCCTTCACCCCGCAGAAGTCCCACAGGGCGCTCCAGAAGGCTTCTGGCTCGTCGACCGAGAAGCGCAGCGCCTCTTCATAGCTCGGAAAGCCCAGGGGCGCCATGAAGCGCCACAGGCCGGAGCCGGTGACGGAGGCGGAATCGGGGGTCCACAAGGGGCGTTCTGTCATGTAAGGCTCTCTCTCGAGATCGCGTCCAACGGGGGGGTCTAGTCATGTCACAGAAGGGCCGCAAGTCCCGCCCACAAGCGGCGCGGTTTCCGGAGTTCCCGATGAACGAAAGACATCTGGTTGCCGGTGCCGCCGGTTTGATGCTTCTGGCGGCGGTGGTGACCGTGAGCTGGGTGATTCTGTCGCCGGGCTGGGCGGTGCATGCACTGGCGGGCATCGCACAGCAGCAGCTGGGCCGCAGCTTTTCGGCGGGCGATGCGGACCTCGATTTCTCGCCCCTGGCGATCCGCATCGAGCAGCCCGTGCTGGCGGGCCAGAGCGATACGGCGGGCAGCCTGATGACGGCCCGGAGCCTCGTCATCCCCCTGAGCTTCCGCGAAATCCTCGCGCGCCGCCCCGGCCTCGCGGCGATGACGCTGAACGATGCCGAATTCGGCCTCCTCGTCGACGAGCGCGGCCAGGCGAGCTGGGACTTTCCCGCCGCGTCCGCCGGACAGAACACATCCATCACCCTCAGCCAGGCCTCCTTCCGTTACTTTGATGCGCGCAATGGCCAGGCGCTGAACGTCTCCAATGTCGATGGGCTGATGCGCATCGGCGCGGACGGCAGCGTGGAGTTTGCGGGCAGCGCCGTCATCAACGCGCTGGTCGCCCGCGTGGCGCTCAGCCTCAAGTCGCTGCCGCGCGTCAATGCCGATGGCTCGCCCCTCGAACTCGTCGTCGAGAGCGGACCCCACGCCGCAAGCTTCAGCGGCAGGCTGGCCACCGCCAAGGTGCTGAACCTCGCCGGGCCGGTCACCCTCGCCAGCGGCAATCCCGCAGGCATCGCACGCATGGCGGGGATCGCACTCGCCGACGGCACGGAGATGCCAGGCCCGCTCAACCTCAATGGCGCACTCGACAGCGCGGGCCGCGCCTTTGCGATCCGCAATGCCGCGGTGACGCTCGGCCAGTTCCGCGCCATGGGCGACGTGGTGGCGGACCTGCGCGGAGACCGCCCGAAGCTGCAGCTCAACCTCGAGGCAGATACGCTGTGGCTCGATTCGCTTCTGCCGGAGGCGGGCGCGGAGCCCGGCGCCTGGGGGCGCAGCATCCTTCCCTTGGAGCGCCTGCGCGCCATCGATGCGGAGGTGAGCATCCTGTCGCGGGCGATGGCCTTCAGAGGGTATGAGACGGGCGCCACGCGCCTTGCCGCAACACTCACCGATGGGCGGCTTGACGCCTCAGGGGCCTCCCGCCTCACCACCGGCGGAACGCTGAGCTTCACCGCCAAGGCGGATGCCGTTGTGCTGCCGCCCGCGGGCGCCTTCACCCTCACCGCCGGGAATGCGGAGCTGCAGCCGCTGATCGCCGCGCTTACAGGCGTGGCAGCGCTCGCAGGCACCGGCACGCTGGCGCTCGATCTCACGGCCCAGGGCCGCAACCAGGAAGAACTCGCCGGCACGCTGAAGGGCACGGCGAGCCTCGCGCTCACCGGTGGGCGTTTCGAAGGCGGCGACATCAGCGCCATGTTCCCGCAATTGCGCCAGCGCATTCTCGATGGCTGGAACGCGGTCGCCGGGCAAACGCAAATCGAGGCGCTCAGCATCAGCGCCACGTTCGACGATGGCCTCGCGACCCTGGGTGAGGCGAAGGCAAAGCTCGCGGGCGTGGATCTCACAGTGAGCGGCACGGCGGACGTGCTGCGCCGTGCTGTCGATCTGAAGGCGGCATTTGCGGTCCCTGAAACTGCGCCCCTCCCCGTGCCGGTGATCGTCAGGGGCAACTGGGCCATGCCCAAGATCTATCCCGACATTCCGGACATCCTCAACAATCCCGATGGCTTCGCGCGGCTCCGCACCGATGCCGTGCCGCCTGGCAACTGAAACAGAAGCACGCCCATGATCCGCATTCAGCAGGAGCCCTTCGATGCCGGAGCCGAGCTCGCGGCCCTCAAGGAGGGGCGAACCGGCATCGGCGGCACCGTCATGTTCCTCGGCAGCGTGCGGGACATGTCGGAAGG
Organism: Hyphomicrobiales bacterium; assembly: GCA_040379425.1. GTDB lineage: Bacteria > Pseudomonadota > Alphaproteobacteria > Rhizobiales > Aestuariivirgaceae > Aestuariivirga. The sequence goes on from JBEILC010000003.1 coordinate 7,240, forward strand.
TGCCGATGTGCGCGCCATGACGCTCGAGCACTATCCCGGCATGACGGAGAAGGCGCTGGAGGACATCGAGGCCGAGGCTTTGGCGCGCTGGCCCATTGATGCCGCGCTCATCATCCATCGCTATGGGAGGCTCGAACCCGGCGAGGACATCGTGCTCGTCATCACCGCCTCCGCCCATCGCGAAGCGGCATTCGAGGCCTGCCACTTCCTCATCGACTGGCTCAAGACGAAAGCTCCGTTCTGGAAGCTCGAGGAAGGCTCTCAAGGCGCAAGCTGGGTCGCCGCCAAGGACAGCGACGATGACGCCGCCGCGCGCTGGGACAAGTCAACGCCTTGAGGCCGCGGCGCAGACGCAGCCGTTCACCGCTCCGCAGCCTGGTGGATGCGGTGGTCGTCCTGTTGCTTGCCGCGCTGGTGATGCTCACGGTCAGCCGCACCGGCTGGATGGAACCCGCAGAGGGACGTTTCACGGCAATTGACGGAGACTCGCTCCGCAAGGGCGAGCAGGAATACCGGCTCCACGGCATTGATGCGCCGGAACTCAACCAGTCCTGCACCGGGGCAGCCGGCGGCAGCTACCCGTGCGGGCGCGATGCGCGCGATCATCTCCGCGGCCTCGTCCGCTCCCAGACACTCAACTGCACCATCCGCGAGGAGGACCGCTACGGCCGCCTCGTGGCCGACTGCCGCGCCGGAACGACGGACATCAACCGCGAGATGGTGCGAAGCGGCTGGGCCATCGCCTACCGCCGCCACGGCACCTCCTATGGCGATGCCGAAGCGGAAGCCCGCAAGGCCCGGCGCGGCATCTGGCAGGGTCGATTCGAAACACCCGAACGCTGGCGCGAAAGCCAGCGCAATAGCCTCATGCGCGGCGCGATGGACGCCATGCCGCTGGAACCCGATTGATCTCTTCCCTTCTCAGGGCCGTGCTCTTGCAGCTGGCGTTGCCAATCGCCCTGCGTCTCAGCGCTGATCGTTGAAGGGTTGCTTGGTGAGGCCCACCTGCCGGGCCAGCGCGCTGAAACCCGCGGCCGCGCAATCCTCATCGCCACGGGCAAGCAGCAGGAAGCGGATCGGGAAGCGGATCGGGAAGCGGATCGGGAAGCACATGGCATCGCGGTTGGCGAGCCGGCTGTCATCGCTGAAGAACCGGTCATCGCAGGTGATGGGCACCTCCGCCCGCTTCAATGCGGTGCCGATCTCATGGGCCGGGACGAGACCCCTCTCGGCGCGCAGGCGGTTCACGGCGGCGCAGGCCATGAGCAGGCCCTCGAGCTGGAGATTGGCGGGGTTCATGGCAAGCCTTCACGGTGAACGGACCGGGACAGCAACGCAAGCCACAGTGAAGGGGTTCCAGCACCCCCGCCTGAATTCCCCGCCGGGACGGGCGATTGGTCCCGCGGCAGAAGGCGCGGGCCAGCGGCTGACGCTGGCCCTGCCCCGGATCAGAAGTTGTTCGGGTTGCCCTTGACGATAGTGCCCGTGCCGTCGTCCTTGCCGTCCTTCACCCAGGTCACCTGATCGCCATCGATCCGCAAGGCGTAACAGCCTTCGGGGTCCTGACCGTAGGTGAAGCACATGGCGTCACCATTGACGCGCCACTTGCCCGTATAGTCCTTGCCCTTGATGACGCCATCCGCGCCATAGAACTCGGTATAGGCGCCAGACGTCATCATGCTGCCCTGCACGGTGTTTCCGGAGATGGCAGCCTTGATCTGTTCGCCCGTCGCGGTTGAACCGGCCTGCGCCACACCCGCGGCGGCCAGCAGCAGCACAGCGGCTGTAAAGAACTGTTTCATTTTGTTTCCTCCATTGAACGTCAGCTCATACGGAGAATTGCTCCCGGGCGATCATCGCGGAACCGAATTGACCCAGCGTACCGCTGGCGTGGACTGGCCGCTGTTCGTCGTGCCGCGCGCCCTGCCCGTCTTCAGTAGAAGCGTTGGAGGACCGATGCTGCCTCGGCATCGCTGATGCTGCAGAATTGCCGCGCATCCTCGCGCCGGCAGGCCATGTAGGCCTCCACAAGCTCCAGCCCCATCCAAGCTGACGCCGCCTTGGCATCGAACGCCTTCAGGGCGTCCGGCAGGGATTGCGGCAGCAGGCGGAGGCCCAGCCGCTTCCTCTCGCGCGCGCCCAGCAGTTCAGGATTCTTCGCGATGTTGACTGGCGTCTTCTTCTGCTTCAGCCCGTCGAGCCCCGCGCCGATCAGCACGGCCAGGGCGAGGTAGGCATTGGCGGTGCCATCGCTGGCGCGGTACTCGAGCGAGGCCTGCGGGTGGCGGCCCTTGGCATCGGCCCGGCGCGGCACGACGCGGACCATCGCCTCGCGGTTCCGGAGGCCCGCGCAGGCATAGGGTCCGACCCAGCTGTTGGGGCGCAGCCGCAGGTAAGAATTCGCGGAAAGACATGTGAAGGGCACGATCGACTCGGCGTGGTCCAATATGCCCTGCACGAAGCGGCCGGAGATGTCCGTCAGCCAGTCATTCTCCGCGGTGACAGGGACGCCATCGCGGTGGAGGCTGAAATGAATGTGCACGCCGTTGCCGGCGGCGGTTGGCGCGGGCTTCGGAATGAAGCTGGCATGGAGCCCGAACTGCCGCGCGCTGTCGCGGATCGCCTCCTGGGTCAGCACCACACGGTCCGCCGCCGTCAGCGGGTCGGCCGGAATGGAGGCGATCTCGAACTGGTCCGCGCCATATTCGGCCTGGAACTGCTCGAGCGCGATGCCGGATTTCGCCAGCGTCTCCAGCACATGCGCGGCGAGATGCGAGACATTGCGCCCGGAGGCCACCGAATAGGCCGGATGCGCCACCTGATCGAGGCCCTTGACGCTGAACTCATGCTCGAAGCCCACCTTCATGGTAAGCCCGGCCTCTGTCCTGAGGCGGTCCACGGCGGATTTGAGAGCACTTCTCGGGCAATAGGGCCATGGCGCCCCATCATGCTGGCGCGCATCGCAGAGGACGACGTCGAAGGCAGGCTTGCCGCCATAGGCAGCAAGCGCCAGCATCGCGCCCTTATCGGGCAGGAGCCTGATCTCGCCCTGCTGTCCGAACGGATTGTCGGCGGGGATCACATTGGTGGGCCCGATCGAGACATTTCCAGGGACCCATGGAAGCCCCTGAGCCAGCGCCGCCTTGCGGCGTTCCTTCGGCACCGAGCGGCCCCGCAACATGCCGGACAGATCCTGATGACCGAGGAACAGGAAGCGCTGCTCTGCCATGGCGCTCAACCCCCTGCCTTCGCCAGCGCCAGCGTCAGCAGGCGCGCCAGGCGTTCCGCCCATGCCGCCTGGCCCTCGGCACTTTCAATCAGGTCCTGCCTGATCTCGAGTTCAACATGCAGCAGCCCGCCCTTCTCGCAGTGCACCGGCACGGCGTAGTCGCCGCTGTCGTCCACCGCATAGGGCTCATTGATGCCAACCGTCAGGTCACCTTCGGCTTCGAGGAGCGCGATCAGCGGCCGCGCCAGCCGGTCGTCCCGGTTGAACAGCACGCCGATGTGCCAGGGCCTGGGTGCCGGATAGTCGCCATGCCGGGGTGTGAAGCTGTGCATGGCGATCACCGTGGGCGCCCTGCCCGTCAGCCGCATCCGGGCGATCTGCCCCGCGATGGCCTTCTGGTAGGGCCAGAAAATCTCCTCCTCGCGCAGCCGCGCCTGCGTTGCGGAAAGATCGAGGTTGGCGGGAACGCGCGTCCCGTCGCTCAACGGCGCGATTGACGTCGGGTGACCGGGCGGCCGATTGCAGTCGATGACGAGGCGCGAATAGCGCTGATAGAGGTAAGGCGCATCCAGCAAGGCCGAAAGCCGCTGTGAGACGCCATGAATGCCGATGTCGATCCCGATGTGGCGGTTGAGATCCGCATCCGTGATGCCAAGGCTGCCCAACCGCTCCGGCACGGCGTTTCCGGCATGGTCCGCGATCAGCAGAAAAGGGCTTTGGGCCTCCAGCCGCTCCCCGCCGGCGGGCAGCGGATCCTTCGTGCGCAGAAGCTCATGTGAACTATCCAAGGCATGACTCCCGGCTAGAGGTCACCGAGCGTGAACGAATGTTTTCACGCGACCGTTACCTCTGCAAATACAGAAATTCTGTTGACATGGCAATATTGCTCTGTTGAGATTCGGCCCCGTTGGCCAGGGAAAACCTGAAGCCGGCGGGGATGAAGCGCGCTGAGATGAAGGGTTCTCACCCATTGCTGAAGCCGGCCCTGGAAGCGGCGGCGCTTGCCGCGCTGCTCTGCGGCGTGACGGCTGCGGTGGCGCTCGTCGTGGAACTCTCCGGTCAGCGGCTCATGACGCTCTACTGCGTCACTCTCTGCGCCGTTCTCGCCTTCCAGATCTTCAGCGGAAATTCGGGTGTCGTCTCCTTCGGCCACACGGCTTTCATGGCGGTCGGCGCATATGTTTCCGCCTGGCTCACCATGCCCACGGCCCTGCTTCGCACCTCGCTGCCCAATCTTCCGGAATGGCTTGCAGGTCATGAACTCGCCGTGCCGGTGGCGCTGGTCTTCGTACTCCTTGCAGGCCTCGCACTGGCCGCGCTCTCCGGGGTGCCCATCGCCCGCCTCAATGGCGCCTCCGCCTCCATCGCCACGCTGGGCTTTCTGATCGTCGTCTATTCCGTGCTGGCCGCGGCACGGGATTTCACGCGCGGCAACCAGGCCTTCTATGGCGTGCCGCGGGCCACCGACATCACGCTTGCCCTCGTCTTCGCCTGCCTCTTTATTCTTGCAGCGAGGCTCTACAAGGACAGCCGCTACGGCCTGATGATGCGCGCCGTGCGCGACAACGAGACGGCGGCGCTCACCCTTGGCGTCAGCCCGCAACGCATGCGCTATGCTGCATGGCTGATCTCGGGCGGCCTCGCCACGGTCGCGGGCGCCCTCTACGGCCACATGCTGGGCGCCTTCACGCCCAAGGATTTCTACTTCCACATGGCCTTCATCTATGTGGCCATGCTCATCGTCGGCGGCATGGGAACGGTGACGGGTGCGGTCGTCGGCGTTGGCCTCGTCATGGTCCTCCAGGAGGTACTGCAGGAATTCGAGCGCGGCTTCACGCTGGGGCCCATCCAGGTTCCGGAAATCTTCGGCGTGCCGATCGTGGGCGTCAGCCTCGCCATGCTGCTGGTCTTGTGGCTGCGGCCCGCCGGGCTGGTGGGATTTGTCGAATTCGCGCAAGGCTGGTTCGGCAAGCCACGCCTGCCGCAGGCACCGGCGCGCGAGACCTTCTCCGGCACGGAGCCCTTGCGCATCGAGAAGGCAGCCAAGTCCTTTGCGGGGCTCACCGCCGTTGATGATGTGAGCTTCTCCATCGACCCCGGACGCGTCACCGGCCTCATCGGCCCCAATGGTGCTGGTAAGTCGACGCTCGTCAACGTTATCACCGGGCTCTATCCGCTGACCTCCGGCGCGGTGTCGATCGGTGAACGCAACATCGGCATGCTCGCACCCGATGCTGTCGCGCGCGCTGGCGTGTCGCGCACCTTCCAGAACATCCGGCTCTTCACCGGCCTGAGTGCCGGCGAGAACGTGGCGATTTCAGCCCTCGCGCGCGGCGCCAGTCTGGGCGATGCGCTTGCCACCGCCGAGAGCGAGCTTGCCTTCGTGGGCCTTGAGGGTGCGGGGCAGAAGCGCGCCGACAGCCTTGCCTATGGCGCAAGGCGGCGGCTCGAGATTGCCCGCGCACTTGCCGCCGAACCGCGCTTCCTGCTGCTGGACGAGCCCGCCGCCGGCATGAACCCCGAGGAGACGGACGACCTCGCGCGCCGCCTCAGGGGCCTGCCCCAGGCCCGCGGGCTGGGCCTCCTTCTGATCGACCATGACCTGAAGTTCATCATGTCGATGTGCGATCATGTCGTGGTGCTCAACCGCGGCCGCCTCATCGCCGAGGACACGCCGGAGGGCGTCCAGAAGAACCCCGCCGTCATCGAAGCTTATACCGGCACGCGCGCCTCCCGCGTGTCCGCGCAACCAGAACCGGAGGAAGCCATCACAACAAACCCCAGGGAGACGACATGATGACCAAGCTTACAGCAAAACTGGCCGCCGTTCTGTTGGGCACGACGCTGCTCGCCACACCGGCACTCGCCGAAGACTTCGTGATCGGCGTGACAGCCGCGCAATCGGGCTGGCTCGCCACCTATGACCAGCCCTCCTATGCAGGCTTCAAGTTCTGCATTGACGAGATCAACGCCAAGGGCGGCCTCGGCGGCAAGTACAAGGCCGTGATCGACGTGCGCGACACGCGCTCCGACACGGCCGAGGCCGTGAAGGTGGCCCAGGAGTTCGCCGACAAGAAGGTGAACTTCATCGTTTCGCCCGCCGACGGTGACCCGACCATGGCCATGGGCCAGATCACCAGCCCCGCCGGCATCCCCACCATGACCTTCGCCGGCACCGCACCCGTCCTTACCTCGGTTGGCGAATTCGTGTTCGGCAGCTATCCGGGTGACAACCAGCAGGCGGCCGTGCTCGGCGCCCATGCCGCGGAACTGGGCTACAAGACCGCCTGGCTGCTGAAGTCGCCCGACTCCTCCTACACGATGAAGGGGCCTGAGTATTTCGGCCAGGTCTTCGAATCCAAGGGCGGCAAGGTCATCGGTGAAGGCTCGTTCACGCTGAACCAGCCGGACTTCTCGGCCATCGTCACCACCATCAAGGCGCTCGATCCGCAACCGGATGTGATTGCCACCTGGGCCTGGGAGCCGGACTTCCCGGCCTTCATCAAGGCACTGCGCGGTGCGGGTGTCACGACACCGGTGATGGGCGCCGACGTGCTCGACACGCCGACCGTGCGTGGCCTCGGCGAGGTGGTGAACGGCATCGTCCACACCTCTGGCGGCTACCCTGAACCCGGCTCGAAGCATGAGGACTTCAACAAGCGCTTCAAGGCCGCAACCGGCACGGAGGCTGACACCAACTATGTGGTGAACGGCTGCGACATCGCGCTGATGATCGACGCCGCGGTGACAGCCGCCGGCTCCTCCGACCCCAAGGCGGTGCGTGATGCGCTGGCGAACATCAAGGATGGTTCCGGTAACATGAGCAACTTCACCTTCGCCGGAACCGACCGTATGCCGCTCCGCGCCGTCGTGCTGGCGAAGATCGAGAACGGCCAGAAGGTCTTCCTCAAGCGCGAGCTGGCGGACCCCGCGACCATGCCAAAGCCCTGAGGCCCGGAGCATGCTGAGCGTTGAGAAACTTGCCGTGCGCTATGGGCCCATCGAGGCCGTGCGCGGCATTGATTTCGCCGTCAACCGCGGTGAGGTCTTTGCCCTGCTCGGCGCCAACGGCGCCGGCAAGAGCTCAACGCTCGCGGCCATCGCGGGGCTGGTGAAGCCCTTCTCCGGCCGCATCCTCTATGACGGCAAGCCGGTCTCCGGCTTGGCGCCTGAAGCACTCTCGCGCGCCGGCATCGGGCTCGTGCCCGAAGGCCGGCGTATCTTCGCCAGCCTCACGGTGGCTGAGAACCTGTGGCTCGGCGGTGCGGCCCATGGCGGCACGGCGGACCGCCACCGCCTCCAGGAAGAGATGGAGGAGCGCTTCCCGATCCTGCGTGAGCGCACGCGCCAGAAGGCCGGCCTCCTCTCCGGCGGCGAGCAGCAGATGCTCGCCATCGCCCGCGCGCTCATGGCCCGCCCGAAGCTTCTTCTGCTTGATGAACCCTCGCTCGGCCTCGCGCCCCAGATGGTGGAGAAGGTCTTCGACCTGATCGCGTCGCTGCGCAAGGAAGGCCTCACCATCCTGCTGGTCGAGCAGAACGTGCCGATGTCGCTCGAGATCGCGGATCGCGGCATCGTGCTCGCCAATGGCCGCATCGCGGTCGCCGGCACGGGATCCGAACTCCTTCACAACGGTGGCGTCACCAACGCCTATCTGGCGGCGTGAGCACATGGAAGTCTTCCTCCAGCAAACCGTCAACGCCATCAGCCTCGGCGGCATCTATGCGCTGCTGGCGCTGGGGCTCGCCGTGGTCTTCTCCATCGTGCGGCTCATCAACTTCGCCCATGGCGAGGTGATGACCATCGCGGGCTATGCGATCTGGCTCGCCCTGCTCTCCTCCGTTCCGGTCGTCGCGGCCATCGCACTCGGCATCATCGCCGCCATGCTGGCCTCGGTGGCCATGGAGCGCGCCGCCTTCCGCGCCATGCGCGGGGCGAGCGTCACCTCGCTGCTCATCACCTCCTTCGCGGTGAGCGAGATCATCAAGGTGCTTTTCCAGAACGGCATCTCGGCCAGGCCCGTCCCCATCGTGCTGCCGGCCTGGATGTCGGGAAGCCTCAACATGGGCTTCCTCACCATCAGCGTCATGTCGCTGATCTCGATCATCGTGGTGGTGGTCTCGCTTGTGGCGCTGACGCTCATCCTCACCCGCACCACGCTGGGCGTCGCCATGCGGGCCGCCGCGGAAGACTTCCCCGTGGTCCGCCTCATGGGCATCAAGGCCAATCACGTCGTGGCGCTCGCCTTCGCCATCTCTGGCGTGCTGGCGGGTATCGCCGCCGTCCTCTGGGTGGCGCAGCGCGGTTCGGTCGATCCGATGATGGGCGCGGCGCCCGTGCTCAAGGCCTTCATCGCCACCGTGCTGGGAGGCCTCGGCTCGCTGTCCGGAGCCGTGCTGGGCGGATTCGCCGTCGGTATCGTGGAGGTTTTCCTGCAGGGCTATCTGCCTGAGTCAGTTGCCCCCTACCGCGAGGCCATCTCGCTCTCCATCATCATCGGCCTTCTCGTGATGCGCCCGGACGGCTTGTGGCCGGCGCAAAACGTCAACCGAAGTTAAGTCCATGACCGTACGTTCCCTGATCGACCGGCACTTGGCGGATTTCAGCGCCAGCGACACGCGCGTCGCCCGCTCGATCCTTGAGAGATATCCGGTGAGTGCCCTGGGTGGCATCGAGGATATCGCCCGCCAGTCCGGCGTCAGCGCGCCCACCGTCACGCGTTTCGTCAAGCGGCTGGGCTTCAAGCGCTTCGCCGATTTCCAGCGCGCCATCCGGCTTGAAGTGCAGGACAACGAGGTCTCTCCCCTCGCGCTGTTCACCAAGCACCAGAACAAGCCGGCCAAGAGCTCAAATCCGGACCGCCTGCTGGTCGAGCACATGACGGAGTCGCTGAAGAAACTGCTCGATGCGCCGACCCAGCGCGCGCTGGACCGCGCAGCGGAGCTGTTGGGAAATGCGAAAGCGCGCATCTATCTGCTCGGCGGGCGCTGGAGTTCGGCAGCCGCGCAATATGCCGCGTTCCAGTTGACCAGCCTGCGCGGCGAGATTCACGTGCTCGCACCCCAGGCCTCCGGCCTCGTCGAGGACCGCATCGCCGACTTCACCAGGCGCGACGTGTTGGTGGCCTATGATTTCCGGCGCTACCAGCCCGAGACCATCGCCTTCTGCCAGACCGCCAGGCAGCGCGGGGTGAAGCTCGTGCTGTTCACCGATCTCGATCTCTCGCCCATCGCCGACATTGCCGATGTCGTCGTGCCCGTCACCGTCGAATGCACCTCGCCGCTCGAAACGCTGGCCGTGGCCATCGCCGCGACGGACGCAATGCTGGCGCGGCTGGTCAGGAAGCTGGGGGCCCAGGCCCGCCGGCGCATGGCCATGCTGGAAGACCTGCGGCGTGACGCCAGCATCCCGAAACTTGCCTGAAAGGACTGAAGCCCATGCGACTTGCCCCCATCCCAGCCATTGACGCCCCCGGCGGCGCCTATCGCGAGCGCGCAATCGAACCGCGCAAGACCGCACTCCTCTCCATCGACATGCAGAATGCGGAATGGAGCCGGGAGAAGATGGCGCGCGCGCGCGTGCCGGGCGCTCCGGAAGCGGCCTACCTTCCGATGATGGAGAAGATCGAGGCACAGCTCATCCCCAACCAGCAGCGCCTGCAGGCGGCGGCCCGCAAGTCCGGTATCGAGGTCATCTACACGACGATCGAGAGCTATACGCTCGATGGCCGCGACCGCAGCCTCGATCACAAAATCTCGCATCTCTTCTGCCCAAAGGGTTCATGGGAAGCGAAGGTGATCCCGGAGGTGGGGCCGGAGCCCAATGACATCGTTATCCCCAAGACGGCGTCGGGCATCTTCAATTCCACCAACATTGAATATGTGCTGCGCAATCTCGGCATCGAATATCTGGTGATCTACGGCATCTGCACGGATCAATGCGTTGAATGCGCCATCCGCGATGCCGCCGACCGCGGCTTCCTCGTCACCCAGATCGAGGATGCCTGTGCCGCCGTCGAGGAGCGCCGCCATGATGTATCGATCGAGCAGATGCGCGGGCACTATTGCCGCACGCGCACCACCGATGAGTTGATCGCCGAGATCGAGGCGCTGCCGAAATCAGCCGCCGCCTGACGGAAACCGTGGAGAAAAGGATGAGTTCGCCTTCAACCGATGTCGCCTATCTGTGCTGGAGCGACTATGTTGGCATCACGCGCTGCCGCGGCGTGCCTGCGGCCGAGCTGCCGAAGCGCATGGAGAAAGGCCTGGGCTGGGCCGTCGCGGGCCAGGCGCTCACCCCCTTCGATGACATCGCGGACAATCCCTGGGGTCCGATGATGGAGGTGCGCCAGACACCACGGCCCGAGACCGAGGTGCGGCTCGATCTGTGGCCGGGCACGCCCGCCTTCCACATTCTCATGTGCGATTCCAACATCAATGACGGCACCAACTGGGAATGCTGCACGCGCGGCTTCATGAAACAGGCGCTCAGCGATTTCGAGGCGGAGACGGGTTTGTCGTTCACCGCCGCCTTCGAGCATGAGTTCCTGCTGTCAGGCCCGGACCTGCCGCTCGCCACGCCCTTCTCCCTCGAGGCGATGCGCGCCGCGGCGGGCTTCACCGGTGCGCTGGCGGAGGCGCTTGAAGCAGCCGGGCTTGAACCGCAGACCATCGAGCCCGAATACGGCATCAACCAGTATGAGGTGTCCAGCGCGCCCGCTGCCGGCACCATGGCGGGTGACCGCGCCGTGCTTACGCGTGAGGTCATCCGCGAGGTGGCACGGCGCCACGGCTATCGCGCCTCCTTCACGCCCAAGCCCGCGCCGAACGCCGTCGGCAATGGCGCGCATGTGCATTTCAGCTTCATCGGACCCGATGGAAAGAATGCCGCCTATGACAAGTCCGGCACGGCGGAGGCCGCCCAGGTGGCGCAGCATTTCGTGGCGGGCCTGGTGAAGCACCTGCCGGATATCTGCGCGCTGGTGGCGGGAAGCCCTGTCTCCTACTACCGGCTCGGCCCCCATCACTGGTCCTGCGGCTATGCGAGCTTCGGCGTGCAGAACCGCGAGGCGGCCGTGCGCATCTGCCCCTCGCCTGATTCCGATCCGGCCAGGCGCCAGTCAGGCTTCAACATGGAACTCCGCGCGCCCGATGCGACCGCGAGCCCCTACATGGTCATCGGCGCCATCCTGCGCGCCGGACTCGAGGGCATCCGGACGAAGCTCCCGATGCCCACCCCCATCGACCGCGACCCCAGCGAACTGACGCCAGAGCAAATGAAGGCGCTGGGCGTCGTGGCGCTGCCCGCAAGCCTCGATGAAGCGCTGGCGCGGCTTGAGGCCAGCCCCACGGTACGCCAGTGGATGCCGCCCACATTCCTGTCATCCTATGTCTCGGTGAAGCGCAAGGAGATCGCCATGATGGACGGCAAGACCCCCGAAGAGATCTGCGCGAGGTACCGCGATGCCTATTGAACTGGCCCAGACCATTCCGCTGATCGATCATCATTGCCACGGCGTCACCGGCAATGACCTCGACTATGTGAATTTCCAGAAGTTCCTCTCGGAGAGCTACCGTCCGCCGCCGGAGGGCACGAGCGATTTCCAGAAGCCCGTGGGCCTCGCGGTGCGCCGCTTCTGCGCGCCGCTGCTCGATCTGGAGAAGGGCGTTTCGGGCGAGGACTATGTCCGCCGCCGCCATGAGCTGGGCCCTGAGGAGGTGAACCGCCGGCTCATGCGCGCCTGCGGCCTCTCGCACCTGCTGATCGACACGGGCCACCGCGCCAGCGTCATCCTGGACGTGCCCGCCATGGCGAAGATTGCCGGTGTCCCGGCTTACGAGGTGGTGCGCATCGAGGCACTGGCGGAAGAGGTGATGCGCGGCGGCGTTTCGGCCGACGCCTTCCCCACCGTCTTCGCCGAAACCCTGCGGGCACGCGCGCGCCACGCCGTGGGCCTCAAGACCATCGTCGCTTACCGCACGACCTTCGCCATCGACTACAGCCGCCCCACCCATGCAGACGTCGCACAGGCTGCGGGCCAGTGGATGAAGCGCTGCGAAGCCTCCGGCAAGTGGCGGCTCGATGATTCAACTATCATCCGCCACCTGCTGTGGACGGCGGGCGAGGTCTGCCGGGAGCGCAAGTTCCCGCTGCAGGCGCATGTCGGCGTCGGCGATGCGGATATCCTGATGCATGCCTGCGATCCCACGCATTTCACGCCCTTCATCGCGGCGATGGATGAGTGGGACGTGCCGATCACGCTGCTCCACTGCTTCCCCTTCATGCGCGAGGCCTGCTGGCTCTCGGAGGTCTTCCGCAACCTCTATTACGATGTGGGCTTCACGCTGAACTTCACGGCGCCACAGTCCGAGACCATCCTCGCGGAGGCCCTTGAGATGGGCAAGTTCTCGAAGATGCTCTATTCGTCGGATGCCTTCGGCCTGCCGGAGCTCTATTACTTGGGAGCCTTCCTGTTCCGCCGCGCCATCTCGCGTGTGATGGACCGCTGGATCGCCGAGGACTTCTGCTCCGCCGCCGACGCCGGGGAGATCATTACCATGATCGCCTCAGGCAACACGCGCCGGATATACCCCATGTAGGGCGAAACCGAGTTCCAGGGCTTGGAATGAATGGTGCTGCCAGGGAGGATTGAACTCCCGACCTCTCCCTTACCAAGGGAGTGCTCTACCACTGAGCTACGGCAGCGCACCAAAGCGCCTTCAGGCGGGCGGACACATGCCACAGGCGGCTCCCGGGCGCAACCCCGTCGCTTGACGTCCCGCCCTGCATTTCCGAAAACCCCGCCATGAGTCACAAGAAGACCCAAGCGGAGGAGCGGCAGGCGCGGCTGGCCAAGGCTTTGAAGCGCAATATCGCGCTGCGCAAGGAGCAGGCGAAGCCTCCCGCTGAGGCTGTGGAAAAAGCCGATCCGCCGCCTGATGACAACGGTTGCCCCAATTGAGCCATCTGTGCTTGTTAGCGCCGGGTTTTGGGGCCGGAGCCCGGCGTCCGGGGTGATTCCCGGAAGAGTGCCGCTCCTGAGAGGGGATTTTGACATATGGATCGTATCCGCATCCGCGGCGGCAACCGCCTGAACGGAACCATTCCGATCTCGGGCGCCAAGAATGCTGCCCTGCCGCTGATGATCGTCTCACTGCTGACGCCGGGCACGCTGACGCTGTCCAACGTGCCACGCCTGGCGGATGTCAGGCTCCTGCAGCGCATCTTGCAGAACCACGGCATCGACATCATGGTGGCTGGCAAGCGTGCGGGCCAGAACGGCATGATGGGCGACGTCATGCACCTGACCGCCAAAGAGATCGTCGATACCACCGCGCCCTATGACCTCGTCTCCAAGATGCGGGCGAGCTTCTGGGTGCTGGGGCCCCTTCTCGCACGCTGCGGGGAGGCGAAAGTGTCGCTCCCCGGCGGCTGCGCCATCGGCACACGCCCCGTCGACATGCATCTGATGGCCATGGAAAAGCTCGGGGCCGAGATCGCCATCGAGAACGGCTATGTCATCGCCAAGGCGAAGAAGGGCCTGAAAGGCGCACGCATCTCCTTCGACAAGGTGTCGGTCGGCGCCACCCATGCAGCGCTCATGGCCGCCGTCATGGCGGAGGGCAGCACCATCATCGAGAATGCCGCCTCCGAGCCCGAGATCGGCGATGTCGCCGAATGCCTCGTCAAGATGGGCGCGAAGATCGAGGGCATCCACAGCTCGACGCTGAGGATCAAGGGCGTCACCAGCCTGACGGGCGCCGATCACAGCGTGATCCCGGACCGCATCGAGACCGGCACCTATGCCATGTGCGCCGGCATGGCCGGCGGCGACGTGATCCTGAAGGACGCCAATGCCGGCCATCTGGGCGCCGTCATCGGCGTGCTGCGCCGTGCCGGTGTCGGTGTTGATGCCACCAATGAAGGCATCCGCGTTTACCGCAACGGCCATGCGCTGCAGCCCCTGAAGGTCGATACCCAGCCCTTCCCGGGCTTCCCCACGGACTGCCAGGCGCAGTTGATGGCGCTGATGACCATGGCCAACGGCACCTCGCTCATCCGCGAGACGATCTTCGAGAACCGCTTCATGCATGTGCAGGAGCTCGCCCGGCTCGGTGCCGACATTCACCTCCATGGCGACACCGCCGAGGTGCGCGGCGTGAAGAAGCTGACGGGTGCCCCGGTCATGGCCACCGATCTCCGCGCCTCCGTGTCGCTGGTCATTGCCGGCCTTGCGGCGAAAGGCGAGACCACCATCAACCGCGTCTACCACCTGGACCGCGGCTTCGAGACGCTGGAGGAGAAGCTCCAGGCCTGCGGCGCTGACGTCACGCGCATTTCCGGCTGAAGCCCCGATGCTGAGGCTCGCAGCGCTGGACGTCGAGGATCTTGCCATCATCTCGGCCCACATGCAGGACGCCGTGCTGCTGGCGGGCGACATGCGCTATGAGCCGAAGCGCAAGCAATTCGTCCTCATCGCCAACCGCTTCGCCTGGGACAAGCAGGATGAGCCGCAGCGCCGCCGCACCGGCCTCCACTTTGACCGCGTGCTCTCGGTCAAGACGCTCAACATGCGCCACCTGGAGAAGGACGAGGTGCTCTCGCTCCTCTCCGTCACCTTCGCTGAAACCGATGCACCCTCGGGCGAGGTGCTGCTCACCTTCTCGGACGGGGCAACCGTCCGCCTCGCGGTCGAATGCCTCGAATGCCAGATGGCGGATCTGGGCCCCGCCTGGGCCACAAAGGCCGTTCCAAGCCATCCGCTGGATGGGGATGACGCCACCTGACCCCACACGATCCTCTCCCCCGCATGCGGAGGGGCGAGGAGGAATAACCTCATCTCGCTCTGGATCGAACCCAATGCCCCCGGCTATGGTCTGCCCATGACGGACAAGCCCAAAACACGCCTGAGCGCGGTCGAACTCGATTCATCGATCGGACCCGGCCCCTCGCCCGAGGCCGAGCATGAGCGGCGCGTGGCGATCTATGATCTCGTGGAGGAGAACAGCTTCACACTGGTGTCGCATCCGGAGGGTCCTTATCGGCTCCGGCTGTCGACCGCCGATGGCCGGCTGATCTTCGACGTGCTGGACGAGAAGGAGGAGCGGCTCACGCTCATCGGCCTCTCCATGTCGCCCTTCCGGCGGATCGTGAAGGACTACTACATGATCTGCGAAAGCTATTACCAGGCGATCCGCACCGCGACACCCAGCCAGATCGAAACCATCGACATGGCGCGCCGCGGCCTCCACAATGAGGGGAGCGATCTCCTGCGCGAGCGGCTCAACGGCAAGGTCGAGATCGACTTCGATACGGCGCGCCGCCTGTTCACCCTCGTCTGCGTCCTGCACTGGCGGGGCTGACACATTAGATGGCGGGAGACCTTCCCAGCGCCGTCCTCTTCGCCTGCACCCAGAACGTGATCCGTTCGGTGATGGCGGCCGCCATCATGAAGCATTTCTACGGCCAGCGCGTCTATGTCGCCTCCTGCGGGGTGAAGCCCGGCACACCCGATCCCTTCGTCGCCGCGGTGATGGACGAGATGGGCATCGACCTCGGAAAGCACCGGCCGCAGGGCTTCGAGGATCTCGAGGATTCGAGCTTCGACCTGGTCATTTCGCTCTCGCCCGAGGCCCACCACCGGGCGCTCGAGTTGACGCGCACCATGGCGATCGAGGCCGAATACTGGCCAACACTCGACCCCTCGATCACCTCCGGCAGCCGGGAGCAGATCCTCGACAGCTACCGCGACGTGCGTGACCGTCTGGCCCGGCGCATCAAGGAGCGCTTCGGCTCCATGGCCTCCGCCAGCGGGGTTTAGGGCAGTTGGCGGGACCGCCGAAACCGCGTATCAAGTCACCATGCGGATCGACATGAAAACAGCCGAAAACCGGCTCGCCATTCGCCTCAGGAACATCGGGCTTGCGGACGCGCGGGAGATCGCCTGGGCCACCGTCTGGCTGCAGGCCTGCGGCTATACCGGCTTCAAGCTCCTGATCGAAGCACTGGGCGATGAAACCCGCAGCCTGGACCTCACGCGTGATGCGCTGGGCCTCGACCTGCAGAACGTCTCCTGCGCCTATCTTGCGCCCGCCATTACGGCGGATGTGAAGGCCAATGGGCGAGCCTTCCTGCGCAATGTGCGCCATGGGCTGTTCATGCTGCCCTTCGCCGTGCGCGAGGACATGGGGCTTGGCTGCCCGGTGGACCCTTCCTTCGCGATGGGCGGCGAGCGCCTCAAGAACCCTTACGCCGAAAAACTCGCACTGGCGGAGGCCGAAGGCATCGAGATCGACGATGCGCTGTGGGCCGTGCTCCAGGACAGCGCCTAGATCATCTTCAGGAGTCCCGTCATGCCAGGTCCGCTCTCCGGCCTTCGCGTCCTCGATCTGAGCCGTGTCCTCGCGGGGCCATGGGCCACGCAGATCCTCGCCGATTTCGGCGCGGAGGTGATCAAGGTCGAGAAGCCGGGCGAAGGCGATGACACGCGTGGCTGGGGCCCGCCCTTCATCACCAATGCTGACGGCTCGAAGGGTGACGCCGCCTATTTTCTCTCCGCCAACCGCGGCAAGTGGTCGGTCGCCATCGACATGGCAACGCCGGAGGGCCAGAAGCTCATCCGCGAACTCGCCGCGAAATCGGACATCGTGCTGGAGAACTTCAAGGTCGGCGGCCTCAGGAAATATGGCCTCGATTACGAGAGCCTGAAGGCCGTCAATCCGCGCCTCATCTATTGCTCGCTCACCGGCTTCGGCCAGACCGGGCCCTATGCGCAGCGTGCGGGCTATGACTTCATGATCCAGGGCATGGGCGGCATCATGTCGGTCACCGGCCAGCCCGATGGCGCACCCGGCGCCGGGCCCATGAAGGTTGGCGTGGCCTTTGCCGACATCTTCACCGGGCTTTACTGCGTGATCGCCATCGAGGCCGCGCTGTTCCACCGGGAGCGCACGGGCGAAGGCCAGCAGATCGATGTGGCGCTGCTGGATACGCAAGTTGGCGTGCTCGCCAACCAGGCGCTGAACTGTCTGGTTGGCGGCAAGGCGCCGACGCGGCTCGGCAATGCGCATCCCAACATCGTGCCCTACCAGACCTTCGCCACGAAGGACGGCTACATCATCATGGCGGTGGCGACCGATCGTCAGTTCAAGGAATACTCGGCGATCATCGGGCTGCCGCATCTGGCCGGGGACGAGCGCTTCCGGCAGAACTGCGGCCGCGTGACGAACCGCGCCGAATTGATCCCCTTGCTCGAAGGGCCGATGAAGACCCGCACCACGGCGGAATGGGTTGAGGCCTTCGAGACTGTGGCCATCCCCTGCGGCCCCATCAACACCATCGACCAGGTCTTCGCCAATGAGCAGGTGCTGGCGCGGGGCATGCAGATCGGCCTGACGCGCGAGGATGGCGTGCAGGTCCCGGGTATCGCCAATCCCATCGTCTTCTCCGAAACCCCCAATCAGTACGACAAGGCCCCGCCGCGGCTGGGCGACGGCACGGAAAAGGTGCTCACCGAGACGCTGGGGCTTTCGCCGGAGGAGATCGCAAGGCTGAGGAAAGCAGGCGCGGTCGGGTAACTCTTTCGTCCTCTCCCGCGTAGCGGGAGAGGAAGGGGCCCCAACGCAGTTGGGGGAGGTGAGGGGCCGCGGGCTCAGGATTGCAAGCGGCGTCCAGGTTTTCACAATGTCAATCAGCAGCAGGCACGTTCCAGGAACATATGCCTACCACTGATTAGGAATAAAGTCAATACCCGCCTTCTAGGGGCGGAAGCGCGGCAGCTGGCCCTCGGGCGTCAGCTGGTCCACCGTCTGCGGCAGGGTCTGGGACAGGCGGCCCAGCAGGGCGGCGAACGATGGCATCTTGATTGACATATCCCTGTCTTTTGATAACGTTTTCAAATCCGTTCGTAAGCAAAGTTTGAAGCGGCGATGGAACGGGAAGTTCCCGGTGGCCGTAGGATAAGATCTACGACCAAGACGGGATAGGAATGTCATTTATCTGGACAATCATCATCGGATTCATCGCCGGAATCGTGGCCAAGTTCCTGATGCCGGGGCGCAATGAGCCTTCGGGCTTCATTCTCACCACCATTCTCGGCATCGTGGGCGCCTGTGTCGCAACCTGGCTTGGCCAGGCGCTGGGCTGGTACGGGCCGGGCGAGGGCGCGGGCTTCATCGGAGCTGTTGTCGGCGCCGTCGTCGTGCTCGCGGTCTGGGGCATGATTGCCGAGAACCGCGCGGCCTGACCCAGCTGCCGGCACTTCCGGCGGGTGGGGCTTCGTCCCGCCCGTTTCCCATGTCGTTTTCAGGCTATCCGCCACGTCGGGGACGGGGCATATAGCTGGCCATCATGGCCAACCTCGTCATCACCTACTGGCGCGACATTCCCTCCGCTGTTTCGGTCAAGGCCGGCCGCAAGGAGGAAAAGCGCATGCTCGCCGACCGCTTCCAGGAAGCGATCGACATGGCCGCCATGCGTGGCGGTGCCTCCGACACCGACAGCTACCTCGCCGACTGGCGCCGGGCGGAGCCCGTCCCCGTGGGTGACGATCTCGCGGCGGAGGTCGAGAAGGCCAAGGCCGATCTCGAGGCGGCCTTCACCCATGACAAGCTCAAGACATTCATTGCCAACGGAGGCAAAGCCCCATGACCCATACCCTTGTTGCCTCGGCCACGCGTGAGCACATCATCGGTTTCGACCGCCCCTTCACGGTGATCGGCGAGCGCATCAACCCGACGGGCCGCAAGAAGCTCGCCGCCGAGATGCAGGCCGGCAATTTCGACACGGTGATCAAGGACGCGCGGGCCCAGATGGCAGCCGGCGCCCACATCCTGGACGTGAACGCCGGCGTCACCGCGGTCAACCCCAATGAGACCGAGCCGCCGCTGCTGCGCCAGACCATCGAGATCGTCCAGTCGGTCACCGACCTGCCGCTGTGCCTTGACAGCTCCGTGACCTCCGCCCTCAAGATGGGCCTCGAGACCGCGAAGGGCCGCCCGCTCGTCAATTCCGTGACGGGCGAGGAGGAGAAGCTCGAAGCCATCCTGCCGCTGGTCGCCAAGTACAACGTCGCCGTCGTCGCCATCTCGAATGACGAGACCGGCATCTCGGAGGACCCGGACGTGCGCTTCGCGGTGGCCAAGAAGATCGTCGAGCGCGCCGCCGACCATGGCATCAAGCCGCATGACATCGTGGTCGACCCCCTCGTCATGCCGATCGGCGCCATGGGCACCGCGGGCCAGCAGGTGTTCCGCCTCGTCCGCCGCCTGCGCGAGGAGCTGAAGGTCAACACCACCTGCGGCGCCTCCAACATTTCCTTCGGCATGCCGAACCGCCGGGCGCTCACGGGCTACTGCCTCGCCATGGCCGCGAGCCACGGCATGACATCCGCCATCATGAACCCGCTGCATGACGAAGACATGCACGCGATCTACGGCGCCAATGTGCTGAACGGCACGGACCGGAATTGCAAGTTCTGGACCAACAAGTTCCGCGAGATGACCGCCGCTCCGTCCGCTGCCGCACAGGCCGCGGGCGAGATTTCCTCGAACGAGGAAATCGAAGCGCGCCGCAGGGCCCGCGAAGAGCGCCGCCGCCGGAGCTGATCACCCTCACCCTCGCAACACCGCGGGGGGGCCTGTCAGGACATGGAACATGACTGAAACCAACCCCCTCATCGTCTTCACGCCGTCCGGCAAGCGCGGCCGCTTTGCGCGCGGCACGCCCGTCCTTCAGGCGGCGCGCGCACTGGGCGTCGACATTGATTCCGTCTGCGGCGGCAGGGCCATCTGCGGGCGCTGCCAGGTGAATGTCGGCGAGGGCGAATTCGCCAAGCACGGCATTACATCGACCGCCTCGCATGTGTCCGG
This sequence comes from Hyphomicrobiales bacterium, assembly GCA_040379425.1. Lineage (GTDB taxonomy): Bacteria > Pseudomonadota > Alphaproteobacteria > Rhizobiales > Aestuariivirgaceae > Aestuariivirga. Next base: position 27,337 of record JBEILC010000003.1, read on the forward strand.
CATCACGCAGGTGGAACAGCGCTACGACAAGATCCGCGGGCTGGCCCCAGGCCGCCGCCTGTCCTGCCAGACGCAGATCTTAGGGGATCTCGTCATCGACGTGCCCCCTGAGTCCCAGGTCCACAAGCAGGTCGTCCGCAAGGAGGCCGACACCCGCGCCATCGAGCTCGACCCCGCGACGAGGCTCTGCTTCATCGAGGTCGAGGAGCCGGACATGCACAAGCCCTCCTCCGATCTCGAGCGCGTCTACAAGGCACTCGAGGCGCAATGGGGCATCACCGGTCTCTCCTGCGACCTCTCGATCATCGCGGACCTTCAGAAGAACCTGCGCAAGGGCGAGTGGAAGATCACGGCCGCGGTGTTCTCCCGCGCACCGGGCGGCGGCAACCGCCTCGTCGCAGTCTGGCCGGGCTTCCATGACAAGGCCTTTGGCCTCGCCATCGACGTCGGCTCCACCACCATCGCGGCCCATCTCACCAATCTCTCGACGGGCGAGGTCACGGCCTCTGCCGGCCTCATGAATCCGCAGATCCGTTTCGGCGAGGATCTGATGAGCCGCGTCTCCTATGTGATGATGAACCCGGGCGGCGAGAAGGAAATGACCGCTGCGATCCGCGCCGCGCTCAACACGCTGGCCCAGGACGTGGCGAAACAGGGCGGCATCGACATCACCGACATTCTGGAAGTGGTGCTGGTCGGCAACCCCGTCATGCACCACTTGTTTTTGGGGATCGACCCGACGGAACTCGGCGGCGCCCCCTTCGCGCTCGCGACTGGCCTTGCCGTCACCTGCCCCGCGCGGGAAATGGAACTCATGCTCAACCCCGGCGCCTGGGCCTATGTGCTGCCCTGCATCGCCGGCCATGTGGGTGCTGACACTGCGGGTGTGGTTCTCTCAGAAGCGCCCCACGAGCAGGATGAGATCATGCTGGCGGTCGACGTCGGCACCAATGCGGAAATCGTGCTGGGCTCCAAGGCCCGCCTTCTCGCCTGTTCGTCCCCCACCGGCCCCGCCTTCGAAGGCGCACAGATCTCGTCGGGCCAGCGCGCGGCGCCTGGCGCCATTGAGCGCATCCGCATCAGCCCCGAGACGCTGGAGCCCCGCTACAAGGTGATCGGCGTCGACCTGTGGTCGGACGAGGACGGCTTCGAGGAGGCCATCGCACAGACCGGCGTCACCGGCATCTGCGGCTCTGGCATCATCGAGGCGATTGCCGAGATGTATCTCTCGGGCGTCATCAATCAGGACGGGCTGATCGACGGATCGCTGGCGGAGCGGAGCACGCGCATCGAAGCACATAAGCGCACCTTCAACTATGTGATCCGCCAGCCCCGGGAAGGCGGCAACGAGCCCCTGATCCGCGTCACGCAGAATGACGTTCGCGCCATCCAGCTGGGCAAGGCTGCGCTTTATGCAGGCATCAGGCTGCTGATGGACAAGCTCGGCATCGAGGAGGTCGGCAAGATCAGGCTGGCCGGCGCATTCGGCAGCCACATTGATGTCAAATATGCAATGATCCTCGGCCTCATCCCGGATTGCGACCTGTCGAAGGTCCAGAGTGCCGGCAATGCCGCGGGCACCGGGGCGCGCATCGCGCTCCTCAACAGCAAGGCCCGCGACGAGATCGAGGCGGTTGTCCGCCGCATCGAGAAGATCGAGACAGCGGTGGAGCCCATGTTCCAGCAGCACTTCGTAGAGGCCATGGCCATCCCCCACAAGACCGCGCCTTTCCCGAAGCTTTCGGCCGCGGTCACCCTCCCGCCCCCCAGGGAAATCGTTCCCACCAATGATGACGGCGGAGAACGCCGCAGGCGCAGGCGCGGCTGATAAGGTTTGCAACGCCTTGCGCGGACTGATGGAGCGCGCGGCGACTTCAACGCAACCTCACAAGTGATTTAACTTATGATTGCCTCGCGGCACCCCGCGATGTAAGTAGAGTCTTTTCACAGGCTCACCACTATACGAATCGGCATTTCTCCGTTATCGCAAGAGAAGAACGGAACAGACATGTCACTTTCGAAGAGACAGATTGCCTACCTCAACCGGATCATCATCACGGCTCATAAGATGCTTGATACGGCGCATCTTGAGGAGAGTCGCAACGGCTCCGGCGGTGGCCTGAAGCGCCGCAGGCGCTCCTCGGCCGAGGCTGAGAAGATGCGTGCCGACATTCTCGCAAAGCGCGCCAAGGGCGTGCCAGCTGCAAAACTTGCAGAAAAATACGGCGTAAGCACCGCCTACATCTACATGATCAAGTAAGTCCGCATTCTACCCTTAATTGACGACTGCTGGGCAAAATCCACTTTTGTGTCGAATGTAAACGTTTGTTTCTTCCCTCCTCCCGCAAGCCCGCTTACTGGAAAAGAACATTCCCATGCTCGAACCGCTGAGACAGATTCTCGCCCGCACGGCGCTCGATGCGCTCGTTCTCGTTCCCGGTGCGAATTTCCGGCGTGTGTTCGGCAAGGACTTCCACCAGATGGAACGGCCGCTCGCGGTGATCGTGCCGCGCGAGGGCGAGCCTGCGGCAGTCGTCCCGCAACTCGAGCTCAGCTCGTTCGAGCCGATCGGCTTCCCGGGCCAGGTCTTCGCCTGGCGGGACGAAGAGGGCTACATGGGCGCCTTTCTCGCGGCAGGCCGGGCGTTGCCGCAAGTGAAGCCTGGCGCGCGCATCGGTGTTGAAGGCCAGCGCATGCGGGTGTTCGACCTCTTCGCACTCCAGAAGGCGCTGCCCGGCGCTGAATTCATCGACGCCCATGCCGAGATTTCAGGTATCCGCCTGCACAAGCTGCCCGAGGAAATCGCCCGCCAGCGTGAGGCCATTCGCCTGTCGGAGGCCGCACTCGAGGCGACACTGTCCGAAATCCGCGTGGGCATGACCGAGACCGAGGTCGAGGCGGTCCTGCTCCGCAACCTGTTCTCCCATGGCGCTGACGGCTTGTCCTTCGCGCCCATCGTGGCGGCTGGCGACAATGCGGCAAAGCCCCATGCCCATGCGCGGGCCGACTACCGCATCAAGCCCGGCGATGCCCTGCTGTTCGATTTCGGCGGGACATACCAGGGCTACGCCGCCGACATCACCCGCACCTTCTTCGTGAAGGAGGTCTCGGACTATGACCGCGCCTTCTACGAGACGGTGCTGGCTGCGAACGAGAAGGGCCGCACCGCCGCCCGCCCCGGCATGACCGCCTCCGACCTCGACGATGCGGTGCTGAAGGTTCTCGAACAGTCGCAATTCGCGCAGTTCGCGCGGCACAAGACCGGGCATGGCCTGGGCCTCGACATCCACGAGGCGCCGCAGATCATGCGCGGCAACGGCCAAGTGCTGGAGCCCGGCATGGTCTTCACCATCGAACCCGGCCTCTACCGCGACGGGGAAGCGGGTGTGCGGATCGAGGACAATGTGGTGGTGACGGACACCGGCATCGAATGCCTGACGAGCTTTCCGAGGGAATTGCGGCTGGTAGGGTGAGGACGGTCCGTTACCGCCGCCCTGCCCCCGATACCTTCGTCATCTCCTCTTTGCCATGCGCCGCCAGAACGCGGCCCGCGAGATAGAGTGAGCCGCAGATCAGGATGCGCGGTGCGGGCACGGTGGACGATGCCTGGCGGAGCGCCGCTTCGAGGCTCGAAGCCGTTTCCGCCGCAAGGCCATGGGCACGCGCGGCCTCAGCCAAGGCCTCGGCGGCCACCGCATTCTCCTCTTCAGGAATGGTGATCGTCACCACGCGGGCCGCGATGCCGGCAAAGCAGCCGATGAAACTTCCCACATCCTTGGTGTTGAGCATGCCCCAGACGAGCACGAGCGGGCGCGAGTGCCGCTCGTTCAATTCCGAAAAGGCCTGGGCCAGAACGCGGCCGGCGGACGGATTGTGCCCGCCATCGAGCCACAGCTCCACATCCGCCGGAACGAGCGCGGAAAGAGCACCCGGCCCCAGCCGCTGCATGCGGGCGGGCCATGCCGTGGCCTTGAGGCCTTCCGCGATGTGGCGGTCGGTGATGCGCGGATCGTTCAGCAGCCGGACGGCCGCGATGGCGTTGCCCGCATTGTCGATCTGGTGGCGGCCCTTGAGTTGCGGCATCGGCAGGTCGAGAAGGCCGTTCTCATCCTGAAAGACAAGATGGCCATGCTGCTCATAGGCCTGCCAGTCCTGCCCCGCGATGTGGAGTTCGGCGCGCAGCCGCTCGCCCGCCTTCTCGATCGCAGCGCGCGCTTCGTCCGGCTGCACACCGATGACGGCGGGACGGCCCCGCTTCAAGATACCGGCCTTCTCACCCGCGATAAGGCTCAGCGTATCGCCCAGATATTGCTGGTGATCATAATCGATGGTGGTGATGACGGAGAGTGCGGGATCGACCACATTGGTGGCGTCGAGCCTGCCGCCCAAGCCCACTTCGAGGATCAGGTAATCCGCGGGCATGCGGCTGAAGGCGAGGAAGGCCGCCGCGGTGGTGATCTCGAAGAAGGTGATGGGCTCTCCCCCATTCACCAATTCGCATTCTTCGAGACGTGCGGTCAGATCGGCTTCCGATATGAGTTCCCCCGCGACGCGGATGCGCTCATGGAACTTGACGAGATGCGGCGAGGTATAGGCGTGGACCTTGAGCCCCGCCGCCTCCATGATGTGGCGGAGATAGGCCACCGTCGAGCCCTTGCCATTGGTGCCCGCGACATGGATGACGGGCGGCAGCTTGCGTTCGGGGTGGCCCAGCTTTTCGAGCAGCCGCTCGGTGCGGCCGAGGCTCAGGTCTATGATCTTCGGGTGCAGCGACAGGAGCCGCGTGAGGATCGCGTCGCTCAGCGCCAAGGCGTCATTCCCCGGCGGGGACGAGTGCGGTCGAAGGAACCTCGCGCGAGGGCGCCTTCATCAGCATACGGACCATGCGGCTCAGCGTCTCGCGCATCTGGTGGCGGTGGACGACGATGTCGACCATGCCATGCTCCTCCAGATATTCGGCGCGCTGGAAGCCGGGCGGCAGCTTTTCGCGGATGGTCTGCTCGATGACGCGCTGTCCGGCAAAACCGATCAAGGCACCGGGCTCGGCCACATGCACGTCGCCCAGCATGGCGTAGGAGGCGGTGACACCACCCGTCGTCGGATGCGCCAGCACCACCACATAGGGCAGCTTCGCGGCGCGCAGTTCCTGGACAGCCACTGTGGTGCGCGGCATCTGCATGAGGGAGAGAACACCCTCCTGCATACGCGCACCGCCAGAGGAGATGAAAAAGATGAAGGGCGTCTTCTTCTCAACCGCCTTGCGCATGGCGGTGACGATCGCCTCGCCCGCCGCCATGCCCAGCGATCCGCCCATGAAGGCGAAGTCCTGCACGGCGATGGTCACGGGGAAACCATCCAGCTCGCCGGCGCCTGCCTGGATGCAGTCATCAACACCATTCTTGGTGCGCGCTTCCTTGATGCGGTCGGCGTATCTGCGCTCATCGCGGAATTTCAGCGGGTCCGCCGCCACCTGCGGCATGGCGATCTTCTCATAGGCGCCATCATCGAACATGGACGTCAGACGCACGTCCGGCGGTATGCGCATGTGATAGCCCGATTGCGGCATCACATACTGGTTCGCCTCGAGGTCTTTGTAGAAGACCATCTGGCCGGATTCGGGATCCTTCACCCACATGTTCTCCGGCACCTCGCGCTTGTCGGTGCCGAGGATCGACCGGATTTTCGGGCGGACGAAGTTCTTGATCCAGTTCATGGGGTGGCTAGCTCCTCACGCCCTGCGCGATCTCGGCGACGAGCGCGTGCACGGCCTTTGCCGTTTTAGACGTGGGCTTTCCGGCTTTTGTGAGGCTCTTCTCCACGGCACTCACCAGCGCGGAGCCGACGACCACGCCATCCGCATCCTTGGCGATGGCGCGCGCCTGCTCCGCCGTCTTGACGCCGAAGCCCACGCAGATCGGAAGCGGCGTGTGCTTCCTCAGGCGGTTGACGTTGGCCTTCACGCTCTTCAGGTCCGGCGCCTTGGTGCCGGTGATGCCGAGCACCGAGACGTAATAGACGAAGCCTGACGTGTTGCGGAACACGGTGGGGGCGCGATAGTCATCGGTTGTCGGCGTCGCAAGACGAATGAAGTTCATGTCCGCCTTCAGCGCCGGAATGCAGAACTCGCCATCTTCTTCCGGCGGCAGGTCGACGATGATGAAGCCATCGGCACCGGCGGCCTTCGAATCCTTCAGGAACTTGTCGACGCCATAGACATAGATCGGGTTATAGTAACCCATCAGCACGATGGGCGTGTCCTGATCCGCCTTGCGGAATTCCTTCACCAGCTTCAGCGTCTTCTTCATGGTCTGGCCGGCGGCCAGCGCACGAAGGCCTGCGGCCTGGATCGCCGGGCCATCGGCCATCGGATCGGTAAACGGCATGCCGATCTCGATCACATCCGCACCCGCCTTCGGCAGGCCGGAGATGATCTTGAGGGAAGTCTCGTAATCAGGGTCACCTGCCGTCACGAAGGTGACGAGGGCGGCGCGGCCGTCCCTTTTCAGGGCCTCGAAGCGGCGGTCGATGCGTGTCGTCACAGTTTCGTTCCCAGAATTTCGGCCACGGTGAAGATGTCCTTGTCGCCGCGCCCGCACATGTTCATCACCATCAGGTGATCCTTGGGCTTCTTGGGCGCGATCTTCATGACATGGGCCAGCGCGTGGCTGGGCTCGAGCGCGGGAATGATGCCCTCGAGGCGGCAGCAGAGCTGGAAGGCCTCGAGCGCCTCCTTATCGGTGGCCGAGACATATTCAACGCGCTTCATGTCATGGAGCCAGGCATGTTCCGGCCCGATGCCGGGATAGTCGAGGCCCGCCGAGATCGAATGGCCCTCGATGATCTGGCCGTCATCATCCATCAGCAGGTAAGTGCGGTTGCCGTGCAGCACGCCGGGCTTGCCGCCGGCGATCGAGGCTGCATGCTTGGTCTTCGTCTTGAGGCCGAGCCCCGCCGCTTCGACGCCGATGATCTCGACTTGCCTGTCATCAAGGAAGGGATGGAACAGGCCCATGGCATTGGAGCCGCCGCCGATGGCTGCGACGAGCGAGTCCGGCAGGCGCCCCTCGCGCTTCAGCATCTGCTCCTTCGTCTCGCGGCCGATCACCGACTGGAAGTCACGCACCATCTCAGGATAGGGGTGCGGCCCTGCGACGGTGCCGATGCAGTAGAAAGTGTCTTCCACATTCGCCACCCAGTCACGCAGCGCCTCGTTCAGCGCATCCTTCAGCGTGCGCGAGCCGGACTTGGCGGGAACGACCTTCGCACCCAAGAGCTTCATGCGGAACACGTTGGGCTTTTGCCGCTCGATATCAACCTCGCCCATATAGACGATGCATTCGAGGCCGAAGCGAGCGCAGGCCGTGGCGGTGGCAACGCCATGCTGGCCCGCACCTGTTTCCGCGATGATGCGCTTCTTGCCCATGCGGCGGGCCAAGAGGATCTGGCCCATCACATTGTTGATCTTGTGCGCGCCCGTGTGATTGAGCTCGTCGCGCTTCATGTAGATCTTGGCCCCGCCCAGGTGCTCCGTCAGACGCTCGGCGTAGTAGAGCGGGCTGGGGCGGCCCACATAGTGTTCGAGGAATGAGTCGAGCTCGGCCTGGAAGCTCCGGTCCGCCTTGGCGTCCTTGTAGGCCTGTTCGAGCTCGAGGATCAGCGGCATCAGCGTTTCGGCGACGAAGCGGCCGCCATAGATGCCGAACAGGCCATTCTCGTCCGGGCCTGTGCGGAAGGAATTGGGGGTGTTGATGTTCATGGGGCTGGTGCTGCCTTTTCTCGAATTCCGCCCGGTTCTAGCGGGGGTGCTTGGCCGCCTCAATGAATTTCCGGATGAGGCCGATGTCCTTGACGCCAGGCGCCGTTTCGACGCCGGACGACAGGTCCACTACGGGCGCGCCGGTGAGGCGGATGGCGTCGGCGACATTGTCCCAGGTCAGCCCCCCGGCTAGCATGAAGGCAGGGCGCCTGGTGCCGCCGAGAAGCTGCCAGTCAAAGGCATGGCCATTGCCGCCCGGCAGGGCATTTGTCAGTGTCTCCGGTGCCTTTGCGTCATACAGGATGAAGCTTGCAACACCGGCGAAATCCGCCGCTGCGGCGATGTCCGCACCATCCCGCACCCGGATGGCTTTGATGACCGGCCTGCCGGTCAGTCCGGCGATGGCGGCAATCCGCGCCGGGTCTTCCGCGCCATGGGCCTGGATGAAGTCAGGATCGACCTTGGCCATAATGTCTTGCAGCAGGCTATCTGGCGCATCGACCACCAACGCCACGATTTTGACCCGGCCGCGGGCGATTGCCGCAAGCTCTGCCGCACGTTCAAGCGTCACATAGCGCGGGCTGGTGGGATAGAAGTTGAGGCCGATGTAATCCGCCCCCGCCGCAATGGAGCCTTCGACCGTCTCAGGCGTCGAGAGTCCACAGATTTTGACCTCAACCGGCATGGAGGCCTCCGAGAATATGCTCTGCGGCCTTTGCGGGGTCCGGAGCCCCGGTGATGGCGCGGCCGATCACCAGGATATCCGCCCCCGCCGCAAGCGCTGCCTCGGGTGCCGCAACACGCTTCTGGTCCTGCGTTGCCGCATCTGCCGGGCGGATGCCGGGAACAACGGTGAGGAAATCGCGCCCCAGGTCATGGCGGATGCCCACGAGATCATGCGGGCTGCAGACGACGCCATCAAGCCCGGCGCGCTTGGCAAGCTCCGCCAGTGCGCGCGCATGGGCTTCGGTGTTCTTCGCCGTCTCGAAACCCGCCTGCCAGATATCGTCATCCGACAGGCTGGTGAGGATGGTGACCGCGATCAGCTTCGACTGTCCGGCAACCGCATCGGCTGCGGCCTTCATCATGTCATAGCCGCCGGTGGCGTGAAGGTTGACGATGGCGGGCCGCGGCGCGATCCGCATCAGCGCCTTCATGGCGGAGGCGACTGTGTTGGGAATGTCGTGGAGTTTCAGGTCAAGGAAGATCGGAAGCCCCGTCTCCGCCACGCGCGCATAGCCAGCGATGCCGTGCGCATAGAAAAACTCCATTCCGATCTTGGCAAAACCCGCGTGCGGCTTCAGCGCGGACGCGAGGCTCACGGCGTGATCGAGATCGGGCGTGTCGAGTGCCACGCAGATCGGGTTGGCGGCCATCAGCGCACCTTGGCGAACAGCATGATGGCGGTGGCGAGGTCCTCGATGGCGGTGCCGGCCGACTTGAACAGCGTGATCTCGGCAGGCGATGTCCGGCCCTTCGCCGTGCCGCGGCAGAGGTCGAAGAGATCGCCCCTGATATGCGCGAAATCGAATTTGCCCTCATCACGCGCCTGCAGGAGGTCGCCCGCCTCGGCGAGCGCGCCGTCACGCGTGTCGACATAGACGGCGGCGCGCGCCACCACCTCCGCATCGGTCTCGCGCATCGAGGGCTTGAAGGCGCCGGCGAGGTCCACATGCGTGCCAGGCTTCAGCCAGTGGCCCATGACGATGGGCGCGGTCGAGGTCGTGACACAGCTCACGATGTCGGACTGGCGCACGGCATGTTCGAGGTCCGTCACCGAATGCACCTCGAAGCCCTCATGGGCGAGGGAGGCTGCGAGCTCCTCCGCCTTGGCAATCGTGCGGGAATGGATGAACACACGCTTCACCGGGCGCACCGTGGCATGGGCGCGCACGAAATGCGGCGCCAGGGCACCAGCGCCAACGAGCGTGAGGGTCGAGGCATCCTTGCGGGCAAGATAATCGGCAGCCAGTGCGGAGGCCGCCGCGGTGCGCCGCCTCGTGATCTCGCCGCCGTCCATCATGGCAACCGTCGTTCCCGTCTTCTGCTCGATGAGCAAATAGCTCGCCTGGATGGTCGGCAGGCCCTTCGCCGCATTGTCGGTCTTGAACACCACGGTCTTGAGCCCGGCCCACTCCTTCGACCAGGCGGGCATCAGCAGCAGCGTCGAGACATCCGAAATGTCATGGTGGTGGCGGACGGGCGTTTCGATCTCGGCGCGGAAGCCCTCGCGCAGCGCCTCCACGATATCGCGGTAGGACCCGAGCCGGGCCACGTCCTCAGCGGAAAGAGTCTTCACGGGGCAATTACTCCTGGCGCATGGCGAGCGCGCTCGCCTGCATCTCGCGCTTTTCGCGCTCATGCATCTGCTGGGTGCGAATCAGTTCGATCTTGGCCTCGCGCGTGGCGCAGCGGTACTTGGCATTGCCGCGCCAGGCCACATACCAGCCCGCGAAGACACCTGCGAACACGCCGCAAAAGAACAAAGCCCAGAGAGGCATGTCCAGCGTGGCGAAGGGGTGCACACGGTTGATGGGATCGAAGGAGATGGTTACCCACTGCCGGTTGGCCACGGCAAAGCTGATGCCCACCACGGCGATGGGCACACCGACGATCCAGTTGAAAATGCCTTTGAGCGTCATGGGCAACGTTCTACGCCGTCACGCTGCCCTTCGCAATCAGGCCTTGTCGTTCAGGCGCTCGCGCAGTTCCTTGCCGGTCTTGAAGAAGGGCACGCGCTTGGCCACCACCTCGACCGCCTCGCCGGTCCGCGGGTTGCGGCCCACGCGGGCATTGCGGGCCTTGGCGGAGAAGGCGCCGAAGCCCCGGAGCTCCACCCGGTCCCCGTCCTTCAGCGCATTGATGACCTCGTCGAACACCGTGTTCACGATGCGCTCGATGTCGCGGTTATAGAGATGCGGGTTCTTCTCTGCGATCTTCTGGACGAGTTCGGATTTGATCATGGCGCTTTCCTGTTACTGGGCAGGGTGCCAAAGCACGAGAAGTCCGTCAAGTTTTGCCCGCGCAACGGCATTTTCCAGTCCTTCGAGCCCGAGGAAGCGAAGCACCGGGCCCGCGGCAAAGCCCAGCCCCGTCCTGCCGGTCGCCGATTTCGGCGCCCAGTCGGCGATGGGCAGGCCGGCTGCGAGCCTCTTTTCCGTTTCGAGCCAGGCGACGGCTTTTTCCTCACCGCCCAGCTCGTCGATCAGCTTCACCTCAAGCGCCTGGCGGCCGGTATAGACACGGCCGTCGGAGAGTTCCTTGACACGCGGCAGCGGCAGGCTGCGGCGCTCCGCCACGAGTCCGGTGAACCATTCATAACCGTCCTGCACCATCTCCATGGAGACGCTGCGGGCCTTGTCCGACACCGGCCTGTAGGGCGAGGGCTCCGCCTTGAGGTCGCCCGACTTGAGCTCCTCCATCCTGACGCCAATGGTATCGAGCAGCTTCGAGATTTCGGGGAAGCTGAAGATCACGCCGATGGAACCGGTGATGGTGTTGCCGCGCGCCACGATGTGGTCTGTCGCGATGGCCGTGATGTAGCCCCCCGACGCCGCCACTGTATCCATGACGGCGACCACCGGCTTCTTCTCCGAGATCCTGCGCAACGCGTCATAGACCGCCTCGGAGCCCGCCGTGGTGCCGCCCGGGCTGTCGATCCTGAGGATCACGCCCTTCACTTGATCCGCGTCCCGCACCTCCCTCAGGAGATCGAGCGTCTTCTGGTCGCCGGTGATGATGCCCTCGATCGAAATGCGCGCGACATGGTGCTCGAGCTTCCGCCCGCCTGCCTGCCAGACGAGCGCCGCGATCGCGCCGATCGCCAGCAGCACGGCAAGAATGCGCCACAGCGTAAGCTTGCGCTTGAGGCGGCGGCGGTCGACGATGAGTTCGGCTTCGGAGATCATGATTGCGTCCTCAGGAGATCGTGAGGTCTATATAGGGGTCGGACGGCAAGAGCGAAATACGCCAAGTTGTTCCTCTTGCCCGCTTCGTTGGGGGCGAGGAAGGATAGCAAAAAAGAAAGATGGCCGGGACGTGCCCGGCCATGAAATCTGCGTGAACGAAAAGACGGCCGGGTTACCCCGGCCGCCTTTCGCTTACTCGTCAGTCTTCTGCTTCTTGAGGGCCGCACCCAGGATGTCGCCCAGCGAGGCGCCCGAGTCGGAGGAGCCGTATTGTGCCACGGCTTCCTTCTCTTCCGCGATCTCAAGGGCCTTGATGGAGACGTTCATCTTGCGGGCCTTCTGGTCGAAGACGGTGACCTTGGCGTCGAACTTCTCGCCCACCGCGAAGCGCTCGGGGCGCTGCTCGGCGCGGTCGCGTGCCAGGTCGGCGCGCTTCACATAGGCGGTCATGTCGGTGCCGGCGACGTTCACCTCAAGGCCGTTGTCTTCCACCTTCAACACTTCGCAGGTGACGGTGTCACCCTTCTTGATGCCGGCGGCGGAGGCAACGGGGTCGGCGCCCAGCTGCTTGATGCCGAGCGAGATGCGCTCCTTTTCACGGTCCACATCGAGGACGCGCGCCTTGACGCGGTCGCCCTTCTTGAAGTCCTTGATGGCTTCCTCGCCCGAGCGCTTCCAGTCGATGTCGGAGAGATGGACCATGCCGTCCACTTCGCCGTCGAGACCGATGAACAGGCCGAACTCGGTGATGTTCTTGATCTCGCCTTCGACGTCGGTGCCCGTCGGATACTTGTCCGCGAAGGCCTCCCACGGGTTCTTTTGGGTCTGCTTGAGACCCAGCGAGATGCGGCGCTTGGCCGAGTCGATGTCGAGCACCTGCACTTCGACCGGTTCGGTGGTCGAGAGGATCTTGCCGGGGTGCACGTTCTTCTTGGTCCAGCTCATTTCGGAGACGTGGATCAGGCCCTCGATGCCATCCTCGAGCTCGACGAAGGCGCCGTAGTCGGTGATGTTGGTGACCTTGCCCTTGACCTTGGCGCCGATCGGATAGCGCTCGGTGACGACCTCCCACGGATCCTTCTCCAGCTGCTTCATGCCGAGCGAGATACGCTGCGTCTCGGGGTTGATACGGATGATCTGGACCTTCACGGTCTGGCCGACGTGGAGAACGTCGGAGGGGTGGTTGACGCGCTTCCACGCGATGTCGGTGACGTGCAGCAGGCCGTCGATGCCCCCTAAGTCCACGAACGCACCGTAATCGGTGATGTTCTTGACCATGCCCTCGACCACCTGGCCTTCGGCGAGGTTCTGGACGAGTTCGGAGCGCTGCTCGGCGCGCGTCTCTTCCATGATGGCGCGGCGCGACACCACGATGTTGCCGCGGCGGCGGTCCATCTTGAGGATCTGGAAGGGCTGCGAGACATTCATCAAGGGGCCCACATCGCGGATCGGGCGGACGTCCACCTGAGAGCCGGGAAGGAAGGCCACAGCACCGCCGAGGTCGACGGTGAAGCCGCCCTTGACGCGGCCGAAGATCACGCCTTCGACGCGCTCATTCTTGTTGGCCATCTGCTCGAGGCGGGTCCAGGCTTCCTCGCGGCGCGCCTTGTCGCGCGAGAGAACGGCCTCGCCCATCGCGTTCTCGATGCGCTCGAGATAGACTTCAACGGTGTCGCCCACCTTGACTTCGGAGGTCTTGCCCGGCTGGGCGAATTCCTTGACGGCGATCTTGCCTTCGGTCTTGAGGCCGACGTCGATGATGGCAAAGTCGTTCTCGATCGAGACGATGCGGCCCTTGACGACGCTGCCTTCGGTGGCGGGGTTGTCGGAATAGCTCTCGGCGAGGAGGGATTCGAAGTCTTCACGGGTGGGGGTGAGCGAGACGGCGGATTTCGCCATGTGGTATCGTATCCTGGTTCTAAATCGAGGCTGGCCCGGCGGAAAACCCGCTAGGACGTCCTACAAGGCCCCGGTTGTTCAAAAGGGGGCACAGGCAGGCAAACTCGACCTTGCGTCCCAAGCTCCAAAGACCCCGCCCAGGCAGGCGGTGAACGGTCTCGAAAGTCCTGAAACAATGTGGGGCACTGAAAGGCACCCCGGTTCATGTCCATGCCGCCCCGGAGGGCGAAACGTCCTGCAACGGGGGCGCATATAGGTGAAAATGGGTCACGGGGCAAGGCTTAGCTCTCTTGCCGTCATGCCAGCGAAAGCTGGCATCCCGCTTTATGGCAGGCAAAGCTGGCCCCCAGCTTGCGCTGGGGTGACGGACAAAGGAGGCTAACGCGCCCGCCCCATGTCCACCGCCCGGACAGCCGCTGTAACCGCGGCTTCGATATCCATGTCCGACGTATCCAGCGTCACCGCATCCGCCGCTGCCACGAGGGGTGCCGTGGTGCGTTTGGAGTCGCGCTCGTCCCGGGCACGGATGTCGGCGAGGATCGACGCGTAGTCGGCGGAGCCCAGTTCCATCTGCCGCCGCCGGGCGCGGACTTCGGGGCTCGCGGTGATGAAGAGCTTCACATCGGCGTCCGGGCAGACCACGGTTCCAATGTCGCGCCCGTCCAGCACGGCACCCGGCTCCTTCCGGGCGAAGGCGCGCTGGAGTTCCAGCAGGGCGGCGCGGACTTGCGGAATGGCGGCGACGATCGAGGCGGCGGAGCCGACCTCCTCGCTCCGGAGCTCGGCATCGCTGAATTTCTGCGGGTTGAGGCTCTGGGCTGCGGCAATCGCCGCGTCCCGGGTGATCGGCTCGCCCCCGGCCCTGAGGGCGGCCAGCCCCACCATGCGGTAGAGCGAGCCGGTATCCAGGAAGTGATAGCCGTAATGCTTGGCCAGCGCGCGGGCGATGGTGCCCTTGCCGGCGGCGGCGGGGCCATCGACCGCGATGATCATGCCGAAATCTTCGCGCCCATGCGGTTCATGAGCCCGGTGAAATCCGGGAAGCTCGTCGCGATGAAGCGGCTGTCGTCCACCTTCGTTGCCTGCGCGGAGGCGATGCCCATGACGAGGAAAGACATGGCGATGCGGTGATCCATGTGGGTTGTGACCGTGCCGCCGCCGGGAGCCCCGCCGCCGTCCACTTCCAGCCAGTCCCGTCCGGAGCGAGTCGACACACCATTGGCCTTGAGGCCCGCCTCGACCGCCGCGAGCCGGTCGCTTTCCTTGACCCGCAGCTCCTCGAGCCCCTCCATGCGGGTGGTGCCCGCTGCGAAGGAGGCGGCCACCGAGAGCACGGGATATTCGTCGATCATCGAGGCGGCGCGCGCGGCGGGAACCGTGACGGCCTTGAGAGCCGATGCCTTCACATGGAGGTCACCCACCTCCTCGCCGCCCGCCAGCCTCCGGTTCTCGATCCGGATGTCGCCGCCCATTTCGATCAGCGTGTCAATGAGGCCGGTGCGGGTCGGGTTCAGCATGATGTTCTCGATCACGATGCTTGAGCCCGGCGTGATGAGCGCTGCCACCATCGGGAAGGCGGCGGAGGAGGGATCGCCCGGCACGTCGAGCGCCTGCGCCTTCAGCTCATGCTGGCCTTCGATGGTGATGTGATTGCCATCGGGCTTCTTCTCGACCGTGATCTTCGCGCCGAAGCCCTTCAGCATGCGCTCCGTATGGTCGCGCGTGGGGGTGGGCTCGATGACGGTGGTCTTGCCCGGCGTGTTGAGGCCGGCGAGCAGCACGGCGGACTTCACCTGGGCGGAATCGACGGGGAGCGTGTAGGTGACGGGCACGGGGTTCTTCGCGCCATGCAGCGTCAGCGGCAGGCGGTTGCCCTCCGCCGTTTCGAATGAGGCGCCGAACTGGCTCAAGGGAATGGTGACCCGGCCCATCGGGCGCTTGGAGAGCGAGGCATCGCCCACGCATGTGGCGCTGAGCGGTGTCGTCGCCATCAACCCCATGGCGAGCCGTACGCCGGTTCCGGAATTGCCGAAATCCAGCGGCTGGGACGGCGAGCGGAGCCCCGCGACACCCACGCCCTGGACGCGCCAGACGCCGTCCGCCCCGCGCTTGGCGTCAGCGCCCAGCGCCGTCATGGCCTTGGCGGTGTTGATCACGTCCTCTGCCTCGAGGAGGCCCTTGATCGTGGTCTCGCCGATGGCGACGGCGCCGAACATCAGGGCGCGGTGGGACATGGACTTGTCCCCCGGAACGCGGATGCGGCCGTTGAGGCCATGCGCCTGATGGGAGGTGAGGGGAAGGGGTTCGGCGGGTGTGTTGCTGCTCATGGGCCGCTCCGATACACGATGATTCAGGGGCGTGCCAGCCCTCCCCTTTTCAAGGTTTTGACATTGGGGCGGAGAAGTGCCATGGAGCGGCTCAATCAACCTATTTTGACGCCTGAAAGGATCAACCGTGGTCAAGGCTGAACTCGGAACCAAACGGACGTGCCCGTCCTGCGCAACCCGCTTTTACGATCTTCTGAAGAATCCCATCATCTGCCCGAAGTGCGGCGCCAATTTTGTTGCTGCCTCCGTGCTGCCGTCCAAGGGCGACATGCCGGCCATGGCGCCGGTGCCGAAGCCGCGCGTCGTGGAGACCGACGACATCGAAGTGGCGGACGTCGAGCTCGTGAGCCTCGAGGACGCGGAAGCCCCGGACGTCGCCGATGACGAGACCGCAGGGATCGAGGACGTCGATCTCGGGGAAGAGGCAGGCGCCGACGAGGCGGAGGACGATACGTTCCTGGTCGAGGAGGAAGAGGAGGGCGACAGCATGTCCGGCCTTCTCGATACTGGCGGCAAGGAAGAAGACGAAGAGAGCTGAAAATAGTGCTTGCGTGTTGCAGGGGCGGGAACTAGCTTCCGCCCCGCTCCGCCACCCCCATGTGGCGGCTCTTTTGGTT
Source organism: Hyphomicrobiales bacterium (assembly GCA_040379425.1). Lineage (GTDB taxonomy): Bacteria > Pseudomonadota > Alphaproteobacteria > Rhizobiales > Aestuariivirgaceae > Aestuariivirga. The sequence continues at coordinate 43,844 of JBEILC010000003.1, forward strand.
CAAGGGGTCATAGCTCAGTTGGGAGAGCGCTTGAATGGCATTCAAGAGGTCGGCGGTTCGATTCCGCCTGGCTCCACCAACCACCTCAAACAGCTCGACGGCATCATAATGGCCCGGCTTTGAGCTGTATTGGCCCAAGCGGCCCGTTTCTTGCTCTGCCCTCCTCACAACAGCAGGCTTCGCGCTGATATCCCTTCCTTTGCCCGGAAACCCGGCGCTGCGGGACGGCGTTCGCGCTGCCTGCCGCCTAAAACATGGGAGGGCTGCCTAAAATGAATCCACGCGCGAAATCCTTCAACGTCTGGCGGAGCCTTTCGCCCACGGCTGCCGTGGAGGCTGCCCATGATGCGCTGGCGGCGTATGACGACCCCGCCCTGTTCATTGCGCTGAGGCCGAGGGCGGAGGCGCTTGAGATTGCGCGGCGGCTCGAGGCCGAGGGCCCGAAGGACAAGCCGCTCTATGGCCTGCCCTTCGCGGTCAAGGACAACATCGACGTCGCGGGCCTGCCGACGACGGCGGCCTGCCCTGCCTTCTCCTACCTGCCGGAGGCCTCCGCCTTCGCCGTGGCGCGGCTCGAGGCGGCGGGGGCCATCGTCATCGGCAAGACCAATCTCGACCAGTTTGCCACGGGCCTCGTCGGCGTGCGTTCGCCCTATGGCGTTCCGCGCAACACGATTGACGCCACGCATGTGCCGGGCGGATCGAGCTCGGGCTCCGCCGTCAGCGTCGGCATGGGGGCGGTTGCCTTCGCGCTTGGCACCGATACGGCGGGTTCGGGCCGCGTGCCCGCCGCGCTCAATGGCATCTGCGGACTGAAGCCGAGCCTTGGCCTGCTCTCCTCCACCGGCGTGGTGCCTGCCTGCCGGACGCTCGACACCATCTCGATCTTCGCCGCACGTGCGGAGGATGCAGCGGAAGCCGCGCGTGTGGCGCAAGGCTATGACGCCCGCGATTTCATGTCACGCAAGCTGGCGGAGGTCGAGGTGACGGCGCTGCCGCCAGCACTCAGGATCGGCGTGCCCCGCAAGGCGCAACTCAAGTTCTTCGGCGATGCTCACGCCGAGGCCGCCTATGCGGCGGACGTCGAACGCCTGAAGCAACTCGGCGCGGAGATTCGCGAGATCGACTTCGAGCCCTTCTATGCGGTGGCGCAACTGCTCTATGGCGGGCCCTGGGTGGCGGAGCGCTACCACGCGGTGAGATCCATCATCGAGAAGCAGCCTGACGCCATGCACCCCACGACGCGCGCCGTCATTTCGGGGGCCAGCCGCTTCACGGCGGTTGACACCTTCGATGCGCTCTACAGCCTGGCCGGCTTCAAGCGGCAGCTTGCGCCGGTGATCGCCTCCGTCGACATGATCGCCGTGCCCTCGATTCCCACCGTATACACGGTCGAACAGGTGCTGAACGACCCGGTGCAGCTGAACTCCAATCTCGGCACCTACACCAATGCCGTGAACCTGCTGGACCTCGCAGCCTTCTCGGTTCCCGCCGGGCGGCGCGGCGATGGACTGCCCTCCTCCCTCACGCTGATCGCGCCCGCCGGGCGGGACGGGCTGCTGGCCAGTGCCGCCAGCGCACTGCAGTCGAAGACCATGCCGGCATCGCCTGGCTTGCGCTCGGGCGAGATCGCGCTTGCCGTCGTCGGCGCGCATCTCTCCGGCATGCCGCTCAACCACGAACTCACCTCCAGAGGCGCGCGCTTCCTCGCCGCGGCGGACACAGCACCGGACTATGCGCTCTATGCATTGGGCAACACGGCGCCACCGAAGCCCGGCCTGCTGCGCATCGAAAAGGACAAGGGCGCCAGCATCGCCGTCGAGATCTGGGCGCTCTCGCCGGAGGCCTTCGGCAGCTTCCTCGCAGGCATCCCCTCACCGCTGGGGATCGGCACGCTTGCCATGAAAGATGGTTCGAGCGTCAAGGGCTTCCTCGTCGAGGCCGAGGCCATCAAGGGTGCGCGGGACATTTCCAGCTTCGGCGGCTGGCGCGCCTTCATGGCGGCTCAGGCCTGAGCCGTCTCCGGGATGATGCTCACATGCGCCGCGACAACGCGCCAGCCTTCCGGAAAGCGGACCCAGCTCTGCATCTGGCGGCCGACCTTGCCGGGGGCGCTGTCCCGGTGAAACAGCGTCGAGGCGGTTGCGAAGTCCTTGCCATAGGTGGTGATGGTGGTGCGTGACAGGCTGCGCGCCAGCCCCTGCGAGGGACGTGCCTTGCGGAAGGCCAGGATCTCGTCCACACCATGAAGGTTCTCGGCCACGCCATAGCGGATCGTTTGGCCGTCCTGCCAGAACAGCTCGTCCAGCACGGCGATGTCATTGTTCACCAGTGCTTGCTCATAGCGCCGGAAGATCGCTTCCACCTCGGCGAGGGTTTCAGGATCGTTGATGATCATCGCGCGTGTTCCCTGTCCAGTTCTGAAAGGATTGTCGCATGTCCCTGCTCATTCGCAAGACGCTGATCGTTCCGGACGCAAGAGGCGCGCCAATGGATGGCGCCGACATCCTGATCCGCGATGGCCGCATCGCCGCCATCGGCAAGGCGCTGGAGCCGCCGCAGGATGCAGAGGTCCTGGACGGCAGCGCGCTCATCGCCATGCCCGGCTTCGTCAACGCCCATACGCATTCGAACGAGAGCTTCGAACAGGGTTTCTATGATGCCCTGCCACTTGAAGTCTGG
>JBEILC010000004.1:0-45171 GCA_040379425.1 Hyphomicrobiales bacterium
CGGCGAACCAGCTGATGATCTGGTTGATGGGTCCGTACTTGTTGTCGAACAGAAGGCGCCAGGTGGCGCCTGCGACGATGGGCGAGATGATGGTGGGCAGCACCAGGAGCGAGATGAAGATCGGCCGGCCCGGCATCTTCTCCAGGAACAGATAGGCCGCTTCCTTGTTCTTCGAGGCGGAAGAGACCGACAGGCAGAAGCCCGCCGCGAGCTGCGGATGGCCGCCCGGCGTCATGGCATAGCCGAACTTGGCGGCGATGGTGGATTTGGGCGCCCAGCTCATCACTTCCTGGTCCGTGCCATAGCTCGCGGCCCAGCGGCCATAGGGCGGCCATTCGCTTGTCCCTCTGTTCCGGGGGAGTTCGTAAGGCTCAGCCGAAGCGCTTCGCGAAGCCTTCGAGCTTGGCCTTGAAACCCGGCCTGTCCACGACCTCGCGGTTCACGATGCCGCGCGGCAGCTGGCCCTTCATGACGTCGAGCACCGCCTTCACATCCGCAGCGCCATTGCCGGCGAAGCACTGGTCGGTCCAGCACAGGGCATGGGGAGCGGCGATGATGTTGTCGAGCTTGAGGAGGGGGTCGTTGGGGTCCGTCGGCTCCTGCTCGAAGACGTCGAGGCCAGCACCTGCGATCTTGCGCTCCTGCAGCACCTTGGTCAGCGCCTTCTGGTCGACGATGGGGCCGCGCGCGGTGTTGATGAAATAGGCCGTGGGCTTCATCAGTGCCAAACGCTCGGCATTGACGATGTGATGCGTCTCGGGCGTCAGCGGGCAGTTGACGCAGAGAATGTCGGAGCGCGCGAAGAGCTCTTCCAGCGAGACGAGTTCGATGCCGAGTTCGGCGGCAACCGCCTTGTCGGCGAAGGGGTCATGGGCGATGAACGTCATGTCGAAGGGCTTCGCCAGCCGGAACATCTCGGCGCCGATATTGCCGACGCCCAGCGAGCCCAGCACCTTGCCGACGAGGCCAACACCCATGTGCTCACCGCGCGCGGCGAAGCCGGGGCCGCCCATGCGCGCCAGCCTGTCCTTCACCATCAACTTTCCCGTGAGGGCGAGGATGAAGGTGAGGATCGAGACGGCGACGGGCCGCCTCACGCCATCGGGCGTGATGACAAGTGCGATGTCATTCGCGGTGCAAGAGGGAACATCGACCGTGTCATAGCCAACACCAAAGCGCGCCACCACGGCGAGGCGGCCGGACTTCGGCACGCTTCCGGCCTCAAAGCGGTGGGCGAGCAGGATCAGTGCGTCGAAGTCTTCCAGCTGTTCGCCCTTCAGCGGCGATGCATTGTCGAGATAGACCGTCTCGACATGCTTTGCGGTGAGAAGTGGGGTCAGATCGAAATCGGGGAAGGTGGGCGATCCGTCCGCCTTCCTGAAATCTCCGGAGAGGGCGACGCGGAAGGCTGCCATCAGCGCACCCCCTCGCGGATGGCCTTGCCCGCAGCGGCCAGCCCGTCACGCAGCACCCAGATGTCGCCTGAGTAGCAGATGAAGTCGAAGCCCTGCTTGTAGAAGGTGATGCCCTGCTCGACGCTGGGCACGAGGCGGCCAAGGAAGCGGTTGTGCGTCTTCGCCGCCGCGATGATGCGGTCCACGGCGGCCAGGAATGTCGGATTGCTGAACTCGCCCGGAATGCCGAGCGAGACCGAGAGGTCGAAATGGCCGACCCACAGCCCGTCGACGCCGGGGACGGCGGCAATGGCATCGACATTCTCCGCCCCTTCCGCCGTCTCGATGAGGCAGACCACGGCGGTCCGCTCATTGGCGGCGTTCAGCGCCTCCGCCACGGGCGCGGACCGATAACTGTCATGCGCCATCTGGAGGCCCACGCCGCGCTTGCCCGCCGGGTAGTACTTGACCGAGTCGACCATGGCCTTGGCCTGCTGGGGCGTCGAGATCATCGGAGCGAGCAAGCCCTCCGCCCCCATGTCGCAGGCTCTTGCCAGCATGTCATTCTCAAGCGCGGGGACACGGGTGATGGTTGGAATGCCCGCCGCCTCGAAATAGCGCACGGCACTTTTCAGCGTCTCGAAGGAGAAGCCAGAATGCTCCATGTCGAAGAAGGCGAAGTCCATGCCCGCTGACTTGAGGATATGGCCGATTCCCGGCGTGGCGAACTCCACGATGAAGTTGCCGATTTTCGGCTGTTTCATCGCGGCGAGTTGCTTGAGCCCCATGGGGGAGACGCTCCGGTGCTGGCGGCTGGTTGACTTGTCATACCAGCAGCATGTAAGCAGACCTCAATTCTATCCGAGGTTTTCTCCATGACGTCAATCGCTCTCTTCGGTGCCGGCGGCAAGATGGGACACCGCCTGTCGCGCAACCTGAAGGATTCGCGGTTCCATGTGCGTCATGTCGAGGTGAGCGATGCAGGCCGCGCAAGGCTGGCCCAGGATTTCGGCATCACCTGCCTGCCGGCCGAGGCGGCGCTGGAGGGTGCGGAGGTTGCGATCCTGGCGGTTCCCGACACCCATATCGGCAAGGTGGCGCTCTCGATCCAGCATCTCCTGAAGCCCGGCATGATGGTGGTGGTGCTCGATGCCGCTGCCCCCTTCGCAGGCCATTTGCCGGAGCGGCCGGACCTCACCTATTTCGTGACCCACCCCTGCCATCCGCCGATCTTCAACGACGAGACCGAGATGGCGGCAAAGCTCGACCGCTTCGGCGGCGTTGCGGCCAAGCAGCACATCGTGAATGCCCTGATGCAGGGTCCGGAGGCCCACTATGCGTTGGGCGAAGAGGTGGCGCGCACCATCTGGGCCCCCACCATGCGCTCCCACCGGGTCAGCGTGGAGCAGATGGCGCTGCTGGAACCGGGCCTCTCTGAAACCGTCGTTGCCTCGCTCCTTTACGTGATGCGCGAGGCGATGGACGAGGTTGTGGCGCGCGGCGTTCCGGCGGAGGCCGCGCGGGACTTCCTGCTGGGCCATATGAACATCCTCGGCGCCGTCGTCTTCAAGGAGCAGCCGGGCGTGTTCTCGGACGCCTGCAACAAGGCCATCCAGTTCGGCAAGCCCATGCTGATGCGGGAGGACTGGAAGCGGGTCTTCGAGCCCGAGGAGATCGCCGCCTCGATCCGGCGGATCACGTGAGTCAACATCTTCCTCTCCCCCACATGCGTGGGGGAGAGGAACAGAGTGGCGCGTAGAATGGCCCTCTGCCCAAAGGAAACCCTTGCACTTGGCGCGCCGTTGGTGCTGAAAGCCGCAAGGAGATCTAGATGCTCGAATTCCTTCAATCCCTGACATCGCCCGACGCGCTCTGGGCGCTGGGGCAGGTGATCATGATCGACCTGGTGCTGGCGGGCGACAATGCCGTGGTGATCGGGCTTGCCGCATCGGGCCTGCCCAAGGACCAGCGCAACAAGGCGATCTTCGTCGGTATCATCGCGGCAACCGTTCTCCGTATCGGCTTCGCCAGCGTCACCACACAGCTCCTGCAGGTGCTGGGCCTGATCCTGGTGGGCGGCATCCTGCTGCTCTGGGTGTGCTGGAAGATGTGGCGCGAGCTGCGGAACGGCCACCAGGAAGAAGGCGTCGAGGCCGTGACGGGCGTGGACATCAACGCCGACGGCACGGTGGGAGCACCCCCGGGCAGCAAGACCTTCGCCCAGGCCGCATGGCAGATCATCATCGCCGACGTGTCGATGTCGCTCGACAATGTGCTGGCGGTGGCGGGTGCGGCGCGCGAGCACCCGGGCGTGCTGGTCATCGGGCTTATCCTGTCCATCGCGCTGATGGGCCTTGCCGCCTCCTTCATTGCAAGGCTGCTGCAGAAGCATCGTTGGATTGCTTATGTCGGCCTTGCCATCATCCTCTACGTGGCGCTCGACATGATCTATCGTGGCATTCTTGAAGTCTATCCGGCGGTGACCTGACATGCTGAACTTTGAATCTGACCGTTTTCTCAACATCGAGGCGGGCGCATTGGCGCTGGCGCCCGCGATCCACGACACCATCGGCGAACTCATGGCGCGGGGTGCCCGAAATGTGCTCTTCCTCGGCACGGGCGGTGCCGCGATCCTGATGCAGCCCGCGGCCCTGCTGCTGCAGCGGCGCTCGGGCTTTCCGGCCTTCATGGAAATCGCGGCCGAGCTGGTCACGGCGGGGCACCAGGCGCTGGGCAAAGGCTCCATCGTCGTGATCCCCTCGCTCTCCGGCACCACGAAGGAGTCGGTGGCAACCCTCGAGTTCTGCCGCGCGAAGGGCGCGCGCATCATCACGCTCGTTGGCCACAAGGACACGCCCTTAGGCCAGAAGGCGGACCACGCCTTCGTGAATCTCGCGGAGGACGACACGTCGTCCGAGTCCTTCTATCTCCAGTCGCTGATCATCGCGCTCTCGATCATGGCGCATCGCGGTGAATATGCTGCTTATGAGAAGACGGTAGCGGAGCTTTCCGCGCTGCCCAACCATCTGCTTGCGGCCAAGCAGGCCTTCGAGGCGGAGGCGGAGCGGATCGCCACGGCCTTCACCGATGAGCCCTACCACATCATCACCGCAGCTGGCGGAAGCTGGGCTGAAGCCTGGTACTATGGCATGTGCATCCTCGAGGAGATGCAGTGGATCAGGACGCGGCCCATTCACGCGGCGGACTTCTTCCACGGTACGCTGGAACTCGTCGAGAAGGGCGTGAGCGTCGTCATCCTCAAGGGTGAAGATCAATACCGGCCGCTCACCGACCGCGTTGAAGCATTCGCCAGGACCTATACCGACAAGGTGACGGTGCTGGATGCCGCCGCATTCGAGATGCCCGGCATCTCGGCCGAGACGCGCGCGCTGATCTCGCCCGTGATCCTCGCCACCATCCTGGAGCGGCTTTCGGCCCATCTCGAGGTGAAGCGCAACCATCCGCTGACCACCAGGCGCTACTACAAGAAGGTGTCCTACTGAGGGGGACGGCATGACGGACTATCCGCGTGACATGAAGGGTTACGGGCGGGCGATCCCCGATCCGCAATGGCCGGGTGGTGCGCATGTGGCCGTGCAGTTCGTGCTGAATTACGAGGAGGGGGGAGAGAACAACATCCTCCATGGCGATGCCGCCTCCGAGGCCTTCCTGTCCGAGATCGTGGGCGCGCAAGCTTGGCCGGGACAGCGCCACTGGAACATGGAGTCGATCTATGAATATGGCGCACGCGCCGGATTCTGGCGGCTGTGGCGCATGTTCACGGGCGCCCAAGTGCCAATCACCATCTATGGCGTGGCCCATGCGTTGATCCGCTCGCCCGACCAGGTGGAGGCTATGAAAGAGGCTGGCTGGGAAATCGCCAGCCACGGCCTCAAATGGGTCGAGCACAAGGACATGCCCGAAGAGGAGGAGCGCCGCCAGATCGCCGAGGCAATCCGCATCCATAAGGAAGTAACCGGCGAGCGGCCGCTTGGCTGGTATACCGGACGCTGTTCCATGAACACCACGAAGCTCGTAATGGAGGAGGGCGGCTTTCTGTATTCATCGGATGATTACTCCGATGATCTTCCCTATTTCCTGAAGAAGGCTAATGGCGGCAAGCACCTCATCATCCCCTATACGCTCGACGCCAATGACATGCGCTTCGCGACGCCGCAGGGCTTCAACACGGGCGAGCACTTCCTCCAGTATCTCAAGGACAGTTTCGACTGCCTCTATGAGGAAGGCCGGCGCGGGAGCCCGAAGATGATGTCGGTGGGCCTGCATTGCCGCCTTGTCGGCAGGCCGGGCCGCGCTTTGGGGCTGGCCAAATTCATCGATTATGTGCTCAGCCATGAGAAGGTGTGGGTTGCCCGCCGCATCGATATCGCCCGGCACTGGCACAAGACATTCGGATAATCACATGACCATTTCATTCCACGACCTCTCCAGGATGACGCGCACCGCGCGTGACCAGTTGCTGAAGCGCACGGAGACGGACCTTTCCGAATATGAGGAGAAGGTGAAGCCCATCGTCCATGCCGTGCGCCGCGAGGGCAACCAGGCGGTGGCGCGCTTCGCCAGGCAGTTCGACAAGGCGCCGGTCGAGGCCAATGAACTCGCCGCGACGGAGGCTGATTTCGACCGCGCCGAGAAGACGCTGAACCCCAAGGTGAAGGAGGCGCTCGCCTTTATGGCGGGCTCGATCCGCCGCTTCCACGAGGACCAGAAGCCCGAGGAGATGTGGTTCCACGAAATCCGCCCCGGCGTCTTCGCGGGCGACCGGACCACGGCCATCCCCTCGGTTGCCTGCTATGTGCCGCGCGGCAAGGGGGCGTTTCCCTCTTCCGTCATGATGGCGTCGATCCCCGCTTCCGTGGCGGGCGTGAAGGAGATCGTCATCATCACGCCGCCGGGGCCTGACGGGCGGATCGATGACGCGACGCTGACCGCGGCGCGCATGGCGGGAGTCTCCAAGGTGTTCAAGGCCGGTGGTGCGCAGGGCATTGCGGCGGTGGCCTATGGCACCGAGACCATCCCCAGATGCGCCAAGGTCGTGGGGCCGGGAAGCCCATGGGTGGGCGCTGCCAAACGCCTGGTCTCCCATGTGATCGATGTCGGAACACCAGCGGGGCCGAGCGAACTCATCGTGCTGGCGGATGAGACCGCGGATGGCAGGCTCGCGGGGCTTGACCTCATCATCGAGTCCGAACATGGGCCTGACTCCTCTGCCTTCCTGGTGACATGGAGCCGCAAGGTCGCGGAGGATGCGATGGCGGCGATCCCCGAGTTCTGGAAACAGATGGGGACGGAGCGTGTGGGCTATTCCTCGACCGTGCTCGGCGGCCCGATGGGCGGCATCGTGCTGGCGCGCGACGAGACCGAAGCCATCGCCTTCTGCAACGACTATGCGCCGGAGCATCTGGGCGTTCATTCCGACGAGCCCTTCCAGTATCTGGGCCGGCTCGCACATGCGGGCGAGATCCTGCTGGGCCGCCATACGCCGCCGACACTGGGCAATTTCGTGATCGGCGTGAACCATGTGCTGCCGACCAATGGCTGGGCCAGGACCGGCTCGCCGCTCACCGTGCATGACTTCATGAAGCGCACATCGGTCGCTTACGTCACAGGCAAGGCCTATCCGGAACTCGCGAAGCATGCCGAGGTGATCGCGCGCTATGAGGGCTTCGACGGTCATGCCAATGCGGTGTCTGAAACTCGCATGCGCCTGTTGAGGAAGAACACGTGACCAGCCGCACCGGGGGGCAGATCCTCGTCGACCAGCTGAATATCCACGGCACGAGCCACGTCTTCTGCGTGCCGGGCGAAAGCTATCTCGCGGTGCTCGATGCGCTGCATGGTACGGCGATCAAGACCATCGTGTGCCGCCAGGAAGGGGGCGCTGCCTATATGGCGGAAGCCGCCGGCAAGATGACGGGCAGGCCTGGCATCGTGATGGTCACACGCGGCCCCGGCGCCACCAACGCCTCCTGCGGCATTCACGTGGCCTCGCAGGATTCAACACCGCTCATCATGTTCGTGGGGCAAGTCGCGCGGGACATGAAGGAGCGCGAGGCGTTCCAGGAGTTGGACTACAAGTCCGTCTTCGGCACCATGGCGAAATGGGTGGTCGAGATCGACCGCGCCGAGCGCATCCCCGAGATCGTGAGTCGCGCCTTCCATGTGGCAACGCAAGGCCGCCCCGGCCCCGTGGTGATCGCATTGCCGGAGGACATGCTGACCGATCATGTGGAGGTGGCCGATGCGCCGGCCTTCACGCCCGCCGTGATGAAACCGGGTGCGGTGGACATGGACGCGCTGCGGCAGCGGCTGCTGTCAGCCAAGCGGCCTGTTCTGCTGGTGGGCGGCTCCGGCTGGAGCGCGCAGGGCGTGCAGGACCTCGTACGCTTTGCCGAGAATTTCGCGCTGCCCGTTGCCGTCAGCTTCCGCCGCCAGATGCTGTTTCCGGCGGATCATCCGAATTTCGCTGGCGATCTCGGCATCGGGCCTAACCCGAAGCTCTTGGCAAGGGTGAAGGATGCGGATCTCGTGCTGCTGGTGGGCGGGCGCCTCTCCGAGATGCCGTCCCAGAGCTACACGCTGCTCGACATTCCGGGCGATGGATCGACGCTTGTTCACGTGCACCCCGGAGCGGAGGAACTGAACAAGGTCTATCGCGCTGGGCTTGCCATTCTCGCCACGCCGCATGCCTTTGCGGCTGCTGCCGCGGAACTGCCGAAGCCCAACGCGGTGAACTGGGCGGTTTCTGCTGAGGCCGCACATGCCGACTACCTCGCCTGGAGCGATACGGCCAAGGTGAAAACGGCGGGCGAGCTTCAGATGGCAGGCGTCATGGCGCATCTGAAAGACGTGATGCCGGCGGATACGGTCTATTGCAATGGCGCGGGCAATTACGCCGCCTGGGTGCACAGGTTCTGGCCCTTCCGCAGCTTTGCCTCCCAGCTGGCGCCGACGTCGGGCACCATGGGCTATGGCGTCCCGGCCGCGGTGGCGGCCAAGGCGATTGAGCCTCACCGCGAGGTCATCGCCTTCGCCGGCGATGGCTGTTTCCTGATGAACGGACAGGAATTTGCCACCGCCATGCAATATGACCTGCCCCTCATCGTTGTCGTTGTCGACAACGGCATGTATGGCACGATCCGCATGCACCAGGAGCGGGAGTATCCGGGGCGGGTTTCTGCCACCGCGCTCCGGAACCCGGATTTTGCAGCACTTGCCCGGTCCTATGGCGGGCATGGAGAGACGGTGCGCCAGACGGGGGAGTTCGGCCCAGCGCTGGAGCGGGCGCGGGCCAGCGGAAAGGCTACCATCATCCACTGCCTGATCGACCCCGAGGCTATCACCCCGGCGCGGAGCCTGGCCGACATCCGCACGGCGGCGTTGAAGAAGTAGGAAGACTTGACGGCGCGGGGGCCGTAAGGCTGATATATGGTCATGTCCAGCGCTTCACGCACCGCCACGATTGCCTTTGCCGCCCATGCCACCTGCGCCGCCGCCGGCATGCGCGATGGGCTTAGGGCCACGCAATTCTATGTCCGCGACCTGTCCAATGCCGATCACCGGACACAAGGCGGAACCGAGCGGGCGCCCTTCCTCTCCCGCGCCGTGGCGGGTGGCGCGCGCGTCATCGACCGGCTCATGAGCTGGGGGGCCAATGCCTCGATCGCGTTGTTCCTGCCAAGCTGGCGGAAGCTGCCATCGCCCTTCACCCCCGGCATCATGCATGAGGTGGCGCGTGGCATCCGCGAGGATAGCCTTGTCCATAACCCGACCTTCAATGCCTATTTCTTCCGCGCCGCCATCCACATCGCCGGGCGCTATTCCGCACCGCCTCACCTGATCCTCGAGCACAGGGTGGACGCGGCCCGCCGCAGCCTTGCCACGCGGGCCGCGGAGGAGGCCACGGAGAACGAGATGATGGCGCGCATTCTTATCGCGCTGGTCGAACAGGGCCCAGTGGCGCGAATCGGCAAGGTGGCGGACAAGAACCGCTTCTTCACGGCGGTCGAGCCCAATGTCGCGGTTTACGCCATCGCCTGCGTCGCGCTGATGTTCGCCGAAGAGGGAAAGCCCGCCGAGGCCATCGACGAGGATGAATTCTTCTCCGTCACCGGCGCCCTCATCGGGCCCCGGCTCGGGGTCATTGCCGATCACATCGCACGGCGTGACGAGGCGGGTCTGGCTCGCGAGCTTGCCGACATCAAGTCGATGTATTGAAGCGCCTGCCGCGCCGCGCCAGCAGGCCGAGGCCGCAGCCTGCCGTTGTTAAGCCTTGTGCGCGGCCGGTTTACTGAACCCTACCGGGGCCTCCCGCACGCGGTCTGTCAGCGGAGGGACTTCACCTTGTCCATGAAGGCCTTCACCCGCGCCGGATCGACCTGGTTCTCGAACACCCCGCCGATCTTGAAGGTCGAGCCCACGACGGCGCCGTCGGAGACCGACAGCTGGCGCTCGATGTTGTCGACCCGGCAGCCGGTGTTGCAGAGGACGACGGTGTTCGGAACCGCCTTCTTCACCGCTGAAAGAACCTGCGTGTCCGTCTCCGCGCCCGCGGTAAGACCTGAGACGCAGAGCGCATCCGGCCGGTTGTTGAAGACTGTGCTCTTGGCGATGTCGACGATGTTGCGGTTGCCCAGATAGCTCGCCGCTTCCGGAACGATGTTGTAGAGCATGCGCACATCAGGCGCGAGGCGCGCGCGGTGGCGGATCGTCTCGCCGACATTGGTGTTCCACAGGCCGAAGTCGCTGGCATAGACGCCGCTGATGATCTCGCGGATGAACAGCGCGCCTGTCGCCGCCGAGAGATCGATCGAGGCCACCGGATCCCACAGCACGTTCACGCCGAAGGGTACCTTGATCCTGGGCATCAGCTCACCGATGACGCGGGCCATGGCGGCCGTCGTCTCGGGCTTCACCTTCGTCAGATAGGGCAGGCTGAATTCGTTGGAGAACATCACGGCGTCAACACCGCCATCCTGAAGATGCGTCAGGTCCTCGATCGCCATGCGGAGGACCTTGGCCATGCCGCCCGCCGCGTCATAATGGGGGTCCCCGGGCAGGGCCTGCAGGTGGCACATGGCGATGATGGGTTTCTCAACCCCGAACATGTCTTGAAGCCAGCCCATTGCCACGCCCATTGTTGATCAACTCCGTCATGAATATCGGCGAATCTCCGCGTGTCAACCGGATCATGATTGGCGGACGTCGCGGCGCGCGCGCCAGGGCTTGAACAGCCAGTCCATCATGGTCAGCCCGGCGGCCGTGCAGCCGCCGGGCCCGCCTTCGAGGTAGACGACAGGATCGGGTTCGGGAAAGCGCGTCTCCGCCTTCATCACCGTGAACTCGAGAGCGATTTTGCGGTCTTCGGGCTTCCAGCGGTCGTTAGGGACGTGGACTGTTCCGCGGAGGATGGTCTTGCCCTCAATCTCACGAGGGGGAAGAGGCCGAGGGCGCGTTCTGGGCCGCCCCAGGAAGTGCCGCCGCCATGTCCGGTGAGCCAGCCAGCGCTCTCACCAGAGCCAGGATCTCTGCGTAGCGCTTTTATGGTCTCCCTTCAGAGCGCGCCTTCGTCGGTAAGCGATATCACTTCTGCCACCTTACCGTTCTTGACGAGGCACTGCCACCTGGCCTTGTCCGGACCGGCGCCCACCGTAACCATGTTGTTGGCCTCTGAGCTGTTGGCGTCGAGTACGGTCACGGTGGGGTTATTCGTCGTGCGCGAGACGGCCTTGAGGCAGGCTTGTAGATCCGCCTTCGAAACGCCGCCCACAGAACCATCCTTGTTCGGGGCAGCATTGCTGCTCGTCACCTCGCAGAGATCGCCCTTGGGCGCCTCGCTGACGAAGACTTTCGCGCCATCACGGCCGATGTCGATCGTCATGGCGCCCAGATGAGCCTGCCAGGCGGTGCCGCTCATCTTCTTGAGCGCCGCCTTGCCGCCATCGATCAACACATGGCCCTTGCCATCGGAGCTGATCTCGCTGCCGCTCGGGCACATGGCACTGAACTGCGGCGGGTTGGCGGCCAGGGCGGGAGCGGTCCATGCAATGGTCACAGCGCCAGCGGCGATCAGTGTGCGTTTCATGATGTCTCTCCTGTCGGGGATGGTGCGTTGACCTGGTTCAGTTGCGGCGCACGTTCTTGAAGGCGCCGGCCTGGTTGAACTTGCACCGGAAGGTGGTGACGTCTGGACCGCTGTCCGGATACTGGCCGAAGATGGCGTAGCCATCGTTCACGCGCTCTACGGGGAGCACGAGAACATGCTTCAAGCGCTGCCCGAACGCCATTGCGGCGGCGGACTTGCCGGCCTCGCGCATCACAGCCTCATTGACCTGCCGGCCGTAATCCATCTGGTTGGTGAAATCATAGTCAGGCGCATATTCCTGTTCGAAATGCGCGCCGCGGAAAGGGAATTGCGGATAGCGCCCGTCGGATTCGCCGCACTGTTATTCGAGATAATGCCAGGTAGCGTATCTTCAAGGAGCCCGCCGGCGTGGCTCTCGCTGTGGAGCGTACGGAACGAGCCGTTGCAGGTCCTCTCCGCCTTGCGAATGCAGTCGTGCGGGCTGTCCTTGCACTTGCTGTCGTGGATCTTGCCATCTTCTGCTTGGTGAGCGTTATACCCCCTGTCGTCTGTGCTGCCGCCCACTTCCCTCAGGAAGCGCCCGTTGGTCCAGCCATGCACGCCGCCCTCGCCGCGCGCCGAGATGCGGCACCAGCGTGAACTGCCGATGGTGCGGCAGCCGAGGTTTCTCACGACGGCGCCGTTGCGCAGGCGCCCCACGAGTTCTGCAGGGGCAGAAGGCGAGGAGCGCATGTTCAGCCTGTCGTTGGGGGCAACGCCCGACACCACCCACTTATGGGGGCCGCCGGCGTCGCCGTCAGCGTAGCCGGCTGCGGGGGCCTTGCCGCCGCCCGAGGCCGGAATGGCGATGTCGATGGTGAAGTCCGCTTCCTCATTGCGGCGCGCGGCTGCGCGTGTGAGGTAGACCTCGATCACATAACGCCCCGTCTGGGGCAGCTTGCCGCTGAAGCTGTTGCCCGATACCGACCCATTGAACAATGCCATCTGGGAGTTGGGCGGCAGGACGTTGATGTTCTCTTGCGGTCAGTAGATGCCGTCGATGACCACGAAATCCTTGTTCGTTCGGTACTCGGCACGGGATGCCGTCTGGGTGGTGACGACCGTCATGCGGTGATACATGCGCTTGCGCATCTCCTCGCGCACCTCTGGTTCCGCCCTGATGCGGCGGAGTTCACGGGTGAGGTCCTCGCGGTCCGATTTGCCATAGCCAATGGAGGACCATTGGAGATCGCCCTTGGCCGAATCGTCCGCCACCAGCATTTCGTCCAGCACATGCACGGCCGCAAGTCCGGGTTTCACCTCTTTTGCGGTGATGAAGGCATCGGCGACATCCGCCGTCTGTTCCGGATCCTGCGCGTAAAGACGGAGTTGGAGATCCACGCCGGGGTGGGTGGCATAGAAGGACGCGAGGCGCGGGATCAGCCAGCCTGGGCCGAAGCTGCTGCAAACGGCTAGCCGCAGCACAGGGCGGCTCTCGCCGATGATGTCATCGAGAGAGGACTAAAGTCCGGAAAACGCCGTCGACAGCCTCTCGGCAAGACGCCGGCCGGTGGCCGTCAGGGCGACCCCTCGCCCGGCGCGCACAAGCAACTGTTCACCCAGCGTGATGGTGAGCTCCTTGAGCTGGTGGCTGACAGCACTCTGGGATACGCCCAGTTCATGCGCGGCAAGCTTCACCGGCTGGCACCGCGCCACAGCCTCGAAGTAATGCAGGCTGCGGATCAGCAATGTGTCGCGCAAAGGTCTGTGGTTTTTATCCATCTCCGGCAACCCGCAGGCTCTCGAACATGATGTCGCAACGAGCAGCATGCCTGCAATGTCCATCTTCCGAGTTCGAACCCGGTGGATGTATGAGGGAATTCGGATGAGTTGGCAGGGGCCGCGCCTCCCGCTACGCCGGGCTTTCCGTGGTATATCCTTGATTCAGAACGAAGTTGTTGGCAAGCAGGCTCCCGGCAATCAGGCTGGGTGAACAGAAGAGCGCGGCGGCAGTCTTCTCGACCTTCCACCGGGTGCGCCCGGAGACGCTGGCCTCCTCGGTGAAGGTGCGCGACACCGCCAATTGGGAGACACCGGCTCTTGCAGCCACTTTCTTGAGCGTAACCGGCACAACCCACCCGGCGCTGTCGGCGCCAGATGCTGCTGTGCCGTGGACAGGGAGGGGCTGCAAACCCTCCCTGCCCGGATGGACTGTCCGTGTTTCGGCCGTGCCGGTCAGGCCACCTGCTTCATCGCAGCGCCACGTGCCGGCACAACGCCAGCCCGCTCCGCTACCGTGCGGGTATTGGCGATGCATTCTTCCGCAGCATACCAGAAGCGTTCATTGAGCTCGATGTTGAACAAGGTTTCCGCCGGGAAGGCGCAGACGCGGCTCACATCTTCCCACGGGATTGAACCCCAACCAGTCGGCAGATGCAGATCGCTGTTGCCGAAGGCGACTCTCTCGCCCTTTGTGTAGGTCCAGATATCATCCGGCAGGCCGAAACTGTCATGCATGTGGACATGCTTGGCGTAGGGCGCCAGCGCTGCGATTTCGGCAAGGAAATCGAGCCCGCGGAAGGTCGCGTGCTGATAGGCATGGCTGACATCGAGCGTGGCGCGGATGAAGGGGCTGTTCACCGCTTCGAGCTCACGCGCCAGGCGTGAGGGCGCGGAAGCATAGACGCTCCCGTCCGGTTCTCCGAACAGGTTTTCGACGCAGATGATGACTCCATGCGCACTGCCGAGATCGGCCGCTTTCGCCAGCCATTCACGCTGCTGTGCGTAGGCCGCCTCGATGCCGGGATGCTGCTGCGTCGCCTTGAGGCCGGAATGAAGGACGTAATGCACCGCGCCAACCTCGGCCGCGATCTCGACGGCGGCCTTCAGCACATCGAAATGACGGTTGAGGCGGAAGGCTTCGTCAAAGAAGTTGATGCCGAGCGGGCCATGCACGGAATAGCGGATCTCCCGGCCGGCGGTGGCTGACTTGAGGCGTGCAAGATTGCCCTTGTGGATGCGGCCGCCGATGATCAGGTCGTTCTCATAGGTGGAAAGCTCGACATGGGTGACATCGAGCGCCTCGATCCGGTCGAGAATGCTGCCGATGGTCGAGCAATCCGGCGCGCCGGCGCCTGCGGTGATACCGAGTCCGAGTATTGATGTCATGCTGCTGTCTCCAGTTTTGCGTGCAGGGATGTGGGAACGTTCGCGTCGGATGCCAGGCCATCGAGCCATGCGCCGGTGGCAGGATCAAACAGGTGCAGATGCTCGGGCTCGACAGAAAGGCCGACCGTGTCGCCGCCCTTGATCATCACGCCCGGCGGCACGGACACCGCGATTTCCTGGCCATCGATCGTGCCGTGGCAAAGCCGTGCCGTGCCGATATCCTCGACCAGTTCAACCGCGAAGGGGATCATCGCGGCGTCCAGATGCCGGGTGATGATGGCGTGCTCAGGGCGAAAGCCAAGATCAACCGCGCCGCTGGCGGGCCTCGGCGCGCCGCTAATGGCGAGCGTCCGGTTGCTGCCGAAGCTGACAATGCCGCCGGCCAGCGTGGCCGGCAGGATGTTCATCGAGGGGGAGCCGATGAACTTCGCCACGAAGCGGGTCGCCGGGCGCGAATAGACCTCGGCCGGAGTTCCAACCTGATCGATATGGCCGGCATTCATCACCACCAGCCGGTCCGCCAAAGTCATCGCCTCGATCTGGTCATGGGTGACGAAGACGGATGTTGTTTTCAACCGCTGATGCAGACGGCGGATTTCGATGCGCATCTGCACGCGCAGCTGTGCATCCAGATTGGAGAGCGGCTCGTCGAACAGGAAGACCTTGGGTTCCCGGATCATGGCGCGCGCCATGGCGACGCGCTGGCGCTGGCCGCCGGAAAGCTGGCCCGGCTTACGCTCCAGATAGTCGCCAAGGCCGACTGTTTTCGCAATGGTTTTGATCCGGTCAAGCCGTTCCTGCTTGCCGATGCCCTGCACCTTGAGCGCATAACCAATGTTGTCGGCAACACTCATATGCGGATAGAGGGCATAGTTCTGGAAGACCATGGCGCAGCCGCGGTTGCGCGGCTCCAGCGTGTTCACCACGGTCCCGCCGATGGAAATCTCGCCGCCGCTGATTTTCTCAAGCCCTGCAATCATGCGCAGAAGTGTTGATTTTCCGCAGCCCGACGGGCCGAGGATCACCACGAACTCGCCTTTGAAGATGTTAAGGTCGATGCCGTGCACCACCTTGGTGCGGCCATAGGATTTTTCGACCTTGCGGATGTCGATCTCGGCCATGGGTGTCTCCTATTTGTCTGACGCAACAAGGCCGCGAACGAACCAGCGCTGCAGCACAATGACGACGAGAAGCGGGGGGATCATCACGATCAGTGTGCCCGCCATGGCGACGTTCCAGATCGGCGGATCGCCAAACAGCGGGCCGGGCACAAGACGTGAGAGGCCGACGGTTGCCACGCCGAAATTGGCGTGATCGGTGATCACGAGGAGCGGCCAGAGATATTCATTCCAGGCGTAGACGAAGAGGATCGTCGCAAGCGCCGCCATTGTCGTCTTGGAGAGCGGCAGCAGCACATCGAAGAAGAAGCGGATCGGCCCGGCACCATCCATGCGCGCGGCTTCGAGCAGCTCATCCGGGATGGTGAGAAAGAACTGGCGGTAGAGGAAGGTGCCGGTCGCGGTTGCGACCAGCGGCAGGATCAGCCCCGTATAGGAGTTCAGCAAGTTCCATTGCGGCAGGCCGATGGAGATGCCGAAGACAGAGAAGAGTTCGCGGAACGGCCTGAAAGCGTCAGCAGCCACTGCGTAGGTCGGCACGATGCGGACTTCGAGCGGCAGCATCAGCGTGATGAAGATCAGCCAGAAGGCCAGCATCCTGAAGGGAAACCGGAAGAATACAATCGCAAAGGCGGTCATCGCGGCGAGTGTGAGTTTGCCGACCGTGACGCCAATGGCCATGATCAGGCTGTTCAGCATCTTCATGGCGAAATCACCCTTCGCCCAGGCCGTGCTCCAGTTCTCGACCATGTGTGAGCCGGGCAGAAGCGGCATCGGCACGCGGTTGACGGTCGGCAGATCATGCGTCGAGGCGACGAAAATGATCCAGATCGGCATTATCAGGACGAGAAGTCCGAAGACGAGTACGATATGGGTCAGAATATCCAAACCGCGCGTGCGTTCGACCATTCCGGTGTCGGCCAGCGGCAGCCAGCTCCTGCGAGCTGAACCCGGCAAGGTTCCAGCGCTCATGAGTAATGCACCTTTCGTTCGATGAAGCGGAACTGGATGAAGGTGAGCGCCATCACGAGGCCCATGAGGACGATCGACTGGGCGGCGGCCAGTGAATAGTCCTTCGCAATGAAGCCGTCATTGTAGATCTTGAACACCATCAAATCGGTGGCATTCACCGGCCCGCCGCCGGTCGTGACATTCACGATGCCGAAGCTATCCACGAAGCTCTGCGTCAGGATGATGACCAGAAGGAAGAACACGGTCGGCGTGATCAGCGGCAGCTGGATGTCGCGAAAGCGCCGGAACACCCCCGCGCCATCCATCGCCCCGGCCTCGACCAGCGGGCGCGGGATCGACTGCAGCGCGGCCAGGAAGAAGATGAACGCGTAGCCGACATACTTCCAGGCAAAGGCGAGAATGATCAGCACCAGCGCATCGAAGCCGTCAAAGGCCGGGTTCCATAAATCAGGAATCCACCGGTTGATCGCGGAAACGAAGCCGGCATCTGGCGCGAAGATGAAGCGGAAGGCGAGGCCGACCGCAGGCGGAGCGACCGCATACGGGAGAAAATAGAGAAAGCGGTAGACGGTGTAGCCAGGCAGTTGGCGATCGACGAACATGGCGAGGATCAGGCCAAGCACCATGGCGAGTGCTGTGGTGGACAGCGCGAAGACCACAGAGACCTGAATAGAATTCCAGTATCGCGCATCGCCGAAGACGGTGGTGAAGTTCTGCCAGCCGACCCACTGGTTCGAGCCGCCAAAGGCCGGCTCCAACGTGAACGCCCAGTAAAGCGCTTCGCCGGCGGGCCAGTAGAAGAATGTAAAAACCAGGAGAATCTGCGGCAGGATCAACGCCCAGCCCATCCAAGCATTCGAGAAGAAGGCGCGCTTTTCCATCATCCGCTCCTGTTCAACCGGCAGAAACCCGGAGGCGCGCGAGGCGCCTCCGGGAAGACGACATCAGGGGAGCGAGCGGCCCTGATAGGTCTGCTCGTAGCGGCGCAGGATCTGGTTGCCGCGCTCGACAGCGGAGTCGATGGCCACCTGGACATCCTTGTTCTGCGTGAACACGGCTTCAAGCTCGGTGCGCAGTTCGGCGCGGATCGAGGTGAAGTTGCCGAGGCGGATGCCGCGGGAGTTCGGGGTCGGCTCAGCGATCGAAAGCGAGGTGTTGGCGACTTCGCGGCCGGCATTGGCCGGATCCTTGTAGAAGCCTGACCCCTCAAGAGCCTTCACACCCGCCATGGTGAGCGGAATGTAGCCCGTCTTTTCGTTCATCCAGCGCTGCTGTTCCGGGCTCGACACCCAATCAAGGAACGCTGCGGCGCCTTCATACTCTTCCTTGGACTTGCCCTTCATCACCCAGAGCTGGGCGCCGCCAACGAGCGAGTTCTTGCGGTCAGTGCCGTCGTAGACAGGCATCAGGGCCACGCCCCAGTTCATGCCTTCCTTCTTGGTCGAGCCGATCGTCTTGAAGTTGGCGATCGAGGAGAGCATCGAGGCACAGGTGCCGTCAGCGAAAGCCTGCTCGATGGTCTTGCCGGTCTGCTGGGTGTGGATCTGCAGGACCTTGGCGTCGAACCACTTCTTGTAGTTCTTCACATGGTCGACGAACTTCGTCTTGTTGAAGACGAGTTCGGCACTGAGGCCGCCATAGCCGTTATCGAGCGAGGCGATCGGCAGGTCATGCATGGCGGAGAACTGCTCGAGCAGCTGCCAGGTGTCGTAGCTCGACGCGATCACGCAGCCGACGCCCTTTTCCTTGAGAGCAAGCGCGTCCTTCTCGAACTCTTCCCAGGTCTTCGGCGGCTCGGTCTTGCCGATCTTTGCCCACTCATCCTTGTTCCAGTAGAACACAGCGGTCGAGTGGTTGTAGGGGAAGGACCAGAGATCGCCCTTCGAGGTGGAGAAATACGACTTGATGCCCGGAATATAGTCATTCCAGTCGATCTTCATATTGTATTCCTTCGCGAGCTCGACGGCCGGAACAACGGCGTCCGAGAGCATGAAGGTGAGCGTGCCGGCATCATAAAGCTGCAGGATGGTGGGCTGCTGACCAGCGCGATACGCGGCGATGGCGTTCTGCTCGGCCTTGTCATAGCCGCCCTGGCCCGTGCAGACGGCTTCAAACTTCGACTGCGCCTTGTTGAACTCGTTGCAATGCTCCTGCATCACATCGCCGAGTGCGCCGGTGAGGCCATACCAATACTGGAACTTGATGCGCTCCTGGCTTTGGGCGGTTCCCGCCGCCAGCAAGGTCAGCGCGCTCGCCGCAATCACTGTCTTTAAGGCCATTCTTGCCTCCGCAATTTGTTGGGAGAACGACTCTTTGCCGCTCATGAATCGTTCTCGCGGCGGGCTGTGAAGCTCCAATGACGAAGGGATGAAGAAGCAATAACAATCTTTCTGGATCGATTGCGCTCAGCGCAGTGTCAAAGCGCAAATCACGATACGTCAGGCTCCGTTATGCGATGCCTTGTCTTTCTCTCGCAGCCGCGCGCTGCGGTGCTGGATCGCTTTGGCAGGCTGCGTGCAGCAACCCGCAGCTTGACGGGTGCGACGATCAGAACGGCAGCCTGACCGGCAATAGCGGCAACAACGGGTGGCAGCCTCGATGGTTGCGGCCCAGGCTGTGGCGTCGGCCTTCTGCTGGGAGGTCGCCATGTGTGCGGTCCCTGTGCTATGAGCCGTCACACGTTTAAACAGCTCTTATCAGTCCGTGTGCAATTCGAGTGCAACGTGAGCCGGAGACAGGTGATTTGGCGGTGAACAAGTCCAACGATATGAAGGGGTTGTTTTCGGTCGCGCCCATGATGGACTGGACAGACCGGCATTGCCGCATGTTCCACCGTCAGCTCACCCGCCATGCGCTGCTCTATACCGAGATGGTGACGGCGCTGGCGATCCGCCATGGTGACCGGCAGAGGCTCCTAGGCTTCGATCCGGCGGAACATCCCGTTGCGCTGCAGATCGGAGGGAGCGAACCGAAGCTTCTGGCGGAAGCCTCCCGCTGGGGCGAGGATTTCGGCTACCGCGCGATCAACCTCAATGTCGGCTGCCCGTCTGACCGTGTGCAGAATGGCCGCTTCGGCGCCTGCCTGATGGCGGAGCCCACGCTGGTGCGCGATTGCCTGGGCGAGATGGCCCATGCGGTGAAGCTGCCCGTCACGGTCAAATGCCGCATCGGCATCGACGATCAGGATGAGGATGCGGATTTCGAGCGCTTCGTCAGCACCGTCATGGAGGCGGGTGTGACGACCTTCATCGTCCATGCCCGCAAGGCCTGGCTCAAGGGCCTCTCGCCCAAGGAAAACCGGGAAATCCCGCCGCTGAACTACGGCCGTGTGCACCGGTTGAAGCAGCGCCACCCTGAACTCACCGTGATCATCAATGGCGGCATCGCGAGCCTCGATGAGGCGGAGGAGCAGTTGCTTCATGTCGATGGCGTGATGCTGGGCCGTGCGGCCTACAACACCCCATGGCTTCTGCATGAGGTGGACAGCCGCATTTATGGCGCGGAAGCGGAGGAGATCAGCCCGCTCGACATCGTGGAGCGCATGAAGCCCTACATCGCCCGGCAACTGGCGGAGGGCGTTTGGCTTCAGAACATCACGCGCCACATGTTGGGACTGTTCCATGGCATGCCGGGCGGCAGGCTGTGGCGGCGCGTGCTGTCGGAGGAGGCTTCGCGGCCGGGCGCGGGCCTTGATGTTCTGGACAAGGCAGCCGAGCAAGTGGCCTCACGATCGAGGATGCCCGCCATCGCGGCTGAGTAGGGTTCAGCCGCCGTTCAGGGTCTGAATGCGTCCGGCGCGTCCGCCACGGCGGCTCTTGCGGCGGGTGAGACCCTCGACGCGTTCCGGAAGCTCCGCCATGACCGCCCGGCGCTCGTCGGGGCTTAGCCCCAGCCAGCTGCCGATCTCGCCCCGCGTACGCCCGCAGCCGATGCAGAAGCCGGTTTCCGGATCGACGACGCAGATCTTGACGCAGGGCGTTTCGATGACGGTCTGAATCATAGCGTTCATGTCATGGAAGATAGCGGCCGGCCGGAGCCAGGCTCCGGCGGGAAACGCCGTTCGATAGCGCAAAAACGGCTAGTCGCGCAGATAGAGAACGCCCTCCCGCACCTCGAAGCTGCGGAGCCGTGACAGGAATGACATGCCAAGGAGGGACCCCGGCAGAGCTTCCTTTGGCATGATGACGCCATCGACATCCTCCATGCGGATGCCGCCGATCTCGATCCGGTCGATCGTGATCCGCGCTGCCTTGACCATGCCATTCGCGGTCGAGACATCGGTATCGAAATCAAGGTTCTCGAGGCGGAAGCCCGCCCGCCTGGCGTCCGCCTCACTGAGCGCCACCGTGCTGGCACCCGTGTCCACCATGAAGTTGACCGTTGCCCCGTTTACGGCGACCCGGGTCATGAAGTGACCGTTCTCGCCGGCTCTCAACTCCACCAATCCGGCAAAGGCCATGGCGGGAAAGGCAAGGCTCAGGAGGATAACGAGCAAGGCTGTTGTCGGGCGAAACATGGCAAAATTCTCCTGCTAAGGTTGTAGATCGGAGTGTCCGGCAAATGCAAGAGCACTGTGCCAAGCGCGATGCCGGGTTCCCGATTGAGTGCGCAGCTTCATGGATGGCGCCTTGCGGCATTGGAGCAAGGACACCGCCGTCGCAGGCGCGGTCGTGTGGCGATGTCCCTTGCTGCAATCAGGTCTGGTCCGCCGGCGAGCGCGGTCATCTGCGAGACCTTCGAGTCCCGTTCCTCATCCGCCGTGAGGCGTTCCGTCAGCACCAGCCCTCCTTGCGTGCTTCGAACTGTCACCCCCTCAGGCAACTTGGCGCGGAATTCCTTGAGTTGCTGGGCCGATCCATAGACGAAATACTCAATCTGATCCGCCAGACCGGGAGTCGATCCGGTCTTTGCTCGGCTCTTGCGAGGAGTCCCCATGGCCAACGCTCCGGTCACAAGTTCGCTTCGGCCAGGGTTCGAGCCCCAGCTGATCGCCAAAATAGGACTGGGAATGACTGCTCCAAAGCGGCGGATAGATAACGCTCTGAGTGTCGGAAGGGATTACACGTCTTTCAAGCGTATGGACGTCTCAGACGCCTGATACCGCCGCGGCGAAAACGACGAGCATGGCCGTTTCGGCCATCACTTGGGCAGCGCCGCACACGTCGCCCGTCTGGCCGCCGATCTTGCGCATGGCGAGGCCGCGCACCGCGCCGAGCGCCAACCCGCCCGCGGCAAGCGCCAGCACGGCCACGGTCAGGGACAGGAAGAGGTAGGCGGCAAGGCCCGCGGCAAATCCGCCGATGGCGATGGCGAGCAGGCCGGTGCGGCGGGTCGGTTGTCCGGCCAGCACTGAAAGGCCATTGGAGCGCGCCGGCCGCGTCGTCGAGAGCAGGTCCACCATCAGCGCGCGGGAGAAGGCGGCAGCACCCGCCGTGAGCGCCATGGTGGCCGTCACGCTGAGGTCCAGAAGCGCCGTCAGCAGCGAGGCACGGGCCACTATGACGATGATCAGCGTCAGCGTGCCATAGGCCCCGATGCGGCTGTCCTTCATGATCTCCAGCCGTTCCTCGCGGGTGGCGCCGCCGCCGAAGCCATCGGCAACATCGGCAAGGCCGTCCTCGTGGAAGGCGCCCGTGGCATAGGCGGTGAGGCCCAGCGCGAAGAGGGCGCAGAACAGGTCGGGAAGCCCGGCCATGCTGGATAGCACCAGCGCGCCGCCGGTGATCGCGCCGATCAGCAGGCCCACCACCGGGAACATGGCCATCGAATCCTTCAGGCGCGGCGGATCGACCGTACGCACGAATGGCACGGGAAGGCGCGTCAAGAAGCGCAAAGAGACAAGGAAAGACGCGAAGGGCCTGAACCTGCCCCAATGCGCGCTGCGAGGCTCGAACGCGTCGCTCATGTTGTGTGCCGGACCCGAATCCTGTGATGAATTGTCCGTGAAAATAGGAGCCTTCTTACCAAATGACAAATGCAGCGACGGGATTGCCCTTTGATGACATCCGCAATCTCCTGAAGGACCTGCCCGGACCCGATGCGGAGGCCACCGCCAAGGCGCGCGCCCGTGAGGGGCAATTGACCAAGCCGCCGGGCGCCCTCGGACGGCTCGAAAGCCTGTCGGAATGGCTGTGCGCCTGGCAGGCTCACCACCCGCCCAAGGCGGAGCGCACCGTCGTTTCGGTGTTCGCCGGGAACCACGGTGTCGTGGCGCAAGGCGTTGCCGCCTATCCGCAGGAGGTGACCCGCCAGATGGTCGCCAACTTCCAGAATGACGGCGCCGCCGTGAACCAGATCTGCAAGAGCTTCGGGCTGGGCCTCAAGGTTTTCGAATTGGCGCTTGAGAAGCCGACGCGTGACATCACGCAAGGCGCTGCCCTTGAGGAGGCCGAATGCGCTGCCACCATGGCCTATGGCATGGAGGCGACCGAGGGTTGCGACATCCTGTGCATCGGGGAAATGGGGATCGGCAACACGACGATCGCCGCCGCCGTGGCGCACGGACTGTTTGGCGGTGCCGCCGAGGACTGGGTGGGTCCCGGCACCGGCGTCGATGGCGAGGGTTTGAAGCGCAAGGCGGATGCGGTGCGCCGTGCGGTTGCCCTGCATGAGGCCCAGCTCTCCGACCCCCTTGAAGTGCTGCGCCGGCTTGGCGGGCGCGAACTTGCCGCCATGGCGGGCGCGGTGCTGGCGGCGCGGCTGCAGCGCATCCCCGTGATCATCGACGGCTATGTGGCAACGGCTGCCGCCGCCGTGCTCAAGGCGATCAGGCCCGATGCGCTGGACCACTGCATCGCCGGGCACCTCTCCGCAGAACCAGCACACCGCAGGCTGCTTGAAAGGCTGGAGATGACGCCGCTCCTCGATCTTGGCATGCGGCTGGGCGAAGGCTCGGGTGCCGCCATGGCGGCGGGCATCGTCAAGGCCGCCGCCGATCTTCACAACGGCATGGCGACTTTCCAGTCGGCGGGGGTCAGCAACAAGGAGGCCTGATGCGCCTCGAAGACCTCGTGAAGCAGGTGAGGGCCTGCCGGATCTGCGCGGAGAACCCGAAGCGGGCGCCACTGCCGCATGAGCCACGCCCCGTGCTGCAGGTGAGCCGCACGGCGCCCATCCTGCTCGCAGGGCAGGCGCCCGGCGTGAGGGTGCATGCCTCGGGGCGGCCCTTCACCGACCCCTCGGGCGTGCGGCTCCGCGACTGGCTCGGGGTGGATGAGGCCACCTTTTATGATTCCGCGCGCTTCGCCATCCTGCCGATGGGCTTCTGCTTTCCCGGCCTCGATGCCGCGGGCAGCGACTTGCCGCCGCGCGTTGAATGCGCGCCAGCCTGGCGCGGCAGCCTGATGCGGGAGATGCCGCAGATCCGGCTCGTCATCTGCCTCGGCGCGCATGCCATGCGCTGGCACATGGGCGAGGCCTTCGGCGGCTCCGTCGACCTGGCGGTCAGACACTGGCGGGAGGGCCTGGCGCTGAGCCCGCCGGTGATCGCGCTGCCGCACCCGTCCTGGCGCAACAGCGGCTGGCTGAAGCGCAATCCGTGGTTCGCGGAAGAGCTTCTGCCGGTCCTGCGTGAGCGTGTGGCGGCCCTCACCGGCAGGGACGCTTGAAGGTGCCTGTCTTGTTGTCTAAATGTCGGAACGCAAAAGGAAACCTGACCCATGACCACAGTCTCGCAGGATGACGTTCTCTCGGTGCTGAAGCGCATGGCGGCACCGGATGGGCGTGGCAATGTGGTCTCAGCCGGCCTCGTCTCAGGCATTGCCATCCAGGGCGGCACGGTGATGTTCGCGCTCACCACCAGCCCGCAGCATGCGCGCACCATGGAAAATCTCCGTGGCGCCGTCGAGAAGGCCGTTCTCGCTATTCCCGGCGTTGAGAAGGCCATGGTGGCGCTGACGGCCGAGAAGGTTCCAGGCCAGCCGGCACCCGCCCCCGCCCAGCCGCAGCGCGGAACCGCCATTCCCGGCATCAGGCACCTCGTCGCGGTGGCGTCCGGCAAGGGCGGCGTCGGCAAATCGACGACGGCCGTGAACCTGGCGCTGGCGCTTCACGCTCTGGGCCTCAAGGTCGCGGTGCTCGATGCCGATGTCTATGGACCATCCATGCCGAAGCTCTTCGGCCTCACCGGCAAGCCCGAGGCATCGGATGCCGAAGGCAAGAAGATGAAGCCCATGTCGCGCTATGGCGTCGAACTCATGTCGATCGGCTTCCTCGTTCCCGAGGACACGGCAATGATCTGGCGCGGGCCCATGGTGATGTCGGCGCTGACCCAGCTCCTGCGCGAAACCGAATGGAGCGGGGCGGACGTGATGGTGATCGACATGCCGCCGGGCACGGGCGATGTGCAGCTTACCCTGGCGCAGCAGACGCCGCTATCCGGTGCCGTCATCGTCTCGACACCGCAGGACCTGGCCCTGATCGATGCCCGCAAGGGCCTCAACATGTTCAAGAAGGTGAATGTGCCGGTGATCGGCATCGTTGAGAACATGAGCTATTTCGTATGCTCCAAATGCGGCGAGCGGCACGAGATCTTCGGCCACGGCGGGGCACGCGAGGAGGCGGATCGGATCGGCGCGCCCTTCCTCGGCGAGGTTCCGCTGGACAAGGATGTCCGCCTGCGTTCGGATTCGGGCGAGCCGGTGGTGGCGACGAAGCCCGGCAGCCTGCACGCGGCGATTTACCGGGACGTGGCCCGGCAGGTTTGGGCAGCACTTGAGGGGGGCAATCTGGCGCGGCCCGCGCCGCGGATCGTCATAGAGTGAAAATGCGCTCCGGCATGGCGTTTAAAGGATTTTAACCATGCCTGCGCTCAGTGTCGGGATCGGGGAATGGTGGGCGATTCGCGCCTGCCGGAGGAGTGTCGGATGGCAAAGCTGATGTGGATCGCAGGCATCCTGCTGACCGCCGTGGGCGCTGCGCTTGGCGTGATGGGGATCGTCTCCGCCGCTTCAATGGCAGGCTACGGGATCGGGCTTGACCTCGCCGCACTGCTGCTCGTCGGCGGCATCCTGAGCCTTGGGCTTGGCAGCGTGATCAGCCTTCTCGACCGGCAGACGGCACTTCTTGCCGGGCGCGGTGAGATTCCGGTAGCGGTTCCGGCAGCGCCCATCCCCGAATTCGGCCGCAAGGCGGTGGAGCCCGCGCGCGAGGGTGAGGAGGTCTCGGAACCCACGCGCGAGACGATCAAGGCGCTGGAACAGGCCCGACAGAAGATCGAACAGGCCTTCGAGCCGAAATCTGCCAAGCCCCAGACGCCCGCCCGTGAGCCAGCTGAGGAAACCGCCGCGGAGCCGGAAGAGATTCCGGGCCAGCTCTATGTCGTCGAGGAGCGCTTCATCCGCCTGAGGCCCGCACGCATCCTTTCGGATGGCACGGTTGAGGCAGAGACGGCGGAAGGCTGGATGCGCTTCGAGAACCTTGAGCACCTCGACGAATATCTGGACGCCATGGAAGCGGCGAAAGGCTGAGTCTCAGGGGGCGGCGGCCCTCGGCATCAGCTCATAGGGATGCTTCCAGCCCGGAAGGGCGCGGACGCGATCAAGCCACGCCATGACGCGCGCATGGGGCTCGAGCGGCACGGTCAGTTCCTCGCCATAGTAGAGATAGCCCACCATCGACAAATCCGCGATGGTTGCGCGCTCTCCCGCGATGAAGGACTGTTCGGCCAGATGCGAATCGACGATCTTGAGCGCCGTGGTAGCGCGTGTGCGCAGGAACTCGGTGACCGGCGTTTCGCCCGTCTTGGCAAAGCGGATGAGGAAGCGGAGCGTTGCGAGATTTGCCGTGAGCTTGTGATTGTCGAACAGGATCCAGCGCCAGATCTCGCGGCGCTCATCGTCGTTTTTGCCTGCGAACTTTCCGGTGATGCCAGCGAGGTAATCCAGGATCATGCCCGACTGGGTGAGCTTGCGGCCCTGATGCTCAAGCACGGGGGCTTCTCCCATCTCGTTCACGCTTGCGCGGTACTCAGCTGTGCGCGTCTCACCCTTGAAGAATTCGACGAAGACCGGCTCCCACGGCAGCCGGCAGAGTTCCAGCATCAGCGCGGCCTTGTAGGCGTTTCCCGATTCGCCGAAGCAGTAGAGCCTGAAGTCCGCCATCACCGTTCCCTTGCTTTCATCTCACATCAAGCACGCTGGTGCGCGCCCTGCGCACGACATCCGTCGCGGTCGAGCCACGCAAGAGCCGCTGGAAGCGCGAGCGGCCTTCATCCGTCACCACGATCACCTTGTAGAGCGAGCCGCTCTCCACGATCTCTTCAGCAGCATTGCCGACCGCCACGCGCGTCTCCGCCACCTGGATCTTCATCGCCTTGAGCAGCGCCCTGGCATTGGCCACTGCCTCTTCCGCCGCGGGGCGTCCGGCATTGCTGTCAGCGACCGAGAACAGCGTGATGGGCTCGCCCGTCACTTCAGCGAGGACCGCCGCGCGCCGCACCGCCTGCATGGAGCGGGACGAGCCGTCGGTGCAGATGAAGAAGCCCTGCTTGTCGAGACTGTTGCGCGCCACCAGCACCGAGCAGGGCGCCATGGTGGTGACCGTCTGCACGATGCTGGAGCCGAAGAAGGCCATCCACTCGCTGCGCCAGTGCGATGGTTCACCCGTGATGATCAGGTTGTAGGGGCCGAGCTCATACTGGTCGAGGATGCCATTGGCGACATCGGGCGCGGTCTTGAGCTTCAGCACCACGGCGCGGCCTTCGGGGCTCCTGAACTCCAGCTTGTTGTCACCCGCGGGGTCGCCCCAGGCCTCGCTGCGCTGGGCCTCCTTGGGCCAGTCGGATACGTCGAGACCTTCCTGCTTCAGCACATCCAGCGCGTGCTTCAGATGGCTGACGCCGGGCAGTTCGAAGCCCGCCTCCAGCATGTTCTGCCGCGCCAGCCGGACCTGGAGGCCGCCGGACTGGAGGCCGGAATCGATGGGCCTGACATAAAGCACGATCAGGTCGCAATTGTCCTGGATCGAGAAGCGTGCGGCAAAACGCACGGTGATGAGTGATTCTTCCGTTCCGTCGATGCAGGCCAGGATGCGGAAGCGGTTCCGGCGCTGGGCGCGCAGGTTCTGCAGCGTTTTCCTCACCGCTGCTTCCTGACGGTCCGAGAGTTGGGAACGCGTGAAGACCATGGGGGCCGAGTTTAGGGATACAGGAAGGGCCAGTACAGAACCGAAATCGCCAGCAGCACCACATAGGAGAGCGCCATCATGCGGATGCCGATCTTGAAGAAGTCGGTGCCCTTGAGGAAGCCTGACGCATAGATGATCGTGAATGCGGGCTGGGCGGCGGGCGTCAGATAGCCGAAGGCGGATGAGATAGCCGTGACGAAGCCGGCGCTGATCGGGTCTTGGCCCGCGGCGACCGCGGTCTTGAGCACGATGGGTGCGAGAACCGCAACGGCTGCGCCCGCCGTCATGGTGTTGGAAACACCGATGGTGAGAAGCGAGATCACCGCGTTGAAGCCGAAGGTGTTGCTGGCACCCACCTGCTGCATGGCGGTGAAGACGCTGCTGGCCACCCATTCGGCCGCACCCGTCTCCTTCATCTCGACGCCCAGCGAAATCGCCGCGGCATAGAGGAGCACCACGCCCCAGTTGACGCCGGAGTTGATGTCCTCCCAGCGCACCAGGCCGAGGATGAGGAAGGCCGCAGCACCGCCAATCGCGATGACGCCGAGGCCCAGCGAATTCGACAGCGTGACCCAGCCGATGATGGTCAGGGCAAAGATCATGATGGTGAGCCAGTCCGACGCGCGCATTGGGCCCTGCATCGAGACTTGTGTGCGCAGCCTCGAAATGGCGCGCGACATGTCCGTCACTTCCGGTTTGAAGGTGTAGATGAGGAGCAAGGTGACCAAGGGCAGCCGCAGCAGGAACATCGGGAAGGCGTAGATGATCCAGCTCACGTAATCCATGAGGAAGCGATACGTCTCGGGGTTCAGCGGATCGTAGAAGAAGTCCTTCCAGTAGCTGATGATGATGGCGTTGCGCGCACCCCCCGAGGGTGTCGCCACACCGGCGATGGAGCAACCATAGGAGATCGAGAACAGGATGACGGCAGCGAGGTTGTGGACCTTCTTCGGATCGTTCGAGGTGAGCGTGATGAGGGTGACGCCCACCGTAAGCATAATTGCCGCCACTGTGTGCTAGCCGATGAAGGCGTCGATGACTCCGAACACCTAGTTGATGAAGTATCTGCTCAAGTAGATTTTGTTTCCCTTCATGCGC
Organism: Hyphomicrobiales bacterium; assembly: GCA_040379425.1. Classification (GTDB taxonomy): domain Bacteria; phylum Pseudomonadota; class Alphaproteobacteria; order Rhizobiales; family Aestuariivirgaceae; genus Aestuariivirga. The sequence continues at coordinate 28,959 of JBEILC010000004.1, forward strand.
ACGATCCACCAGGCGATGCGCTTGTCGAGCCGCTGGCGCACGATGGCCACCGCCAGCATCAGCGATCCCATGATGAAGAGGACGGAATCCGTCATCAGGCTCTGCGCCACCTTGGTGGGGTCCACCTTCAGGAGCACGACCTGGCCCACGATGATGAGCAGCGGCACGGTGGGCAGCGGAATGGCCTCGGTGATGAACAGCATGGTGGCCATCAGCGACATGATCAGCACGATCTTGCCCTGGTCCGTCAGCCCAGACGGGGTGGGCGCTGCCATGAGTGCGAAGCCCACCAGCATGGTGATGATGAACCAGCGGCGCTTCCACAGGAAGGCGAGGTCCAAATCGCCCATGAAGGCAAGTAAGCGCTGGTAACCCTGGCGGCGGAAGCGCTTGATGCCGGCGGATGGTTCATGCGCCTGCAGGCTGTCCCGGGAGAGGAGGAAGGGCGAGGCCTGCTGACTCATGCCGCCGCCCTTGCCGTTGGGGCCGCCGCCGTGACATTGTCAGCGCGATTCAGACTCTCTTGCCGCCAGGTGCGATCTTGCTCGATCCCGATGCCGTGTTTGCCGAAATCGATCGGGAATTCCCCGCCAGCCTTGCCCGGACCTGTGACCTGCTGCGCTTTCCGAGCATCGGAACGGACCCTGCCCACCATGCCGATTGCCGCAAGGCGGCGGACTGGCTGGTGCGGGAGCTGAAGTCCCTGGGGTTTGCGGCGGGACTTCGCAAGACCACCGGCCAGCCCCTGGTGATCGGCCGCTATCAGCCGCCCGGTGCAGGAGAGGCCACGCCGCATATTCTGTTCTATGGCCATTATGACGTTCAGCCCGCCGATCCGCTGGAACTCTGGACATCTGCCCCTTTCGACCCGCAGATCCGCAAAGGCAGGAGTGGCAAGGAGGCCATATTTGCCCGTGGGGCGGCTGACGACAAGGGCCAATTGATGACCTTTCTCGAAGCCAGCCGCGCGTTCCTGAAGGTCCATGGCCGGCTGCCCTTCCGCCTGACCGTGATGATTGAGGGGGACGAGGAGGGCGATGCCACCCACCTCGACCGGTTCCTGAAGGAGCACGCGCGGGAATTCCCCGTCGATGCCTGTTTCATCTGCGACACCGGCATGTGGGACGAGAAGACTCCCGCCATCGACACCAGGCTGCGCGGCTGCCTCGGGATCGAGGTGACCGTGACGGGCCCGCGGATCGACCTTCATTCCGGCTATTTCGGCGGCCCGGCGCAGAACCCCATCAAGGTGCTGAGCCGGATCATCTCGGCCATCCACGACGCCAGGGGAAGGATCGCCATTCCGGGCTTCTACGGCGGCGTGAAGCCTATTCCGCCGAAGCGCCGGAAACAGTGGGAGTCGCTGAACTTCGATGCCAGGCGGTTCCTCGGCGATGTCGGCCTCTCGGTGCCCGCGGGTGAGCAGGGCTATTCGGCGCTGGAACAGATGTGGGCGCGGCCCACGGCCGAGGTGAACGGCATCTATGGCGGCTATCGTGGACCCGGCTCCAGGACGGTGCTGCCCGCCGAGGCCACGGCCAAGCTCACCTTCCGCCTCATCGAGGGCCAGGATCCGAAGAAGATCCGCAAGGCCTTCAAGCAGTTCGTGAAGGACCGCCTGCCTGTCGACTGCAAGGCGCGCTTCGACGACAGCGGCGGGGACTCGCGCGGCATCGCGGTCGCGGAGGACACGCCCTGGATCAGGGCGGCGCGCACCGCGCTGAAGCAGGAGTTCGGCCGCGATGCGGTGCTGACCGGGGCAGGTTACTCGATCCCCGTGGTCGACTCCTTCAAGACGCATCTGAAGGTGGACAGCCTGCTTGTCGGATTCGGGCTTGAGGATGACAACGCCCATTCACCCGACGAGAAATACAATGTGGACAGTTTCCGCCATGGTATTCGCAGCTGGGCCCGCATCATCACGCAACTTGCATGAAGAGTGTTTGACATGACCGATCTCAATGCCGTCCTCGATACCGCGGCCAAGGACTTCGACAACAGCCTGGAGCGGCTGTTCAGCCTTGTGCGTATCCCATCGATCTCGACCGACCCCGCCCATGCGGGTGATTGCGACACGGCGGCGAAGGCCATCGTCGATGACTTGACCCGGCTGGGCTTCAAGGCCGAGGCGCGTAAGACGCCGGGCAGGCCCATGGTGGTGGCCCATTACACGCCGAAGAATGCCGCCAAGGCCACGCCGCACTTGCTGTTCTATGGGCACTATGACGTGCAGCCGGCGGACCCGCTGGAGCTGTGGAAGACGCCGCCCTTCGAGCCCACGGTGAAGACGGAGAAGGGTGTGAAGCGCATGTATGGCCGCGGCACGTCCGACGACAAGGGCCAGTTCATGACCTTCATCGAGGCGGCGCGCGCCTGGCTCGCCACGACCGGCACGCTGCCCATCAAGGCCACTTTCCTGATCGAGGGGGAGGAGGAATCGGGTTCGCCCTCGCTCGTTCCCTTCCTCAAGGCCAACAAGAAGGAACTCGCCTGTGACGCGGCCTTCGTCTGCGACACCAACATGTGGGATGCGAAGACGCCCGCCATCACCACGAGGCTGCGCGGCCTCGTGCATGAGGAGGTGATAATCACCGGGCCCCGCATCGATCTACATTCCGGCATGTATGGCGGACCGGCCATGAACCCGATCCGCGTGCTGAGCAAGGTGATCGCCGCGATCCATGACAAGAACGGCAAGGTGATGATCCCCGGCTTCTACGAGGGGGTCGCCGATCTTCCGAAGGCGACGAAGAAGCAGTGGCAGTCACTCGGCTTTTCGGATGCGAAGTTCCTGAAGGAGGTGGGCCTCAAGGAACCCGCGGGCGAGAAGGGCAAGAGCGTTCTCGAACAGGTCTGGGCGAGGCCCACGGCGGAGGTGAACGGCATCTGGGGCGGCTACACAGGGGTCGGCACCAAGACCGTTCTCCCCTCCAAGGCCCATGCCAAGTTCACCTTCCGGCTCGTGGGCAAGCAGAAGCCGGAGAAGGTGCTTAAGGCCTTCCAGGCTTTCGTGAAGGGCCTGATCCCCAAGGACTGCACGGTGGAGTTCTCCGGCCGCGGCGGCGGCAGCCCGGCGACCGAGATCGCCGAGGACAATCCCTTCCTCGCCAAGTCGGCGAAGGCGCTGAAGGACGAGTTCCGCCGTGATGCGGTGCTGATGGGGTCCGGCGGATCGATCCCCATCTGCCGCTTCTTCAAGGATATTCTCGGCATGGATTCGATTCTCGTGGGCTTCGCGCTCAACGACGATGCGATCCACAGCCCCAATGAGAAATACGATCTCGAGAGCTTCCGGCGCGGCATCAGGAGCTGGGTGCGCATCATGGGTGAGTTCGGCGCGTGAGCATCGATCCGGTGGCGCTGCTTCAACGCTATCACGCGGCGCTGAACGCTTACCATGCGGAGGAGGCGGCGGCGATGTTCGCGCCCCAGGCCGTCTATGTCTCGCCCGGCGTCAAGGGCCGCATCGAAGGCCGGGATGCCATCATCGCGGCCTTCAGCGCCTATTTCGCCGAGCACCCGGATCAGGTGGCCGAGGATGAGCAGATCAGGCGCGTGGGTCCGCATGAGGCGCGCGCCGTGTGGCGGCTTCAAGCCACCGCGCAGTCGAGCGGGCAGCGCGTGACCCGCCGCGGCGTCGAGACGGTGCGCTTCGATCCGGACGGGCTAATCCTTGGCGTGGAGGTCGAGGACAGATGATCCTGCAGCTTTCGATCGGCGCGCTCATCGTGATCATCAATGCCGTCATCCAGGCGGAACTGTTCAATGCCTTCGCCAGGAAGCTGGAGCAGGTGATCATCTGGCTCCGCCACCGCTTCAAGCGCTTCGCCAACACCGCTGCGATTGTCATCGGCTCGCTGTTCGTGATGAGCGTGCACAGCATCCAGGTGTGGATATGGGCCACGACCTTCTATGTGGTCGGCGCCTTCGAGACGCTGGAGCCCGCGCTCTACTTCTCGCTGGTTTCCTTCTCGACGGTGGGCTTCGGCGACATCACCCTCGGGACGGATTGGCGGCTGCTCTCCGCCCTGACGGCGGCCAACGGCTTCATCAGCTTCGGCTGGTCCACCGCCTATATGGTGGAACTGGTGCGGCGGACCGCCTGAGGCTCCCTATCCGATCTTGAAATCCGTGATGTGCGCGGGAGGCTTCAAGCCGGGGATCAGGCGCGGGTCGTCCACGGGGGGCAGGATCTGCTGCTGCACCGGGATGATGCCCGCCCAGATCGGCAGTGCGTAGTCCTCCTCGTCATCGCCGGGCGGGCCGTTACGCACCTTGGCGGAGACCTCGTCGAGCTTGAGGGCGAGGACGGTCGTTGCCTTCAGCTCCTTCTGGGTCATCTGGCGCAGCATGTCCCAGCGGCCGGGCCACAGGCCTTCGGTGAAGTTCCTCAGGCGCAGTTCCTTCTCGGCCGGATCGGTGAGCTTCCGCGCCGTGCCGAAGGCCATGAGCGAGCGGTAGTTGCAGCTATGGTTGAAGGCCGAGCGCGCCATGACGAAGCCATCGATGATCGAGACGGTGAGGCAGACTTCGGCATCCTCGCAGGCTTCCAGCATGCGGCTCGCCGAGGAGCCGTGCCAGTAGACGTGATCGCCTTCGCGCCACTGCAGGGTCGGCGTCACATAGGGCGTGCCGTTGAAAACATAGCCGACATTGCAGATAGGCGTTGCATCGAGGATGGCGTGCACCGTTTCCTCGTCATACTTGGCGCGCTTGTTCATGCGCTTCACGCGAGTTCGTTCGGTTGGGGCGTCCATGCTCGTCACTCCGGTTGTGCTGATCGGATGCCCGCGATATGGTCTGGTGGAAAGGACCAAGTTCGGCATCAATGAGCAGACCACTTCTCGGCACATCCGCCAGCGAGATCGGCATTGACCGGGAAGACCGGGAGCCGATCCAGAGCCAGATCGCCCGCCAGGTGCGCGCGCTGGTGCTGAGCGGCAGGCTGAAGCCGCAGACCAGGCTGCCCTCGACGCGCGCCCTGTCGGATGAGCTGGGCGTTGCCCGCGCCACGGTGGTCGAGGCCTATGAACAGCTGGCGAGCGAGGGCTATCTGGAGACCCGCTCGGGCTCCGGCACCAGGGTGGCGGCGGAACTGCCGGACTCTCTTCTGACTGCGCCTGCGCGCGACACGGCGAAGGATGCCCCGCGTGGCGGCCCGAAGCGTGAACCGGCGCGGCCCTTCCGCTCTGGCCTCGTCGACTGGGAGAATTTCCCGCATGAGGAGTGGGGCAGGCTGCTTGGCCGCTTCTGGCGCAATCCGCCCGTTGTGCTGCTCGAACACAATGACCGCTTCGGCTGGCTGGCGCTGCGCCAGGCCATCTCTCGTCACCTCTACGAGTGGCGCGGCATCAGCTGCGAGGCCGAGCAGGTGATCGTGACCGCGGGCGGCCTCGACGCCTTCGACCTGATCGGCCGCGCCATCCTGAACAAGGGCGACGAGGTGTGGTTCGAGGAGCCGGGTTATCCCACAGCGCGGCGCATCTTCTCTCTGGGCGGTGTTGCCGCCGTGCCGGTGCCCGTCGATGAAGAGGGCCTCGTGGTGGAGCAGGGGATCACCCGCGCGGCTGGCGCACGAGCCGCCTTCGTGACGCCCGCACGGCAATATCCGACGGGTGTGACCATGCCGCTGGCGCGCCGCCTCGAATTGCTGGACTGGGCGAACCAGGCTGATGCCATCGTCATCGAGGACGACTACGACAGCGAATACCGCTATGTGGGCCGCCCGCTGCCAGCACTCATGAGCCTCGATGAGCGCGCACGCGTGATCTACACCGGCACCTTCTCCAAGGTGTTCTCGCCCATCGTGCGGCTGGGCTACATCGTCGTGCCGAAGGCGCTTGTCCCGCGCTTCCGCGAAGAGCGCGTGGCGCATGGCGCACCCCCCTCGCTGATGGCACAGCCCGCATTGGCGGAGTTCATGGGTTCCGGTGACTTTGCGATCCACATCCGCCGCATGCGCCGCATCTATGCCGCCAGGCGCCGCGCCCTGATCGAGGCGCTGAAGCCCGGCGATGGTACGCTTTACCGCATCGATGCATCGCCAGCAGGGCTGATGCTTTTGCTGCGCCTGCCTCAGGGCTCCAGCGATGAGCAGACGGTGAAGCGCCTCGCCGGGCACGGCATCGAGGCGCTTTCGCTCTCAAGCCACTATGCCGGGGGCGGCCGCCAGCAGGGCCTACTCCTCAGCTTCGCGGGCTTCAGCGGGGCCGACCTGCAGAAGGCGGCAAGGGTACTGATCGACACGCTCACGATGCCAGCGGCCGCAATTCCTTGAGGAGCTTCTCGCGGATGGCGCGGACATAGTCCTCGAAATCCCGCGTGGGTTCGATGAAGCTGTCCACGCCAATGATCACGCGCTCCTTGTAATAGCGGTCGAGGTTGGCGTCGTCCGACATGATGGGCAGGCCGTTGATGACGATGCCCTGCGCCTTCGCCGCCTGGCGTGCGGCTTCGAGGTCTCCTCCGGCATTGTCCTCCCCGTCGCCCGAGATATCGATGATCTTGCGGAAGCCATCGAATTCGTTTGCTTCTATGAGTGAAGCGCTGTCCTCGATGGCGGTGGCGATTGAGGTGGCGCTGGCCCAGATCCAGCGCCGTGACAGCCCGATGCGGAAGCCGAAGGCCTTCGAGTCCCGCGCGGTCTCGATGTGGGTGAAGGGCAGGGAGGTACGGGTGTCGCCCGGCGCACCCCATTGGACAACGGCGATGGCGGCCCCAAGCGGCTTCAGGTTCTCCACGGCGCGCAGTACCTCGGGGTCCGCGAAGGCCCGGGCGAGGCCTTCGATCTGAAGCGAGAATTCCTTCTGGTCGACGCTGGCGGAACTGTCGAGCGCCAGGACGAGCTCAACCGCCACCGTGGTCTGCTGCGCGGCGGCGGGGGCGGCGAGCAGAAAGAGCAGGGCAGCCCGCGACGCGATGCCGCGCGACAGGCCCCGCACGAGCGGCCAAAAGCGCCGGCAGGAGTATCCCATGCGCCACACCCTGCTCGAAGTCTTTGCCGCCATTTCATTGACCCTCGCCGCCATCATTACAACCGCCAATGGGGTGAGCGCCAGCAGCGTGATGATCACGGAAGCTTTCGCGCGTGCCTCGGCGACGCCGACCGCCGGCGCGGGGGCTGCTTACATCAGCCTGATGAACCACGCCTCCGAAGCCGATACGCTGCTCTCCGCCGCCTCGCCCGCCGCGGATATGGTGGAGATCCACACGACCGAGACGGTGGACGGCGTGATGAAGATGAGGGCCGCGGGCCCGCTCGAAATCCCCGCCATGGGAACGCTCGCGATGAAGCCTGGCGGCTATCACCTGATGCTGATGGGCCTTAAGGCGCCGCTCGCCAAGGGGAGCGAAGTCGAGATCACGTTGACCTTTGCGAAAGCGGGGGATGTCAAGGTGAAGGTGCCCGTGGGCGAAGTGGCCGCGGGCGGCCATGATCACTCGATGGGCGGCGAATCCGGCTGAGGCTCCTCGCGCAGCGGCTTCAGCGCTTCGTCCTCCGCCCGGATCCGCCACCACAGCACGGCGAGGTTCAGGACACCGAAGATCGCCGCATACCACCACAGGCCGAAGGCCATCGGCAGGATGAAGATCTCGCCGGCGACGACCATGTAATTGGGGTGGCGGAAGTGGCGGTAGGGGCCTTCGGAGACCAGCGTCTCGCCCGGCACGACGATGATGCGCGTTGTCCACCGGCTGCCGAGAGCGGCGATGACCCAGCCGCGCGCCGCCTCCAGCACCAGATAAGCAAAGATCCACGGCATGGACATAGCGGGCGCCTGGTAGATCACCAGATACCAGAGGCCGAGCAGCCAGACCGTGTGCAGCGCCACGATGAGGGGATAATGGTTCGAGCCCATCTCGATGCCGCCATTTGCGAGCAGCCTCTTCGTGTTGCGGTGCGCGATGTAGAGTTCAACCGCCCTCTGCAGGGTGACGAGCGACAGGATGGTGATGTTGAGCCACATGTGAAGCCTCAGTGCAGCATGGTGATGAAGCTGGCGGAGAAACCTGGCCCCAGGGCGGAAATGAAGCGGCGGCCTGGTGTTGGCGCCGCAAGTTCCGTTGCGAGGACGAACAATACCGTGGGCGCGGACATGTTGCCATAGTCCTTCAGCACCGCGCGCTCGCTCGCCAGCCGGCCCTGCTCCGTGCCGAACGCCTCTTCCAGGGCGAGGATGACCTTGGCGCCGCCTGGGTGGAAGCAGAAGCTCGACATGTCCTGGAGCGTGAGGCCATACCGGGCGAGAAAGCCGTCCGCCGCCGGGCGCAGGTCCTTGGTTGCCAGCTCCGGAATGCTGCGGGAGAAGATGGCGCCGAAGCCCTCGCGGTCCATGCGCCAGCCCATGACATCGGTGGTGCCGGGCCAGGTGTGCTCACCCGCATGCTCGATCTCGCCCTTTGCCGCCCCCTTGGTCGAAAGGACGGCGGCTGCCGCGCCATCGCCGAACAGCGCCGTGGCGATGATGTTGGATTTCGACATCTCGTCCGGCCGGAACGCCAGCGTGCAGAGTTCGATCACCACCAGCAAAACATGCGACCCCGGAGATGCATCGGCCAAGCGTGCGGCGAGCGACAGGCCGGAGACACCGCCCGCACAGCCCAGCCCGAACACCGGCACGCGCTGCACGTCCGGGCGGAAGCCCAGCGTGCTCAGCATACGCGCCTCGATCGAGGGTGTGGCAACGCCGGTCGAGGACACCATCACAATCGTGTCAATGTCGCTGGCTGCGAGGCCCGCCTCGGCAAGTGCGGGTTTCGTCACTTGCGCGAAGAGGGCGGACGCACCCTCGATGAAAGCCCCCGTGCGCTCCGGCCAGCCTTGCTTGTCCCGGAACCACGCATAGGGCTTGACCGAGAAACGCCGGTCGATGCCGGAGTTTCCGAACACCGGCATCAACCGCTCGAAATCCACGTGGCGGCCGGCGAAGATGGACGTTGCCTCGCGGATCACATCAGAGGTGTGCAATTCGTGCGGCGGCACCGCGGTGGCGAGGCTCAAAAGTCCGGCCATGCTGCATGTCTCCTGTGCGGTCTGCCTGCTTGCGGCCCAAGGCCAAAGGCGGGCATATGTTTCTAATGCTTTACGCGAGTTTTGCCTTGGAGATCACCGATTTTTTTTTGCTCTTCGCCGGTGGCCTGCTGGCGGGCTTCATCAATGTGATGGCGGGCGGGGCCGGCTTCATGACCTTTCCCCTGCTGCTTGCCGCCGGAATGTCCGAAATCGAGGCCAATGCCTCTAACTTCGTGGCAGTACTTCCGGCCAATGTTGTCGGAACGGTGGTCTACCGCAACCAGCTGAAATCGGTGCGCAAGCACCTCGGCTTCCGGCTGTTCCTCGCGGCGGCGGGCGGTGTCATCGGATCCTGGATCCTGATCGCGACGGGCGAGGCGGCCTTCGAGCTCGTCATTCCCTGGCTGTTGCTGTTCGCAACACTGTCTTTCGCGCTGGGGCCTTCGATCAAGGAGAAGCTGGAGCGCGACTTTGCCTTCGACGGCAGCCGCTGGCTTTGGCTGTCCTTTTTTCTCGAATTCATCGTCTATGTCTATGGCGGCTATTTCGGACTCGGCATGGGGATCGTGATGTTCGCGATCTATTCGATCTTCTCGCAGATGACGATTCACCAGGCCAACGCCATCCGCAACGTGACGATCACGCTCATGACGCTGATCTCCATCGCCATCTTCGCGCAGGCCGGTGTCATCCGCTGGGCGCCCTCGCTCGTGATGATGGCAGGCGCCATGATCGGCGGCTACTTCACGGCAAAGGTCGCGATGCGCATTCCGCATCATGCGGTGAGGCGTGGCATCCTCATATGGGCGGTCTGCCTCACCGCACTTGCGTTCTTGCGCTATCACTGAGGGCCTGGGCGCGCAGCGCCTCTCGCCTCGCGGCATAAAGGCCGCAGACCACGATCAGCGCCATGCCGAGAATGGCAATCCAGTCCGGGTATTCACCGAATACCAGAATGCCTGAGAGAATGGCGAAGACCATCACGGAATAACGGAAGGGTGCCGTGCCGGCGACATCGCCCACGCGCAGCGTCGCCACCATGCAGAGATAGCCCGAGGAGAGAAAGCAGGCCGCAACTGCAAGCAGCCCGATCTGCCAGGGCTCCGGCCATGCAACGCCTTGCGAGAACGCAAGCACCACGCCGCCCAGCGTCACGAAACAGGCATTGCCGAAAGCGATGACGAAGATCGGGATGCGGGCGGGAATTCGCTTCGTCAGGATATCCCGCATGGCGACCGCAGCCACGATGAGCAGGGCGAGCAGTTCATAAAGGTTGAAGCTCGAGACCGACGGCCTGACGATCATCAGGACACCGATGAAGCCGCCGATGATGGCGATCATCCGCCGCCAGCCCACCTCCTCCTTGAGGAAGACCATGGAGAGCAGCACTACGGCCAGCGGCACGGCCTGCATGACGGACGTCAAGTTGGCGATTGGCATGTGCATCAGCGCCGTCACGAAGGCGATGGTGCCGACAACGTCGAACAGGCTCCTGAGCAGCACGCTCCTCTGCCCGACCCGCGGGATTTCCGGCAGCAGCCCCTGCCATGTGCAGATCGCGAAGAGAAGGAGCGCCGCGATGGCGCCGCGGATCATGATGATCTCGCCCACCGGCAGGCTTTGCCCCACGAGCTTCACGATCGTGTCATTGGCCACGAAGGAGCCCATGGCGAGGACCATGAAGAGCCCGGCCCGCAAGGCCGTGTTCTGGGGGAGGCGGATCATCACCGAGCAGTAGCGCGCTTCAGGCGCCGTGCGCTATGCCCGCTGAGCAGGGAAGCCCTGCTCAACCGCCGGCGATGGCCTTGAGGCTCGCGCTCAGGATGTCCGCCGCCTCCTGTTCCTCCGCCGCCGCGTGTTCGGCGGCCGCGCTGGCGAGGGCGGGGTCGAGCACGGCGACAAGACGGAACCATTCGCACCACAGCGGCATGTCCGGCGCGAAATGGCCCTCTTCGCGGAAGAACTTCTCGTGCACCGCGCGCCAGAACGCCAGGGTGCGGTTGCCTTCACCCTCGTCGAAGGCGAATGCGTCATCGATCTCGCGGAACGGGCGGCGCTCGACGGAGAGCGTCTCGATCACCGCCACGTCGCGGCCACCGGCTGTCACGCGCCAGAGCATGCCGGGGGCCGTCTCGTTCGGAGACATCCCGTTCCAAACGGTCGCCCGCTTGCGGCCCGCGATGATGAGGGCGGCGAGCCGCGTTTCCAGTTCGGGGCCCGAACCGAATGCCGTTGAGGGGCGGCTGGCGTATTGCGCCGGATCCATCGCGTGGTCAGCCGCCGGTCACGCTCATGTGGCGGGCGACGGCGGGTTTGTTGCGGCGGCGGTCGATGACGAAGTCGTGGCCCTTGGGCTTGCGGCTGATAGCCTCGTCTATGGCGGCGTTGAGGTGGTCATTGCCTTCGGAGGCGCGCAAGGGGGCGCGGAGGTCTGCGGCGTCCTCTTGGCCTAAGCACATGTAGAGCGTGCCGGTGCAGGTGAGGCTCACGCGGTTGCAGCTTTCACAGAAGTTATGCGTCATCGGCGTGATGAAGCCGAGGCGTCCGCCGGTCTCGTTGATCCGCACATAGCGGGCTGGGCCACCCGTCTTGTAGGGAATGTCCTCCAGCGTGAACTGGTCCATCAGTTGGGCGCGCAGCACGGAGAGCGGCAGGTACTGGTCCGTCCTGTCGCCGTCGATGTCGCCCAGCGGCATGGTCTCGATCAGGGTGAGGTCCATGCCTTCCCTATGCGTCCAGCGGATCATCTCGGGGATCTCGGCGTCGTTGACGCCCTTCAAGGCCACGGCATTGATCTTGATCTGGAGGCCTGCGGCCTGTGCCGCCTTGATGCCTTCCTTGACCTTCGCGAGTTCGCCCCAGCGGGTGATCTGGCGGAACTTGGCATCATCCAGCGTATCGACGGAGACATTGATGCGCTTCACGCCATGTGCGGCGAGCTCGGCTGCGTGCTTCGCGAGCTGCGAGCCGTTGGTGGTGAGGGTCAATTCCTCAAGCGCGCCCGTGCGGAGGTGGCGTCCGAGGCTTTCCACCAGCGTCATGATGCCCTTGCGCACCAGGGGCTCGCCGCCGGTGAGGCGAAGCTTCTTCACACCCTTCTCGATGAAGGCGGTGCAGACGCGGTCCAGCTCCTCCAGCGACAGCAGGTCCTTCTTGGGCAGGAAGGTCATGTCCTCTGACATGCAATAGACGCAGCGGAAGTCGCAGCGGTCCGTTACCGACACGCGGAGATAGGTCACATGCCGGCCGAACGGGTCGATGAGGGAGGTCTCGCGCATGCGCTATATCTGGCCGCATACAGCGGAAAAATCAACCCGCTTGCCGCGCCTTCAGTGTCTTTGTGCCCGGAAGGAACATGGTGAGAAGCCCGATGGCCGGCAGGAAGGAGCAGAGGTGGAAGACAAAGCCGATGGAGGTCAGGTCGGCGATCCAGCCGAGAAGTGCCGCACCCACCGCTGCGATGCCGAAGGCGAGGCCGAAGAACAGGCCGGAGATCATGCCTACGCGGCCAGGCAGCAGCTCCTGCGCATAGACCAGCATGGCGGAGAAGGCGGAGGCCAGGATGAAGCCAATGGGCACGGAGAGCACCACCGCCCAGAAATGATCGGCATAAGGAAGGGCGAGCGTGAAGGGCAGTGCGCCCAGCACGGAGAACCAGATCACCGCCTTGCGCCCGATGCGGTCGCCGATGGGGCCGCCCAGCAGCGTTCCCGCCGCGAAGGCGGCGAGATAGATGAAGAGGTTGACCTGCGCTTCCTCCGGCGAAAGGCCGAACTTGTCGATCACGTAGAAGGTGTAGAAGCTCGACATGCTGGAGGTGTAGACGAATTTCGAGAACATCAGGCAAAGCAGGATGATGAGCGAGGTGCGGATCACCTTCGCCGGCAGGGGCTGGGCCGGCGGTGCCTGCCGCCGCGCGGCATTGGCGGGCGAGAGGTGGTGCTGATACCAGCGCGCCGCGTAACTCAGGATCGCCACCGAGATGACCGCCAGCACGGCGAACCACGCGACACTCGTCTGGCCATGCGGGATCACCACGAAGGCGGCAAGCAGCGGGCCAATCGATGTGCCGAAATTGCCGCCCAGCTGGAACAGCGACTGCGCATAGCCGAAGCGCCCACCGGAGGCGAGCCGCGCCAGGCGCGAGGCTTCCGGATGGAAGATCGAGGAGCCGAGCCCGATCAGCGCCGCGCCAACGAGGATCATGGCGTAGCTTGAGGCATAGCCCAGAACCACGAGGCCGATGAGGGTAAGGGCCGGGGCAAAGGGCAGCGAAAAGGGAATGGGGCGCTTGTCGGTATAGAGGCCCACCAGCGGCTGCAGGACAGAGGCGGTCGCCTGGAAGGCCAGCGTGATGAATCCCACCTGCGCGAAACTCAGGGTATGGATGTCCCGCAGCATGGGGTAGATGGACAGCAATAGGGCCTGCAGCGTGTCATTGAACATGTGCCCCGCCGTCACCGCCAGCAGCACGGCATGTGCGGCCGCCTGGGCGGACTTCACCTGGGACGGGTGGGTCGTGGTCATGTTCCCCGACTATCGTGAATTCGGGGCCGCCGCCATTGCTCTCCCGGCAGACGTGCCATGCCGGGAGCGGGGAGGGCCTCAGCCCTTGGCCGTCGACAGCAGCCAGTCCTTGAAGGTCTCGATCGCATCGGAACGCCGCCCCGAGGCGGGCTCGATGATCGAATAGGCATAATCATGCTTGATGTCGGTCTCGAAGAGTTGCACCAGCCGCCCGCTTTCGAGATCATCCGCAATCAGGTGCCTGGGGCAGAGCGCAATGCCCTGGCCAGCGAGTGCCGCCGCGCGCAGCAGGTTGAAGTCCTGGAAGATGGGGCCGGGCGAGGGGCCCGCATGCTTCAGCCCGGCGTGGCGCATCCAGTTCTGCCAGTCCAGCCGGTCCGTGTCATGAAGCAGCGGCTTGCCGAGGATTGCCTGCGGCACATCGAAGGGGCCTTCTTTTTCGAGATAGATCGGATTGCAGATTGGCACGGTGGAGCCGGCTAGCAGCCTCGTCGAGCGGCAGCCCTCCCACTCGCCCGCACCCCAGAGCACCGCGACGTCCACCTCCTCGAAGTCGAGCTTCTGCCCGGCGAAGGCATAGACGACCTTGACCGAGACTTCCGGATGCTCGCGGAAGAACTCCGACAGCCGGGGAATGAGCCAGATGGTTGCGAAGGAGGGGAGTGCCGCGATGGTCAGCGCCGGGCCCTGCTCACTCTGCTGCAGGCGGCGGCAGGCGGCGGCCATGATGTCGAAGGCCTCGGCCAGCGAGCGGGCAAGATCGTGTCCCTTCGCCGTGGGCAGGGTCTGCCGTCCCTGCCTGTCGAAGAGGTTGAGGCCGAACCACTGCTCGAGCTGGCGCACCTGATGGCTCACCGCCGACTGGGTGACGTTCAGCTCCGCCGCCGCGCGCGAAAAACTGCCTGAGCGGGCTGCCGCCTCGAAGCAGCGCAGGGCGTTCAGGGAGGGCAAGCGGGACAAGGGATGTGCTCCATGAAAAAATCTCATGGAGTATGCGAGGGAACATCTTTTGACACAAGCCCTGTTCCGGGGAACTTAGCGTCAAACATCCAACACGGAGAAACGCCCCGATGACTGCCCTCGACCGTCCCGCGCTCGTCGACTACCGCAACAATGGCAAGCGGCCGAAGCCCACCTTCTCCGCCGCCGAAATGCAGCGCCGCCAGGACGGCATCAGGGGCTGGATGAGCAAGGCCAAGGTCGATGCCTGCCTGTTCACCAGTTATCACAACATCTGTTACCTTTCGGACTTCCTCTACTGCTACTTCGGCCGCAAGTACGGCCTCGTCATAACCCAGAAGCAGACGACCTCGATCTCGGCCGCGATCGACGGCGGCCAGCCCGCACGCCGCACCTATGGCGACAATGTCACCTACACCGACTGGTCCAAGGAAAACTATTTCGTCGCCGTGAAGGGCCTGGTGAAGGGCGCCAAGCGCATCGGCATCGAGTTCGACCATGTGAACCTCGATTTCCGCGCGCAGCTTGCCGATGCTTTCCCCGGTGTCGAGTTCGTCGACGTTGCCGCACCTTCGATGCGGCTCCGCATGATCAAGAGCGCGGAAGAGATCAAGCACATCGCCAAGATGGCGCAGATCGCCGACATCGGCGGTGCGGCGGTGGTCGAGGCGACGGCCGTGGGCGTGCCCGAGCATGAGGTGGCGCTGCATTCGACCCAGGCCATGGTGCGCGAGATCGCCAAGACCTGGCCGAACGCTGAACTGATGGACACCTGGACCTGGTTCCAGTCGGGCGTCAACACCGATGGCGCGCACAACCCCGTCACCTCGCGCAAGATCAAGCGTGGCGACATCCTGAGCCTCAACTGCTTCCCGATGGTGGCTGGTTACTACGTGGCCCTCGAGCGCACGCTGTTCGCCGAGACGGCGTCGAAGGAGCACATCCGCCTGTGGGAGATCAACTGCCACATCCATGACGAGGGCAAGAAGCTGCTGGTGCCGGGCGCCAAGTGCTCCGACGTCGCCAAGGCGCTGAACGAGATCTATGCAAAGCACGATCTCCTCAAGTACCGCACCTTCGGCTACGGCCACTCCTTCGGCGTGCTGTGCCACTACTATGGCCGCGAGGGCGGGCTGGAACTCCGCGAGGATTGCGACACTGAGCTGGAGCCCGGCATGGTCGTCTCCATGGAGCCGATGATCATGATCCCCGAAGGCCAGAAGGGTGCGGGCGGCTACCGCGAGCATGACATTCTCGTGATCACCGAAAAGGGCAACCGGAACATCACTGGCTTCCCCTATGGCCCCGAGCACCTGATCGTCGGCGCGCCCAAGGCGAAGCGTTCGGCCAAGAAGAAGGCCCCGGCGAAGAAGAAGCGCTGAGGCAACGAGGGCCAGCCCCTTCCGCGGCCGTCATGCCAGCGCAAGCTGGCATCCCGCTTTGGGCCAGCAAAGCTGGATTCCGGCTTTCGCCGGAATGACGGAACTTGGGCGTGTGCGTGACAGGGGGATCGCCGAAATACTTGCATCCCTCCGATCCCGCCCTATGATCTTTTCTCAAGCAGACCTCAAGCAGAACCAGGCGAGGAAACAGGGGAATGAACAAGGACGTGGCCGCGGGCGAACCGATGGTGCGCTTTGCCAACGTGCAGAAGAGCTATGACGGCGAGACGCTCGTCGTGAAGAACCTCAACCTGGACATTGCCAAGGGTGA
>JBEILC010000005.1:0-44467 GCA_040379425.1 Hyphomicrobiales bacterium
CGACGAAGGCGCCGGGCTCGGTGATGAAGGCATCCGCCCCCTCGGTGGCCGAGACAGACCAAGTGCCGCCCATCTCAGCCTTCACGGCGGCGATTTCGCCATCAACCCAGGCGCGGAGCGAGGCGAAGCTGTGCTCGGGCGAGAAGCGAATGTTGAACTTCGCCATGGCGCGTGACGGGATCACATTGCCCGCCGGGTTGCCGACATCGAAGGTGGTGACGGCGAGCGTCGAGGGATCGAAATGGTCGTTCCCCTCATCGAGCCGTGCGGCTGCGATCTTGTCGATGAAGCGGGCGAGCTTGGGGATCGGATTGTCCGCCTTGTGCGGATAGGCGGCGTGGCCTTGGCGGCCCTCGACCGTCACATGAAAGCTGAGCGATCCGCGCCGCCCGATCTTGATCGTGTCGCCCAGACGGTCGACACAGCTCGGCTCACCGACGAGGCAATGGTCGGGGATGTGGCCGTTCTCCGCCATCCATTTCAGCACCTTCACCGTGCCGTTGATGGCGGGGCCTTCCTCGTCGCCCGTAATCAGGAAGGAGAGCGAACCCTTGAACTTGGCCCTGCCCTTCACGAAGTCGATGGCGGCGGCAGCGAAGGCCGCGACCGAGCCCTTCATGTCACACGCGCCGCGGCCGAAGATGAAGCCATTGTCGATCTCGCCCGCGAAGGGCGAATGCGTCCAGCTGTCGAGGATGCCTTCCGGCACCACGTCCGTGTGGCCCGCGAAACAGAGGTGCGGCGCGCTGGTGCCGATGCGGGCGAAGAGGTTCTCCACGTCAGGCGTTCCCTCCTCGCGGAAGATCAGCCGCTGGCAGACGAAGCCATGGGTCGAGAGCAGGTTCTCGAGATAGGTGAGCGCGCCGCCCTCGGCAGGTGTGACGGAGCGGCAGCGGATCAGCTCCTGCAGCAGGGGCACGGAGTCGGTGGGGGCGTTCTTCATGGGGCACATTCTACAGGCAAAAGAAGAGCCCGGCCAGCATGGGCCGGGCTCCAGCAATCCTCAGCGGAGATCACGCCGGAACGGGATCCGCGCCATACTGGTTGTTGCCGCTGGCGCCCTTCAGGAAACCGAGTTCCACCAGCATCCAGACACTGCCGATGATGGGCACGAGGCCGATCAGCGACCACCAGCCGGACTTGCCCCGGTCATGCCAGCGCTTGGCATAGAGTGCTAAGGCCGGATAGATCATGGCGAGCGCAGCAATAACACTCACCGCGCCCCAGCCGCTCTCACCTGTCGTTCCCAGAATCACGTCCAGCAGCCCCGCCACCATGCTGACGACGACGAACACCAGACTGCCCATCCAGTAGGACTTGCGGCCAATGCGGCCCTCGAAGCTCGTGAACAGATACGTCCAATCCATGTCTCACCCCCATTGTATCCGGCACTTGCCGCGCCGGTTTCTGCGGGGCGGACTATGGACCAGACTGGGGCGAGGGAAAAGAGGCTCTACTCAGTCCCGCAGCAGCTCGTTGATGGAGGTCTTGGAGCGGGTCTTCTCGTCCACGCGCTTGACGATCACCGCGCAGTAGAGCGAGGGAGCGGGCGAGCCGTCGGCATAGGGCTTCTGCGGCAGCGAGCCCGAGACGACCACCGACTAGGGCGGCACCTTGCCCATGTGGACCTTGCCCGTCTCACGATCGATGATCTTGGTCGACTGGCCGATGAACACGCCCATGGAGATGACCGAGCCCTCGCCCACGACCACGCCCTCGACCACTTCCGAGCGCGCGCCGATGAAGCAATTGTCCTCGATGATGGTGGGGCCCGCCTGCATCGGCTCCAAGACGCCGCCGATGCCGACGCCGCCTGAGAGATGCACGTTCTTGCCGATCTGGGCGCAGGAGCCGACCGTTACCCAGGTATCGACCATGGTGCCGGTGTCGACATAGGCGCCGAGGTTGACGAAGGACGGCATCAGGATGGCGCCCGGCGCCACATAGGCCGACTTGCGGACCACGCAGTTCGGGACAGCGCGGAAGCCCGCGGTGCGGAACTCCTTCTCGCCCCAGCCATCGAACTTGGAGGGCACCTTGTCCCACCAGCCGGACCCGCCGGGGCCGCCTGAAATCATCAACATGTCATTGAGGCGGAAGGACAGGAGCACGGCCTTCTTGAGCCACTGGTTCACGTGCCAGTCCGCACCCTGCTTTTCGGCAACGCGGGCCTTGCCGGAATCGAGCAGATCGAGGGCGGCGTTGACGGCATCGCGCACGGGTCCCCTGGTTTCAAGATTGACCTTGTCGCGGGCCTCCCAGGCCTGCTCAATGGTGGTCTGAAGATCGATCATGCTGTCCCTCCCGGCTCTTTACTTGGCGCTGGCTTTCGATGAATTGGATGACGGGGTCAAGCTGGCCAAGAAGCCAGCGAGATCGTCCGTCACATGGTGGATGTGCTCCTGGGCGATGCCGCCCGAGTGCCTGTTCAGGTGTTCCGCGTCGCGGTTCTCCGGGCTGACCACCAGCACCGTGGTCATGCCCAGCGCATGCGGGGCCTCGAGGTTGCGCGCGATGTCCTCGAACATGGCGGAGGTTTCGGGCCTGATCCCCGTCTGGCGGATGAATTTGGCGTAAGGCTCCATCTCGGGCTTGGGGATGAAGTCCGAATGCACGATGTCGAAGATGTCGCCGAAGTGATGCGTGATGCCGATGCGGTTCAGCACCTTCTCGGCATGGGCCACCGTGCCGTTGGTGAAGATCAGCTTGCGGCCGGGCAGCGCGTGGAGCGCCTCATCGAGGAGCGTGTTGAGCGGAATGGGCGAGTGGTCGATGTCATGCACATAGTCGAGGAAGTCATCGGGCGTGATGCCGTGCTCGATCATCAGCCCACGGAGCGTCGTGCCGTATTTGTAGAACATCTCCTTCTGGCGGCGCTTGGCTTCCGCGTATTCGACGTTGAGGAGGCGCGAGACGAATTCGCCCATCTTCACATCGATCTGGTCGAACAGCCGGCAGCTCGCCGGATAGAGCGTGTTGTCGAGGTCGAACACCCAGGTATCGACGTGGCTGAAGCCCCTCATACGCCGGTCCGCGAAATGCGCGTGCCCACGCCATGCGGGGTCAGCAGCTCCAGCAGCACGGAATGCGGCACGCGGCCATCGAGGATGATGACGCCCTCGACACCGGACTTCACCACATCCGCGGCACTTTCCACCTTGGGGATCATGCCGCCGGTGATGGTGCCGTCGGCAATCAGGCCCGGAAGATCGCCGATCTTCAATTCGCTGATCAGGTTCTTGTCCTTGTCGAGCACGCCCGCGACATCGGTCAGGAGCAGCAGGCGCTTGGCGCGGGTTGCCGCCGCGATGGCGCCCGCCGCCGTATCGGCGTTCACATTGAAGGTCTCGCCGTCACGCCCGACGCCCACCGGTGCGATGACCGGGATGGCGTCATTCTTCATGATGTTCTCGAGAATGCCGGTATTGATTTTCGCCGGTTCACCGACGAAGCCAAAGTCGATCTCCACCGTCTGGCCGGTGACGGGATCGGTCTTCTGCTTGGTGAGCTTCCTGGCGATCATCAGGTTTCCGTCCTTGCCGGAGATGCCCACGGCGCGGCCGCCAGCCTGCTGGATCGAAGCGACGATCGACTTGTTGATCGAACCCGACAGCACCATCTCGACCACCGACATGGTGGCCTCGTCGGTGACGCGCAACCCATCCCGGAATTCCGGCTGGACCTCCAGCTTGTCGAGCATCTTGTTGATCTGGGGGCCGCCGCCATGGACGACGATGGGGTTCAGCCCGCAGACCTTGAGCATGACCATGTCGCGGGCGAACTGGTGGGCGAGCTTGGGGTCCACCATGGCGTGGCCGCCATACTTCACGACGATGACCTCATCGTCATAGCGCTGCAGGAAGGGCAGCGCCTCGGAAAGGATTCGGGCCGTTGTGCCGATGTCATCCATGAGTTTGGTCCCCGTCAGTCGTGAAGCGCCATACAGGACATTGGCGGCGGATTCAAAGGGTGTTGATGCGCTACCTCTTGCATTCCTCTCCACCCTCAAAGGGGGGAGAGGAATGCAAGAGGGGGTCTCTCCGCGAGTCCGCTGTTTGACGCCTTCCATGCTGAACCACCCCCTCACCCTGCCCTCTCCCCCACTTGCGTGGGGGCGAGGAAAAAGAGAGCAGCGATCACAGCAACCCCGCGATCTCCGCCCGGAGTTCGGCGATGCCGCCCCCCTTTTCGCTGGAGGTTGCATGGATCTCGGGGAAGGCGGCGGGGTGCTTCTTCACCGCGGCGGTGACGGTCTCGAAGACCTTCGCAAGCTCGGCCGGCTTGATCTTGTCGGTCTTGGTCAGCACGGCCTGGTAGGTGACGGCGGACTCATCAAGAAGTTCGAACATCTCCTCATCGGCCTTGAGGATGCCGTGGCGGCTGTCGACCAGCACGAAGGCGCGGGTGAGGCCGGGCCTGCCCCGGAGATAGCCCCTGAGCACCGCCTGCCAGGCCTTCACCTCGGCCTTGGAGGCCTTGGCATAGCCATAGCCCGGCATGTCGACGAGGGTGAGCGCCCCGTTCACGTCGAAGAAGTTGAGCTCGCGCGTGCGGCCCGGCGTGTTGGAAGCGCGCGCCAGGCCATTGACGCCGGTCAGCGCGTTGATGAGCGAGGACTTGCCGACATTGGAGCGGCCGGCGAAGGCGATCTCGACGCCCTTCACGGGCGGAAGCTGCTCCAGCTTGGCGACACCCAGCAGGAAGCGCGACGGGCCGCCGAAGAGACGGCGGCCCGCGTCGATCTGGTCGGTCGTGAAGCGCTCGCTCAACTCGCGGTCTTCTTCTTCAGGAAGGGCAGGCTTTCGCGGATGTTGCCGAGGAAGTCGATCTCCACGCCGTGGCGCTTCATGATGTAGGACTGCTGCAGGATCGAGAGCGTGTTGCTCCAGGCCCAATAGATGACGAGCCCCGCCGGGAAGGTGCCCAGCATGAAGGTGAAGAGCACCGGCATCCAGTTGAACAGCGTGGCCTGCACGGGGTCCGGCGGCGTGGGGTTCAGCCGCATCTGCAGCCACATGGTGATGCCCATGATGATGGGCCAGACGCCGATCAGCAGAATGTGCGGAACGGTCCAGGGAATGAGGCCGAACAGGTTGAAGATGCTGGTCGGATCAGGTGCGGACAGATCATGGATCCAGCCGAAGAACGGCGCATGGCGCAATTCGATCGAGGTCAGGATCACCTTGTAGAGCGCGAAGAAGATCGGGATCTGCACCAGCACGGGCAAGCAGCCGGACAGCGGCGAGACCTTCTCGCGCTTGTAGAGCTCCATCATCGCCTGCTGCTGCTTCATCCGGTCGTCCGGATATTCGAGTTTGAGCTTCTCCATCTCGGGCTGGAGCTTCTTCATCTTGCTCATCGAGGCGTAGGACTTGTTGGCCAGCGGGAAGACCGCAAGCTTGACCAGCACGGTCGCCAGCAGGATGGCCACCCCGAAGTTTCCGGCGATGCCGTTGAGCCAGTCGAGCAGATAGAAAAAGGGCTTGGTCAGGAAATAGAACCAGCCCCAGTCGATCATGTAGTTGAAGCCCTGGATCTGGTGCTTCGTCTCGATGGCGTTGATGGTTCTCACCACCTTGGCGCCGGCGAAGAACAGGTCCTGGTGGGTGGCGGAAGAGCCCGGCTGGACGACGAGCGCATCCTTGGCGAGGTAATCCGTCTGGTAGAGGTCGCGGCCATTGGACTTGGTGTGGACGAAGCTCGCGGTCACGGGCTTGTCCTGGTTCGGCACGATCGCCGCCGCCCAGTACTTGTCGGTGAAGCCCAGCCAGCCGCCGGTGGTGTCGATCTTCTGGGGTTCGGTCTGCCCGGCGACGTCTGAGTAGTGGATTTCCTGCAGGCTGCCGTCGAGCCAGCCCAGCATGCCCTCGAAGAACACCCAGAAGCCCGAGACCAGCGGCGTGTCCTGGCGCTGGATGCGGGCATAGGGAATCATCGCCACGGGCGCGCCCGAGCGGTTCTCGACCCTCTGGGTGACGGTGCAGAGATATTGCTCGCCGATCTCGATCTTGCGGGTAAAGACGAGGCCCGCGCCATTGTCCCAGGTCAGCGTGACGGGATTGGCCTCGGTCAGCACCGCACCGGCGGGTGCTGTCCACACCGTCTTGGAATCGGGCAGCTTGGCCAGCGTGCCGGTGGCGGGCACGAAGCCCTGCTCGGCGAAGAGTGCGCCCGGCGTTCCGGCGGGCGAGAGGAAGGTGATGGTCGGGCTCTTGGGATCGATCGTCTCGCGGTAGCGGACGAGATGGAGGTCGTCGATCTGCGCGCCCTGGAGGTTGATCGAGCCCTCGACATAGTCCGTCTCGATCTTGATGCGCGGGGCGGCGGCCAGGGCCTGCTCCCGCGTGACGGGGGCAGCCGTGCTGCCCGGCACGACGCCGCCCGCGGCAGTCTGCCCGGCGGTTCCGGCCTGGCCACTCTGGGTTTGCTGCTCGGCGACGAGCTTTTCCTGCAGGGGTGCTGCATAGAAATACTGCCAGCCGAAGATGATCAGCATCGAGAGGACGATGGCAAGAATGAAATTCTTGTTGTCGTAATTCATGATGTTCCCTTATCCGCCGGCAGATGGGCGGTGCGGTGCAGCCTTTTCAAGGCGGAAGTGAGATCATTCGCGAGATCGGAGAAGGCGCGCTCCGCTGTGGGTGCGCGGCCGATCAGCACATAGTCATGGCCGGACCGCGCGCCGAAGATGAGGCCGAGCCTTGCGATCTCGCGCAGGCGGCGCTTCACCCGGTTCCGCATCACGGCATTGCCGAGCTTCTTCGTCGCGGTGAAGCCGACGCGCGGCGGCGCTTCGTCGCCGCGCGCACGCATCTGGACCACCATGCCGGGCATGGCGGCGTAAGAAGCCCGGGCGGCGGCAACAAAATCCTGCCGTCGCTTCAGGCGCTCCATGTCACGGGAACCTTGGCGGATCAGGCCGACAGGCGCTTGCGGCCCTTGGCGCGGCGGCGGGCGAGAACATTGCGCCCGCCAACCGTCGCCATGCGTGCGCGGAAGCCGTGGCGGCGCTTGCGGACAAGCTTCGAGGGCTGGTAAGTGCGCTTCACGTTCTTAACTCCGTCTTGGGCCGATTGGCCAATGATTTCACATACATGGCCCGAAAAACCGGGCATGCCCTGAGACACGGTGTCTGCGCTTCAGGAATTTGGACCGGGCTTATGCGGGAAAAGCAGGGAGAAGTCAACGCGCCGAACACCGGGCTTGAACTCTGCTCACAAGGAGGTGACACCCCCTATCGCTCCGGGCCCGAATGGTTCAAGTCTTGAGGCACTGATCATGACACCCTCACACCAAATCCAGCAAGAGACGGCCACGGGCTTCCGGCGCTGGCTGCCACTGGGCCTGCTGCTCGTCCTGATTGGGGCGGGCTACGGCCTTGGACTGCACCGCTACCTTTCGCTCACCGCGCTGGCCGAGAACCGGGACATGCTGCGCCAATCGGTTGACAATCATCTCGCCCTGGCGCTTGCCGCGTTCGCGCTGGTCTATGTAGCGGCGGTGGCGCTGTCCATTCCGGGCGCGTCCATCCTGAGCATCGCGGGCGGCTTCCTGTTTGGCTGGGTGTTGAGCGCGCCTGTCACCGTCGTGGCGGCAGTCATCGGGGCCACGGCCGTCTTCCAGATCGTAAAGACCTCCTTCGGCGCCGCCCTGGCCGAGCGTGCCGGGCCGATGATGCAGAAACTGGCCCAGGGCTTTTCCGACAATGCCTTCGGCCTGCTGCTCTTCCTCAGGCTGACGCCGGTCTTTCCCTTCTGGGCCGTCAACGCCGTGGCGGGACTGAGCCGGATTCCCCTGAAAACCTTCATCGCCGCCACGGCAATCGGCATCATTCCCGCGTCCCTGGCCTTCGCGCTGGTGGGGGACGGTCTCGACCGGGTGATCGACGCCGAACTCCTCCGCTACCGCCAGTGCCTCGCGGGGTCCGCCGCCGGGGACTGCCAATTCTCGGTTGACGCCTCGAGCCTTCTCACACCCGAACTCTGGCTGGGCCTGACTGCGCTTGGCCTCGTGGCGCTGATCCCCGTCGCGATCAGGCTGTGGCGCGGCAGGACCGGCTGATGGCGCGCCCCTTCGACATCGCGGTGATCGGGGCGGGCTCGGGCGGGCTTTCGGTCGCGGCCGCCGCCGCGCAGTTCGGCCAGAAGGTGGTGCTGTTCGAGAAGGGCGAGATGGGCGGCGAGTGCCTGAACTATGGCTGCGTGCCCTCGAAAGCGCTGCTGGCGGCGGCGAAGCAGGCCCATGCCATGCGCTCCGGCGCGGCTTATGGGGTGAAGCCGGTGGAGCCCGAGATCGACTTCGCAGCGGTGCGCGCCCATGTGCGCCGCGCCATGGAAGCCATCGCGCCGCATGACAGCCAGGAGCGCTTCGAGAAACTCGGCGTCACCGTCGTACGGGCCGCAGCGCGCCTCCAGGGCCAGAGGCGGATCGCGGCGGCGGGCGAGGAATTCACCGCCAGGCGCATCGTCATCGCCACGGGTTCGCGCGCCGCCGTGCCGCCGATACCAGGCCTTGCGGAGGCGCCCTTCCTCACCAACGAGACGCTGTTCGAAAATGCCACGCTGCCGGAGCACCTGCTGATCCTCGGGGCGGGGCCGATTGGCCTCGAGATGGCGCAGGCGCATCGGCGTCTTGGCTCAAGGGTCACAGTGATCGAAGCACGCCTGCCGCTCGCCCAGGACGATCCCGAACTCTCCGCCGTGGTGCTGGAGCGGCTCGCCGCCGAGGGGGTGCGGATCCTTTCGGGCAAGGCGGTGTCCCGCGTCAGCCGGGACGGCGCAGGGCTTCGCCTCGAACTGGACGGGGGCGAGGCGCTGACGGGCTCCCACCTGCTGGTGGCGGCAGGGCGGCGGCCCAATGTGGAGGGGCTCGGCCTCGAGACCGCCGGCATCGCCTTCACGAACAAGGGCATCACCGTTGACCGCAGGCTCCGCACCTCGAACCGCCGGGTCTTCGCCGTGGGCGACGTGGCGGGCGGGCGCTTCACCCATGAGGCGGGCTACCAGGCGGGGATCGTCATCCGCAACGCGCTCTTCGGCCTGCCCGCAAAGGCCAGGAGCGACATGCCGCATGTGACCTATACCGACCCGGAACTGGCACAGGCCGGCCTCACCGAGGCCGAGGCGCGGGCACGGCATGGCGATGCCATCCGCGTGCTGCGCTGCCCCTTTTCCGGAAATGACCGGGCCCAGGCCGAAGGGCGGACGGATGGTCTCGTCAAGATCATCACCACCCGCCGCGGCCGGATTCTGGGTGCAGGCATCGTGGGGCCGGGCGCTGGCGAGCTGATCCAGCCGTGGATTCTCGCCATGGAGCGCGGCCTCAAGGTCAGCGCCATGGCAACGCCGGTTCTGCCCTATCCCACCCGGGGCGAAGCGGGGCGGCGGGCGGCCGTGAACTATTTTCAGGATTTTGCATCCAATCGGGCGCTGCGCAGCGTAATATGGCTGGTGAACAAGCTGAGACCCTGAATCGGAACGGATGACCACTGAGAAGAAGCCAGCGCGGCGGGATGGACCGGGCCTCATGAGAGGGCTTTCCGGCAAGGTGCTCGCCATGACGGTGGTGTTCGTGATGCTGGGCGAAGTCCTGATCTTCCTGCCCTCGATCGCCAATTTCCGCATTCAGTGGCTGAAGGGCCGGATCGCCCAGGCCGAGATCGCCGCACTTGCCGCCGAGGCCGCACCCGACCGCATCCTGTCGAGTGACCTGCGCACCGAGATCCTCAAAGGGGCGGGTGTGCTGGTCGTCTCGCTCACCCGGGGCGAGATGCGCCAGCTCATGCTCAGGAGCGACACCGACATCATGATCGATGCCTCCTATGACCTCCGCGAGGTGCAGTGGATCCCTTCCGCGATCGACGCCTTCGCGGTGATGCTGCGGAGGAAGGACCGGGTGATCGGGGTGACCGACACGCCCCCCAACATGTCCGGCGACGTGATCGAGGTGGCGCTCTACGAGGCGCCGCTGCGCGAGGCGATGATCCGCTTTGGCATCAACATCCTGATTCTTTCCGTGATCCTGTCGATGATCGTGGCGGGTCTGGTCTTCGCGGCGCTCAACATCGTGCTGGTGCGGCCCATCAAGCAGCTCACCCGCAACATGGTGACCTTCCGCCAGAACCCCGAGGACCGCTCCCGCCTCATCGCACCCTCGGGCCGCAGGGACGAAATCGGCATCGCCGAGCGCGAACTCCATGACATGCAGGCCGAACTCGCCTCCATGCTGCAGCAGAAGAGCAGGCTCGCCGCACTTGGGCTTGCCGTCTCCAAGGTGAGCCATGACCTGCGCAACATGCTTTCCTCCGCCCATGTGATCTCCGACCGGCTCGCCATGGCGGAGGACCCGACGGTGAAGCGCTTCGCGCCGAAGCTCATCATCAGCCTCGACCGGGCGATCGGCTTCCTCACCGAGACGCTGAAGTTCGGCCGCGCCCAGGAGCCGCCGCCGGTGCGTGAGCGCCTGGCGCTCAAGGAGCTTGCCGACGAGGTGATCGAGCAGGCCGTCCTGCAGGCCTCGAGCCGGGTGGTGCTGTTCAACCACGTGCCGCCCGACACGCAGATCGATGCCGACCGCGACCAGATGAACCGGGTGCTGACCAACCTGCTGCGCAACGCCATCCAGGCTGTCGAGGGGGCGGAGAGCGAGGCGGGCGTGCTGCCGGAAGGCCATGTGGCGATCCGCGCCTGGCGGGAGGCCAGCGTGGTCACCATCGAGGTCATGGACAATGGCCCCGGCATTCCGGAGCGGGTGCGCCCGAAGCTCTTCGAGGCCTTCCAGAGTGCCGCAAAGCCTGGCGGCGTGGGTCTGGGGCTCGCCATCGCGGCTGAACTGATCCGCGCCCATGGCGGGGAGATCCGGCTGAAGGAGACGGGCACCGAGGGCACGGTCTTCCACATCACCGTGCCTGATCAGGTGGTGGCGCTGCGCCCCGGACGGCGGGGTGAGAGGCTGCGCTCCGGCACCCTCTGATGGAGGCGCTTTATCGGCGCTTGACGCGGATGCCCCAATCAAGGTCTATAGCGGCTGCAAACCAACCAGCGGGGCAGCGCTGAACCCAGAAACGCGCCCCCGACGACAGGAGCTTTCGCCCACTTGCCAATGCCACCCAGGAGGCCATCGATAAGCCGCGGAGCCGCCCCCCCGCAAAAGGAAGAAGGACACAGGATCAACCACCGGATCGACGCGCGCGAAGTGCGCCTCATCGGTGCGGATGGCGCCAACGTCGGCGTCGTGCCGATCCGCCAGGCGATCATGATGGCCGAAGAGGCCAATCTCGACCTCGTCGAGATCTCGCCCGATGCCAAGCCCCCCGTCTGCAAGATCCTCGACTACGGGAAGTTCAAGTTCCAGGAACAGAAGAAGGCCGCCGAGGCCCGCAAGAAGCAGAAGGTCATCGAGATCAAGGAGATCAAGATGCGCCCGATGATCGACGACCACGACTATGACGTGAAGATGCGCGCCATCAAGCGCTTCTTCGAGGAAGGCGACAAGGTCAAGATCAAGCTGCGCTTCCGCGGCCGCGAAATGGCCCACCAGGAGCTGGGCCAGCAGCTGCTCGACCGGGTGAAGAAAGACACGCTGGAGATCGCCAAGGTCGAATCCGAACCCCGCTTCGAAGGCCGCCAGATCGTCATGGTCCTGGCGCCGCGCTGATAACTGAGGCCCCCTTTCTTCCTCTCCCCCACTTCCTGTATTGCGGGGTTAGGAGACCTTGCATTTCCGGGCTGGTTTTGCTTAAACCCGGCGGTTCAAGCCGCCTGGCCTGTAAAGGGCATGCCATGGCGGCTTTCTAACGCTTTGAAAGGATGAAGCAAAATGCCCAAGATGAAGACCAAGTCCTCGGCCAAGAAGCGGTTCAAGGTCACCGCTTCCGGCAAGATCAAGGCGGGTCAGGCCGGCAAGCGCCATGGCATGATCAAGCGCACCAACAAGCAGATCCGCAATCAGCGCGGCACGATGGTTCTGGCGGCGGGCGATGAGCGCCTCGTCAAGATCCACATGCCCTATCTTGCCAAGTAAGACCTGAGGAGACAGACCAATGCCACGTTCAAAAGGCGGTACAGTCGCCCGCAAGTCCCACAAGAAGGTGATCAAGCAGGCGAAGGGGTATTTCTCCCGCCGCAAGAACATCTTCCGCGTCGCCGTGCAGGCCGTCGAGAAGGCCGAGCAGTATGCCTATCGCGACCGCCGCACCAAGAAGCGCAATTTCCGCGCCCTGTGGATCCAGCGCATCAACGCCGCGACGCGCGAACTCGGCCTGACCTATGGCCGATTTATCTTCGGCCTGGCCAAGGCCGGGATCGAGGTGGACCGCAAGGTTCTCGCCGATCTCGCCGTGCATGATCAGGCCGCCTTCGCCGCTCTCGTCGAGAAGGCAAAGGCCGCGCAGGCTTAAACGCAAGCCTCGCCGATCCTACACGTCGAATTCCGCTTGCCTTGACCGGGCTACAAGTGTCTTCCACGGCACCTGTGCCCGGTCATGTCGTTTCCAGAGGAACATTTTCCATGAGTCTCGTGAACCTCGAACAGTCGATCCTTGCCGAGATCGAGGCGGCCACCGATGAGGCCGCACTCGAAGCCGTGCGCGTGTCTGCACTCGGCAAGAAGGGCTCGATCTCCGAACGCATGAAGGGCCTGGGGGCAATGAGCCCCGATGAGCGCAAGGAAGCAGGCGCCGCCCTGAACGTGCTGAAGGACAAGGTGGCCGAGGCACTGGCGGACCGCAAGGCGAAGCTGCAGGAAATCGCCCTCGAGGCACGGCTCGCCTCCGAGCGGATCGACGTGACGCTGCCCGTCCGGCCGCAGGGCTCCGGCACCGTTCACCCTGTCTCTCAAGTCTGGGAAGAGGTGGTGCAGATTTTCGGCGACCTCGGATTCGCGGTGGCCGAAGGCCCGCACATCGAGGACGACTTCCACAATTTCGATGCGCTGAACATTCCGCCCGAGCACCCCGCCAGGCAGGAGCATGACACCTTCTTCTTCAACGAGAAGGCTGACGGCTCCCGCATGCTGCTCCGCACGCATACGAGCCCGGTACAGATCCGCACCATGCTGGCCTCGAAGCCGCCCATCCGCATCATAGCACCCGGGCGCACCTTCCGCTGCGACTCGGACATGACGCATACGCCGATGTTCAACCAGGTCGAGGGCCTGATCATCGACGAGACGACGACGCTTGCGAACCTCAAGTGGATCCTGACCGAATTCTGCAAGGCCTTCTTCGAGGTTGATGACGTGAAGATGCGCTTCCGCGCCTCGCACTTCCCCTTCACCGAGCCGTCGATGGAAGTCGACATCCAGTATTCGCGCGAGGGCGGCCAGCTCAAGATCGGCACCGGCGACAAGTGGCTGGAGATCCTGGGCTCCGGCATGGTGCATCCGAACGTCATCCGCGCCGGCGGCATGGACCCGGCACAAGTCCAGGGCTGGGCCTTCGGCGTGGGGCTGGACCGCATCGCCATGCTGAAATACGGCATCCCCGATCTCAGGGCCTTCTTCGAGGCCGATCTGCGCTGGCTCAGGCATTACGGTTTCAAGGCACTGCAGGTGCCGACACTGGCCGGGGGGCTGTCGTGACGTCCCTAGAGATTGATTCGAGCTTCAACCTCTCCCGCAAGGCGGGAGAGGACGCCCGCGGCACGCGGGCCGGTGAGGGGGAGTCAAGGCATGCGTGACGGCGCAAAGACCGAACTGGCGCGGCAGCTCCGCAAGACCGAGACCGTCGCCGAAAAGCGGCTGTGGCAGGAACTGCGGAACCGCAAGCTCGACAGCTGCAAATTCATCCGCCAGGCAACAGCCGGTCCCTATATCGCCGATTTTCTCTGCCGCGAACATGCACTCATCGGCGAAGTCGATGGTGCCACGCACTCATCCGATGCCGACATCTCGTCGGACAGGCAGCGTACCGCGCATCTTGAACGTCTCGGCTTCAAGGTGATCCGCCTCCAGAATATCGAAGTGCTCGAAGCCCTGGATCAGGCCCTGATGGTGATCCGCACTGCGCTTTCGCACTCCCCCTCATCTGCTCCGCGTGCCGCGGAGCGTCTTCTCCCGCGCGCGGGAGAAGATGAAGAAGGAAGACATCCATGAAATTCACGCTCTCCTGGCTCAAGGACCATCTCGACACCACCGCCTCGCTCGATGAAATCTGCGAAGGGCTGATCGGTGTTGGCCTCGAAGTGGAAGAGCTCACGGACAAGACCAGGCTTCTGGCTGATTTCTCCGTTGCCCATGTCACGCTGGCAGAGAAGCACCCCAATGCCGACAAGCTGCGGCAGTGCGTGGTGGAGACGAAGGACGGAACGAAGCAGGTGGTGTGCGGCGCGCCCAATGCGCGCACCGGCATCAAGGCGATCATCGCGCTGCCGGGTGTGACCATTCCGGCAACGGGTACGGTGTTCGCGCCGGCCACGATCCGCGGTGTCGAATCCCAGGCGATGCTGTGCTCGGAGCGCGAGCTTCTCATTTCGGATGAGCACAACGGCATCATCGAGGTTTCGGGCGACTGGCCCGTCGGCACGCCGGCGGCGAAGGCCCTGGGGCTCGACGACCCCATGATCTATGTGAAGGTGACGCCCAACCGGCCCGATGCGCTCGGCATCCATGGCATCGCGCGCGATCTCGCGGCGAAGGGTCTGGGCCGCCTCAAGCCGCTCGACGCGAAGAAGGTCGACGGCGGTTTCGAGTCTCCCATCAAGGTGTCACTGGACTTCCCCGATGGCGACACGAAGCCCTGCCCGCTCTTCGTCGGCCGCTACATCCGCAATGTGAAGAACGGTCCCTCGCCCGACTGGCTGCAGCGCAGGCTTAAGGCCATCGGGCTCCGGCCGATCTCAGCACTGGTCGATGTCACCAACTACATCACCTTCGCCTATGGCCGCCCGCTGCATGTGTTCGACGCGGACAAGGTGAAGGGCTCGATCCGCGCCAGGCTCGCGAAAGACGGTGAGACGCTGGAGGCGCTCGACAACAAGGGCTACACGCTTGTCCCCGGCATGACGGTGATTGCCGATGATGCAGGCCCCGAGGCCATCGCCGGAATCATCGGTGGCAGCCACTCGGGCTGCACGGACGAAACGGTCAACGTCTTCATCGAGGCCGCCTATTTCGATCCGCTGCGCACGGCGGCCACGGGCCGCAAGCTTGGCATCACCTCGGACGCGCGCTACCGCTTCGAGCGCGGCGTCGACCCCGCCTTCACAGCCGTCGGCGCGGAGATCGCCACGCGCATGATCCTGGAGCTCTGCGGCGGCGAGGCCTCGCATGTGGTCACCGCCGGTCAGGCGCCCGATACCGCGCGGAGCTACACACTTCGCAAGACGCGGGTGAAGACCCTTGCCGGCGCGGATGTGACGCTCGAGCGCCAGAAGGAGATTCTCACAGCACTTGGTTTCGGCGTGACCGACACGGCAGATGCCTTCACCTGTGCCGTTCCCTCCTGGCGGCCCGATGTCCATGGCGAGGCCGATCTCGTCGAGGAAGTGGCGCGCATCCATGGCCTCGACAACATTCCACCGGCCCCGATGGACCGGCCGAGCGCCATTGCCCGCCCCGTGCTCAACCCGCTGCAGAAGCGCATGCTGGCGGCCAGGCGCATGCTGGCCACGCGGGGCTTCAACGAAGCCATCACCTGGGCCTTTCTCCCTGAGGACCATGCGAAGCTCTTCGGCGGCGGGCAGCCGGAACTGAAGCTGGCCAACCCCATCTCGTCGGAACTCTCCGACATGCGGCCCTCGCTGCTGCCGAACCTCATTGCCGCCGCCGGCCGCAACATGGACCGGGGCTTTGCGGACATGATGCTCTCCGAAGTGGGCCACGCCTATGCCGGTGACCGCCCGCAGGACGAGACGCTGAGGGCCGCTGGG
Organism: Hyphomicrobiales bacterium; assembly: GCA_040379425.1. Classification (GTDB taxonomy): domain Bacteria; phylum Pseudomonadota; class Alphaproteobacteria; order Rhizobiales; family Aestuariivirgaceae; genus Aestuariivirga. The sequence goes on from JBEILC010000005.1 coordinate 15,867, forward strand.
CTTCGCCGCGGAGCCTTCATGGGCCGCAATGTGCATGGTGGCGCGCGCGCCGTTGACGCCTTCGACGCCAAGGCCGATGCGCTGGCGGCGCTCGAGGCCGCAGGGGCAGCCGTGGCGAGCCTGCAGGTCGTCGCCGGCGCACCCCAATGGTTCCACCCCGGCCGTTCGGGAACGATCCAGATGGGCCCGCAGAACAAGCTGGGCTTCTTCGGCGAGATTCATCCGCGCATCCTCTCTGCGATGAATGTGAAGGGGCCGCTCGCCGCCTTCGAGCTCATCCTCAACGCCATTCCGGCGTCCAAGCAGAAGGGCGCCACGCGTCCGCCGCTCGTCATCTCGGACCTGATGCCGCTGTCGCGTGACTTCGCCTTCGTGGTCGAAAATGGGGTGGAAGCCGACAAGCTGGTCAAGGCCGCGAAGAATGCCGACAAGGCGCTGATCGCGGACGTCACCGTCTTCGACATCTACAAGCTCGACGGTGGCAAGACCTCGCTCGCCATAGAGGTGACGCTGCAGCCGAAGGACAAGACACTGACCGAGCCCGAAATCGAAGCCGTCTCGGCGAAGATCGTGCAGGCGGTGAACAAGGCAACGGGTGGAACCCTGAGGAGCTAGCCATGGCAAAGGCCGACAGCAGTGCCGTGCTCAAGGAGCTGAAGGCCCATCTGAAGAAGGGCGCCGTGACCGACATGCGGCGCGCCTTCGAGCGGGACCCGGAGCGGTTCTCCGCCTTCTCGGCCAAGGCTGATGACCTGCTGCTCGATTATTCCAAATGCGCGCTGAATGCACGGACGATGAAGTTGCTCGCCGCGCTCGCCAAGGCGTCGGACGTCGAAGGCAAGCGCGATCAGATGTTCGCAGGCGCCATCATCAACACCACCGAGCAGCGCGCGGTGGTGCACACGGCACTCCGCAACCGCGCCAGCACGCCGGTGATGGTGGCGGGCCAAGACGTGATGCCGGACGTCAACGCCGTGCTCGCCGCCATGGCGGGCTTTGCAGAGGATGTCCGCTCCTCGAAGATCACCGATGTCGTCAACATCGGCATCGGCGGCTCTGATCTGGGGCCCGCCATGACGACGCTGGCGCTTGCGCCTTATCATGACGGCCCGCGTCTTCACTATGTCTCCAACGTCGACGGCGCGCATATCGCCGATACGCTGAAGACCCTGAAGCCGGAGACGACGCTGTTCCTGATTGCGTCCAAGACCTTCACGACGATCGAGACCATGACCAATGCGAAGACCGCGCGCCAATGGATCGCGGCGGCACTGGGCGAGAAGAAGGTGGGCGAGCACTTCGCCGCGATCTCGACAGCCATCGGCAAGGTGAAGGCCTTCGGCATTTCCGAGGACCGCATCTTCGGCTTCTGGGAGTGGGTGGGCGGGCGCTATTCGATCTGGTCCGCCATCGGCCTGCCGCTGATGATCGCGATTGGTCCTCAGAACTTCACCCGCTTCCTCGACGGCGGCCATGCGATGGACCGGCATTTCCGCGAGGCGCCACTGCTCCAGAACCTGCCCATGCTGCTGGGCCTCCTCGGCGTGTGGCACCGCAATGTCTGTGCCTACCCATCGCGCGCCATCATTCCTTATGACCAGCGCCTGTCGCGCTTTCCCGCCTATCTCCAGCAACTCGACATGGAATCGAACGGCAAGCGCGTGGCGAAGGACGGCAAGCCCGTCAAGGGCGACACCGGCCCCATCGTCTGGGGCGAGCCCGGCACCAATGGCCAGCACGCCTTCTTCCAGCTCCTGCACCAGGGCACAGGCATCATCCCCGTCGAATTTCTCATCGCCGCCGAACCGCATGAGACGGGCATGGGCGAGCATCACGCGCTGCTCATCGCCAACTGCCTCGCGCAATCCCGGGCGCTGATGAAGGGCCGCACGCTGAAGGAGGCGGAGGCGCAGCTTGTTGCCATGGGCAAGAGCAAGGCGGAGGCGAAGGCCTTGGCCCCGCACCGCGTGTTCACCGGCAACCGGCCCTCGGTGACGCTCGCCTACAAGAAGCTCGATCCATTCACGCTCGGCCGCCTCATCGCGCTTTATGAGCACCGGGTGTTCGTCGAGGCCGCGATCTGGAACATCAATGCCTTTGACCAGTGGGGCGTGGAGCTCGGCAAGGAACTGGCCACAGGCCTGCAGCCGGTTGTCGAGGGGAAGACGGGAACGGACGGGCTGGACAGCTCGACGGCGGGGCTGGTGAGGTATCTGCGGGGGCTCTAGAGACCCTCAAAACATCGCCTCATCCAGCTCCATCACCGGGGCAGCACCGGCCGCGATCTTGGCGTGAAGCGATGCCGTGTCCGGCAATATCCGCTGCATGAAGAAGCGGGCGGTGGCCAGCTTGGCGCGGTGGAAATCATCTTTGCTCTTCGGCAGCGAGACCTCCACCGCACGGACCCAGAGATAGGCGAGCGACACCAATGCAAAGAGCCGCATGTAATCCACAGCAGCGGCGCCTGCCTCTTCGGGATATTCCCCAGCGCGCGACTGGATACGGCGGGTGGCATCCTCGAGAAGGTCATGCGCGGCGGCGAGCGGCGGAATGAATTCAGCGAGCCGGTCATCGCCCTCATGGCGTTCGATATAGTTTTTGACTGGCCCCGCGAAACTCTCGAACAGCTTCAGATGCATGACCTTGCGGCCCAGCAGGTCCATCGCCTGAATGCCATTGGTACCTTCATAGATCTGGGTGATGCGCACGTCGCGCACATGCTGTTCCTGGCCGTTGGCGCGGATGAAGCCATGGCCGCCCAGCACCTGGACGCCGAGGTTGGCGACGTCCGAGCCGCAGTCGGTGAGGAAGGCCTTTACCACCGGCGTCATCAGCGCCACGAGATCATCTGCCTGCTTGCGCGCCACCGGATCGGCGTGGCGCTCGGCGACATCGAGGGCCTGTGCCATCCACAGCGCCAGCATGCGGCAACCCTCGGTCAGCGCCTTCTGCGTCATCAGCATGCGGCGCACGTCGGGGTGGACGATGATCGGGTCCGCCTCCTTCTCCGGGGCACGGGGCCCCGAAGGCGCACGGCCCTGCAGCCGGTCGCGCGCATAGGCGACTGAATTCTGGTAAGAGGCCTCCGCGATGGCAAGCCCATGAATGCCGACAGCGATGCGCTCCGCATTCATCATGGAGAACATCGCCTTGAGGCCGTGGTGCGGCTCGCCCACCAGCCAGCCCGTGGCGCCATCGAGATGCATAACGCAAGCCGGACAGCCATGGATGCCCATCTTGTGCTCGACCGCGCCACAGGCGATGCCGTTGCGCGCAGCGAGGCTGCCGTCCTCATTGACCAAGAACTTTGGCACGAGGAACAGGCTGATGCCCCTTGAGCCCTTCGGCGCATCGGGCAATCGGGCCAGCACGAAATAGACGATGTTGGGGGTGAGGTCATGCTCGCCCGCCGAGATGAAGATCTTGGTGCCGGTGAGCGCGAAGCTGCCATCGCCTTTGAGAACCGCGTGCGTTCTGAGAAGGCCGAGGTCCGTCCCGCAATGGGCCTCCGTGAGGCACATGGAGCCCGTCCATTCGCCGCTGGCGAGCTTGGGGCCATAGAGCGCCTTCTGCGCCTCTGAGCCAAAATCATTCAGCAGCACATAGGCGCCGCGCGTCAGGCCGGGGAAGAGCCCGAAGGCGAGGCATGCACCATTCAGCATCTCTTCGAACAGGATGTTGACCATGTGCGGCATGCCCTGCCCACCATGCTCAGGCGCCGCCGTGAGTGCTGGCCAGCCGCCTTCGACAAGCTGCGCATAGGCCTCCCTGAACCCTTCGGGCGTCCGCACCGTGCCATTGTCGAAATGCACGCCCTCCTCATCCGCGTTGCGGTTGAGGGGATAGACAACGCCGCTACAGAAGCGGGCGGATTGCGTGAGCACCGCCTCGATCACGTCACGCGAGAAGGCCTCGAAACCGGGAAGCTTCGTGTGAGCCTCGAAGCCGAGAAGCTCATAGAGGCAGAACAGGTGATCACGGAGCGGAGGAGAGAATTGCGGCATGCGCCGGAGTTCAGCACTCCACGACGTTCACCGCAAGGCCGCCGGTCGAGGTTTCCTTGTAGCGCTCGCTCATGTCGAGGCCGGTCTGGCGCATGGTTTCAACACAGGTGTCGAGCGGCACGAAGTGCGTGCCATCGCCACGCAGCGCCAGCGAGGCCGCCGTCACCGCCTTCACCGCGCCAAAGGCATTGCGCTCGATGCACGGCACCTGCACGAGGCCGCCCACCGGATCGCATGTCATGCCGAGGTGATGCTCGAGCGCGATCTCGGCGGCATTTTCCACCTGCTCGTTGGTGCCGCCCAGCGCGGCGCAGAGCCCAGCGGACGCCATGGCGGAGGCGGAGCCCACCTCGCCCTGGCAGCCCACCTCGGCACCCGAGATCGAGGCATTGTGCTTGATGAGGCCGCCAATGGCCGCGGCGGCAATCTGGAAGACGCGGATGCCCTTCTCATCAGCGCCGAGGCAATGATCGAGATAGTAGCGGATGGTGGCGGGGATGACGCCCGCCGCACCATTGGTGGGTGCGGTGACGACGCGGCCGCCTGCGGCATTCTCCTCATTCACCGCCATGGCATAGACGGAGAGCCAGTCCATCAGCTGATGCGGCTGGATGGCGTTGTTGCCCTGCTCGCTCTTCAGCTTGGCGTGGATCTCGGCGGCGCGGCGCTTGACCTTGAGGCCGCCGGGAAGCGTGCCCGTCATGACGAGGCCGCGGTTCATGCAGTCGCGCATGGCGGACCAGATGCGGTCCAGATTGGCGTCGAGCTCCACGTCAGTCTGGGTGATGCGCTCATTCGCCCGCTTCATCTCCGCCACGGTGAGGCCGGAGCGGCGGCCCATCTCCAGCATCTCGGCTGCCGTGCGGAAGGGATAGGGCACATCGACCGAAGGTGCGGCCGCCTTGCCTTCGGCAAGGGATGCGGCGCGCTCGGCCTCGGTCTGCACGAATCCGCCGCCGATCGAGAAATAGGTTTCGGCGAGCAGCATGTTGCTGTCGCCGTCCAGAATGCGAAACACCATGCCATTGGCATGGCCCTTCAGCGCCGGGCCGAAGTCGAAGATCACGTCGCGAGCCGGGTTGAAGCTGACGGTGTGCTGGGGTGCGATGGCAACCTCACCGCGCTCGGCCATGGTGCGCAGCACCTCTTCCACCCGGTCCGGGTCCATGGATTGCGGCGTCTCGCCCGCAAGGCCCAGTACCACGGCACGGTCCGTGCCATGGCCCTTGCCGGTGAAGGCGAGCGAGCCATGGAGTGTCACAGTCAGCCTTCCCGTGTGCGGCAGGGAGGCCGCCGCCGCGAGATCGAGGAAGCGGCGCGCGGCCACCATCGGCCCCACCGTATGGGAACTCGACGGGCCGATACCGATCTTGAACATATCGAAAGCGGACAGGAACATAATGCATTCCAAGCACGGGTCAGGGCTTTCACAATAGCGCGGAGGAGCCGCTTTGTCCGCCGGAAACGTCAGCATGACGGTTTTGCAGTACCTTGCAGCGCGCGGGCGTGCTCTCATGGGGAGGCGCTGAGAAGGAGAGACTTGCAACCATGATTGCCGTGCTGCTGGGGGTATTCGCCGCCCTGTGCTGGTCCTTCACGGATCTTCTGGCGCGCATGATGGCGGGGCGCATCGGCGCCTTTCGCATGGCGGCGCTTGCCATGGTGGCGGGTGCGGTGCTGCTCGGCCTTTATGTGCTGCCGGGCGGACGCATCTGGAGCGCCAGCGGCGAACAGCTGATGTCCGGCCTACTGCTGGGCGTGGCCTATGGCTTCGGCATCGGCGGATTGTTCAAGGCCTTCAGCCTCGGGCCCATCTCGCTCGTCGGGCCGCTCACGGCGGGTTACCCCGTGCTGTCAGTGATGTGGGGTGTGTTCAATGGTCTCGAGCCGACACTTCTTCAGTGGGGGTGTGTCGCATCGACACTCATTGGTGCGCTGATCATCGCCCGGTCCGGCACCCCGGACGGCGGGATCAATGCCGTCGAGCCCGGCAAGATGCCGACTTTGCTGTTCTTTGCCGGTATGTCGGTGCTGGGCTATGCCTCGGCCGTGGTGCTGGGCCAGAATGCCGCCGGACAGGTGGGCGCCATCGAGGCCGCATGGCTGTCGCGCGCCACGGCCCTCCTCACCATCCTGCCCTTCATACTAAGCGAAGCGAAGCCCGCGCCGCTGACCCCAAGGCTGTGGCTCGGCATCGCGGCGATGGGCGTGCTCGACGTCGTGGGCCTCGTGGCGGTCAATGCCTCGGCGCATTTTCCCGGCAACGAGTTTGCGGGCATCGGCATTTCGGCCTATGGCGCGGGATCCGTGATCCTCGCCATGATCTTCCTGAAGGAACGCGTGTCGGTGGGACAATGGGTAGGGCTTGCGCTGATCGTCGGCGCGGTTGCAACACTTTCAGTTTCGCAGGCGTGACACGAAGGACTTGTATAAGTCAACCCGACTGATTTATTCTAGAAACCCCGGCCAGCAGGGCCATTCACGAGACCAGACGCATGAACAAGCCCGCGCCGCGCGCGACTGACGCCGAAACCATCCGCGCCGAAATCCTTGAGAAGCTCGCCTATTCGATCGGCAAGGACCCCGCCGTGGCCAAGCGCCATGACTGGCTCAACGCCACCGTGCTGGCGCTGCGCGACCGCATCATCGACCGCTGGATGGAATCGACCAAGGCCGCCTACCAGGCCAGGGCGAAGCGGGTCTATTACCTGTCACTCGAGTTTCTCATCGGAAGGCTGCTGCGCGATGCGATGAGCAACCTCGAACTCAAGGACGCCTTCACCAAGGCGCTTCAGGACCTCGAGGTCGACATCGACCTCGTGGAGGCGATGGAGCCCGACGCGGCACTGGGCAATGGCGGCCTGGGGCGGCTCGCCGCCTGCTTCATGGAGAGCATGGCGAGCCTTGGCATCCCCGCCTATGGCTATGGCATCCGCTACAATCACGGCCTGTTCCGCCAGAAGATCAAGGACGGCTGGCAGGTGGAACTGCCGGAGAACTGGCTGGAGCACGGCAACCCCTGGGAGTTCGGCCGCCGCGAAGCCGCCTATGAGATCGGCTTCGGGGGCCAGGTGGTGTCCGGCCTCGAGGTCGGCAACAAGCAGCAACGCAAGTGGAAGCCGTCCGAGAAGCTGGTGGCCTCTGCCTGCGACACGCCCATCGTCGGCTGGCGCGGCAAGCGGGTCAACACGCTCCGCCTGTGGACGGCGCGCGCCGTGGACCCGATCCGCCTCGACGCCTTCAACTCGGGCGACTATGGCGCAGCGCTGGCCGAGAGCAACAAGGCGGAGATCATCACCCGCGTGCTCTACCCCGCGGATTCGACACCCGCAGGCCAGGAACTGCGCCTGAGGCAGGAGTATTTCTTCACATCCGCCTCGCTGCAGGACATCATCCGCCGCCACATGCAGCAATATGGCGAGGTGCACTCACTGGCCGAGAAGGTGGCGATCCAGCTCAACGACACGCATCCGGCCATTGCGGTGGCCGAGCTCATGCGCATCCTCGTCGACAACCATGGTTTCGGCTGGGACGAAGCCTGGGAGATCACCAAGGGCTCGATCGGCTACACCAACCACACGCTGCTGCCGGAAGCGCTGGAAAGCTGGCCCGTGCATCTCTTCGAGCATGTGCTGCCGCGCCACATGCAGATCATCTGCCAGATCAACGCCAAGCTCATCGCGGACGCGCAGAAGCGGCCGGACTGCACGGCCGAGTTCCTCGCCTCCGTCTCGCTCATCGACGAGCACAACGGCAGGCGCGTGCGCATGGGCCAGCTGGCTTTCGCGGGCTCGCATTCGATCAACGGCGTCTCGGCGCTTCACACCTCGCTGATGAAGCAGAGCGTGTTCCGCGACCTGAACACCCTCTATCCCGGACGCATCAACAACAAGACCAACGGCATCACGCCCAGGCGCTGGCTGCTGGGCGCCAATCCGCAGCTTGCAGGCCTTCTCAACGAGAGCATCGGACAGTCGGTCCTCGATGATGCCTCACGGCTGGCCGAAGGCCGCCGCTTTGCCGATGATGCAGCTTTCCGCGAGCGCTTCGCCGCCATCAAGCGCCACAACAAGGCGGAACTCTCGAACCTCATCGAGGCGCGCATGGGCATCAAGGTCGATCCTGCCGCCATGTTCGACGTGCAGGTGAAGCGCATCCACGAATACAAGCGCCAGCTCATGAACATCCTGGAGACGATCGCGCTCTACAACGCCATGCGCGCGCATCCGGGAAAGCCCTGGGCGCCGCGCGTGAAGATCTTCGCCGGCAAGGCCGCACCCAGCTATGCCCAGGCCAAGCTCATCATCAAGCTCGCCAATGACGTGGCCCAGGTGGTGAACACCGACCCCGCCATCCGCGGTCTTCTCAAGGTCGTGTTCATTCCCAACTACAATGTGAGCCTGGCTGAAGTGATCGTGCCGGCGGCCGATCTCTCCGAGCAGATCTCGACGGCGGGCATGGAGGCCTCCGGCACCGGCAACATGAAGTTCGCGCTGAACGGCGCCTTGACCATCGGCACGCTGGACGGGGCCAATGTCGAAATCCTCGAGCATGTGGGCCGCGACAACATCGTGATCTTCGGCATGACGGCGGAAGAGGTCGAGCGCAAGCGGCGCATGGGCCATGACGCGCGCGCCGTGATCGAGGCCACGCCGGACTTGCGCGACGTGCTGGACCAGCTGGCCTCCGGCGTGTTCTCACCCGATGACGCCAACCGTTACCGGCCGATCATCGACTCCCTCTACAATGGCGACTGGTTCATGGTGGCGGCCGACTTCGCCGCCTATGCCGCCGCCCAGCGCCAGGTGGCGGAGATCTGGCACCGGAGGGAAGACTGGACGCACAAGACAGTCCTCAATACGGTGAACATGGGCTGGTTCTCCTCGGACCGCACCATCCGCGATTATGCCCGGGAGATCTGGAACGTCCCCGTTCACTAGGAGCCGACGTCAGCCATGGCCGATCCCGACTGGAAGACCAGCACGCCTGAGATCGAAGCCATCGCCGGTGGCCGTCACGGTGATCCCTTTGCCGTGCTGGGCCTGCAACAGATGGGCAGGATATGGGTGGCGCGCGCCTTTGTGCCCGGTGCGGAGGAGCTGACCGCCGAAACGGCGGATGGCAGGCATCCTACCCCCCTCGAGCGCCGCCATCCCGCGGGCTTCTTCGAAGGTCCGGTCTCCGTCACGGAGCGCACACCGCTCGTCTACCGCGCCCGCAATGCTGGGGGCGAATGGACTGTCGCCGACGCCTATCTGCTGGGGCCCGTGCTGGGCCCGCTTGACGACTATTACATCGGCGAGGGTAACCATTTGCGCCTGCATGACCGGCTGGGCGCCCACCCGATGCGGCATGAAGGCCATGACGGCGTGCACTTCGCCGTCTGGGCGCCCAATGCCTCGCGCGTCTCCGTTGTGGGAGACTTCAATGGCTGGGACGGCCGCCGCCATGTGATGCGGAAGCGCCGCGACACCGGCGTGTGGGAGATCTTCATTCCCGGCGCGCATGAAGGCCAGTGCTACAAATACGAGCTGCTCGATCCGCAAGGAAAGCTCCTGCCGCTGAAGAGCGATCCCATGGGCTTCGCGGCGGAGATGCGGCCGAGGACGGCCTCGAAGGTCGCGCGCACCGACAATTTCACTTGGTCCGACGAGGCCTACATGTCCGAGCGCCGCAGCGGCGACCCGCGGCGGCGGCCCATGTCGGTCTATGAGGTTCACCTCGGCTCCTGGCAGCGCCGCGACGACGGATCCTTTCTGAGCTATGACGAGCTGGCGGACAGGCTTGTCCCCTATGCGGCGGGGATGGGCTTCACCCATCTGGAGCTCCTGCCCATCAGCGAGCATCCCTTCGACCCGTCCTGGGGCTACCAGCCGACGGGCCTCTTCGCGCCAACCTCGCGCTTCGGCGATCCGCAAGGCTTCGCGCGCTTTGTCAACCGCGCGCATCAGGCGGGGATCGGCGTCATCCTCGACTGGGTGCCCGCACACTTCCCCACCGACGAGCACGGGCTTGCCCGCTTCGACGGCACGGCACTTTATGAGCATGAGGACCCGCGCCAGGGCTTCCATCCGGACTGGAACACCGCGATCTATAACTTCGGGCGGCGCGAGGTTGCGAGCTTCCTTCTCAACAATGCGCTGTTCTGGCTGGAGCGCTACCATGCCGACGGGCTGCGCGTCGACGCGGTGGCCTCGATGCTCTACCTCGACTATTCGCGCAAGGACGGCGAATGGATTCCCAATGAGCGCGGCGGGCGCGAGAACCTCGAGGCCATCGCCTTCCTGCAGCGGGTGAACCATGAGGCCTATGGCCAGAACCCCGGAGCGGTGACGATCGCGGAAGAATCGACCGCCTTTCCCGGCGTCTCGCAGCCGACCTCGGCGGGGGGGCTGGGCTTCGGCTTCAAGTGGAACATGGGCTTCATGCATGACACGCTCAGCTACCTGAAGCGTGAGCCCATCCACCGCAAGCACCACCACAATGACCTGACCTTCGGCCTGCTCTATGCCTTCTCGGAGAATTTCGTGCTGCCGCTGTCCCATGACGAGGTGGTGCATGGCAAGGGCTCGCTTCTCAACAAGATGGCGGGCGATGCCTGGCAGAAATTCGCGACGCTCAGGGCCTATTACGCCTTCATGTGGGGCTATCCCGGCAAGAAGCTCTTGTTCATGGGGCAAGAGCTGGCGCCGTGGCAGGAATGGTCGGAAGCCCGCAGCCTCGACTGGGAACTCGATCATCACCCGGCGCACCGGGGCGTCCAATCCCTCGTCCGGGACCTCAACCGCCACTACCGCGGCATTCCGGCCCTCCACGCGCGGGACTGCGAGCCCGAAGGCTTCGAATGGCTGCTGGCGGATGACCGGGACAACTCGGTCTTCGCCTGGGCGCGGCACGCGGGCGACGGCGGGGCCATCGTGGTGGTGGTCAGCAATTTCACGCCCGTGCCCCGGCACGGCTATGTGCTGCCGCTGCCCCGGGCTGGCCACTGGCGGGAGATCCTCAACAGCGATGCAGGCGACTATGGCGGCTCGGGGCTTGGCAACATGGGTGGCGTCCACGCGGAGCCCCACCCCTCCCACGGCAAGCCTGCCCATGCAAAGGTGACCTTGCCACCGCTTGCAACCTTGTATTTCATGCTGGACGGGTAGCAACGAAGGGAACACGGCATGGCTTTACACCGCAGGACCGGACCGCTGGCACGCGATGCCATGGCCTATGTGCTCGCGGGCGGCCGCGGCAGCCGGCTGATGGAACTCACTGACCGGCGCGCCAAGCCCGCCGTGCCCTTCGGCTGCAAGTCCCGAATCATCGACTTCGCGCTGTCCAACGCGCTGAACTCCGGCATCCGGCGCATCGGGGTTGCGACCCAATACAAGGCGCACAGCCTGATCCGCCACATGCAGCGCGGCTGGAACTTCTTCCGCCCCGAACGCAACGAGAGCTTCGATATCCTGCCCGCCTCGCAGCGCGTCTCCGAGGACCAGTGGTATGCGGGAACGGCGGACGCCGTCTACCAGAACCTCGACATCATCGTGAGCTACAATCCGCAATACATGGTGATCCTCGCGGGCGACCACATCTACAAGATGGACTATGAGCTGATGCTGCAGCAGCACGTCAACTCCGGGGCCGATGTGACGATCGGCTGCCTCGAGGTGCCGCGCATGGAGGCGACGGGCTTCGGCGTCATGGCAGTGGACGCGCAGGACCGCATCACCGCCTTCGTGGAAAAGCCGAAGGACCCGCCCGCCATTCCCGGCAACCCGGACATGGCGCTGGCCTCCATGGGCATCTATGTCTTCGAGATGGCGAAGCTCGCCGAGCATCTCCGCCGCGATGCCGCGGACCCCTCCTCCAGCCGCGACTTCGGCAAGGACATCATCCCCTACCTCGTGCAGAATGGTAAGGCCGTGGCCCACCGCTTCAATTCCAGCTGCGTGCGCTCGGAATACGAGACGGAAGCCTATTGGCGCGATGTGGGAACGGTTGACGCCTATTGGGAAGCGAACATTGACCTGACCGAGACGCTTCCCGCACTCGACCTCTATGACCAGAACTGGCCGATCTGGACCTATTCGGAAGTCACGCCTCCCGCCAAGTTCGTGCATGACCTCGAAGGCCGGCGCGGCTCCGCCGTGGCCTCACTTGTCTCGGGCGGCTGCATTGTCTCGGGCGCTTCGATCAAGCGCACCATCCTGTCTCCCAATGTGCGGGTGAACTCCTTCTCGTCGCTGGAGGAAGCAGTGGTGCTTCCCTCTGTCCACATCCACCGCAATGCGCAGCTCAAGAAGGTCGTCATCGACACCAGCGTGGTGATTCCGGAAGGGCTGGCGGTGGGGCAGGATCCCGAGCTCGATGCCAAGCGCTTCCGCCGCACGGCGTCCGGCATCTGCCTCATCACCCAGCCGATGATCGACCGCCTCACCCCATGAAGATCATTGCCGCCGCCTCCGAAATCTTCCCGCTGGCGAAGACCGGCGGGCTGGCCGACGTGACCGGAGCACTCCCCGCCGCACTTGCAGGACAGGGCATCAGCGTCGTCACTGTGGTGCCGGGCTATCCCGCCGTCATGGCCGCGCTTGAGGACCCTGCCGTGCTGCACAGCTATGGCGATCTCTTCGGCGGAAAGGCGCGGCTTCTCCGCGGCATGGCCAAGGGCCTCGACATCATCGCCGTCGATGCGCCCCATCTGTTTGACCGGGCGGGCAACATCTATCTGGGACCGGACGGCAAGGACTGGCCGGACAATGCGCGCCGCTTCGCCGCCTTTTCGAAGGCCGCCGCGGATGTGGCGTGTGGCAAGGCGGGAATGAAACCGGCGGATATCCTCCACTGCCATGACTGGCAGACGGCACTCGCCCCCGTCTATGTGCGGTTCTCAACCGCCGCGAAGAAGCTGAAGACCGTGATGACGGTTCACAACATCGCCTTCCAGGGGCAGTTCCCCGCCTCGTTCTTCGGCACGCTGGGCCTGCCCGCACAGGCCTTCTCTATCGAGGCGCTCGAGTATTACGGCAATGTCGGCTTCCTCAAGGGCGGGCTCGCCACGGCGGATTGCATCACAACGGTAAGCCCCAGCTATGCGCAGGAGATCTGCACGCCCGACTATGGCATGGGCCTCGACGGGCTTTTGCGCGCCAGGCGCGGCGTGCTGACAGGCATCGTCAACGGCATCGATGATGAAGTGTGGAACCCCGCGAAGGACCCGCACATCCCGCAGGCCTACACGGCCAGGACGCTGGACAAGCGGGTGGCCAACAAGCGCGCGGTCGAGCTGCACTTCAAGCTCGCCAGGAGTGACGGCATCCTGCATGGCGTGGTGAGCCGGCTGACCTGGCAAAAGGGCATGGACATCTTCGCCTCCTGCCTCGACGGGCTGGTGGCGAGTGGCGCGCGGCTGGCGCTCATCGGCACAGGCGAAGCCGGGATCGAGCAGGCAATCCTCGCCGCAGCCGCACGCCATCCCGGCCGCATCGCCGTCGTGACGGGCTATGACGAAGCACTCTCCCACCTCGTCCAGGCAGGCTGTGACACGATGCTCGTGCCCTCGCGATTCGAGCCCTGCGGGCTCACGCAGCTCTATGGCCTGCGCTATGGCTGCCTGCCGGTTGTTGCCAGAACTGGCGGCCTCTCCGACACGGTGATCGATGCCAATGACGCGGCACTCCAGGCCGGCGTGGCAACCGGCTTCCAGTTCTCACCCGTCGACCAGCCCACGTTGGAACATGCGCTGCAGCGCGCTGCGCACTGCTATGCGGACGAGCCGTTGTGGCGCGGCATGCAGAAGCGCGCCATGGCCTCAGACGTCTCCTGGGGGCGGAGTGCCGCTGCCTATGCCCAGCTCTACAGCAATCTCCTGAAGGCTTGAGCCAGACCCATGATCCGCACCATCGCCACCACGCCCTTTGACGGACAGAAGCCCGGCACCTCAGGCCTTCGCAAGAAGGTGACCGTGTTCCAGCAACCTCATTATGCGGAGAACTTCATCCAGTCGATCTTCGATGCGCTGGAAGGCTTCGCCGGGCAGACGCTGGTGATCGGCGGCGACGGACGCTACTATAATGCCCAGGTCGTGCAGACCGCGATCCGCATGGCGGCCGCCAATGGTTTCGGCTGTGTGATGGTGGGGCGCGGCGGGCTTCTCTCCACGCCAGCCGCCTCAAACCTCATCCGCAAGTACCGCGCCTTCGGCGGCATCATCCTCTCAGCGAGCCATAATCCCGGCGGGCCCGATGGCGATTTCGGCATCAAGTACAATGGCAGCAATGGCGGCCCGGCGCCCGAGAAGATCACCGACGCGATCTTCGCGAGGACGACGGCGATCGCCAGCTACAAGACCGTCGACACGCCGGACATCGACCTGGGCCGCATTGGCGAAACGAAACTGGGCAACGTGAGCGTCGCCGTCGTCGACCCGGTCACCGACTATGCGGAGCTGATGCAAAGCCTCTTCGACTTCGGCGCCATCCGCGATCTGATCCGCTCCGGCTTCGCGATGAAGTTCGATGGCATGGGCGCGATCACCGGACCCTATGCGCACCGCATCCTTGAGGAAATGCTTGGCTTTCAGAAGGGCACGGTGATGAACGGAACGCCGCTGCCTGATTTCGGCGGCCACCACCCGGACCCCAACCTTGTGCATGCGAAGGAGCTCGTCGACATCGTGATGCCCGACGGTGGCCCCGATTTCGGCGCGGCGTCTGATGGCGATGGTGACCGCAACCTGATCATCGGGCGGGGCATGTATGTGACACCCTCCGACTCGCTCGCCATTCTTGCCGCCAATGCGACGGTGACGCCCGGCTATGCGAAAGGCCTCGCCGGTATCGCGCGCTCCATGCCGACGAGTGCAGCACCCGACCGCGTGGCGGAGAAGCTGGGCATCGCCTGTTATGAAACGCCAACCGGCTGGAAGTTCTTCGGCAATCTGCTCGATGCCGGCAAGGCCACGCTCTGCGGCGAGGAGAGCTTCGGCACGGGATCGAACCACGTGCGCGAGAAGGACGGGCTGTGGGCTGTCCTGATGTGGCTCAACATCCTCGCCAAGCGCCGCCAGAGCGTGGCCGCGATCGTCACCCAGCACTGGCGCGAATATGGGCGGAACTTCTACTCCCGCCATGACTACGAGGAGGTTGCATCGGAAGGCGCCGGCGCCCTGATGGAGAGTTTGCGCGCGCGCCTCGCCGCACTGCCCGGCCAGCACGGTATCACCGCCGCCGATGACTTCACCTATGATGACCCCGTGGATGGTTCGCGCACCACGGGGCAAGGCATCCGCCTGCTCTTCGAGGATGGCTCGCGCATCGTCTACCGCCTGTCGGGAACAGGCACGGCGGGCGCAACGCTTCGCGTCTATATCGAGCGCTACGAGCCCGATGCGAGCCGCCACGGCATCGAGACCCAGGAGGCCCTCGCACCTCTGATCGCGCTGTCGCGCTCCATCGCTGAGATCGAGCGGCACACCGGCCGCGCGGCGCCCACGGTGATCACCTGAGCGCGCCGCCGTTCCCGCCCGGCGTCACGCTCACAGATGATGGCGCCCATGTCACTGTCGTCTCGCGCCATGCCACGCGCATCTATGTTTCGCTGTTCGAACAGGATGACGAGGTGGCGCGCATTCCGCTGACCTCTCGCCTCGGAGACACGCATTTCGGCTTCGTGCCGGGGCTGAAGGACGGCATGCACTACGGGCTCCGCGCCGAAGGGCCATGGGCGCCTGAACAGGGCCACCGATTCGACCCCGCGAAACTGCTGCTCGACCCTTACGCGACACGCATCACGCATGCGTTCGCACACCACCCGGACCTCATGCGCCATGGCGTTGAGACGTCGGCACGGGTGCCGAAAGCCATCGCAGGCCATGACCCGGCAGATGCCGCATCGCTTAGGCCCCACCGCCCGCAGTTCATCTATGAAATTCCCGTCAAGGCCTTCACCAGGCTTCACCCGGAGGTGCCGCCGGAAAAGCGCGGCACCGTCGCGGCGCTTGCCGAACCTGGGGTCATCCGGCACCTGAAGCGGCTTGGTGTGGACGCTGTAGAACTCATGCCGCTTGCGGCATGGATCGACGAGCGCCACCTGCCCGGCCTGGGGCTTGCCAACGCATGGGGCTACAATCCGGTGAGCTTCATGGCGCCGGACCCAAGGCTGGCGCCGGGCGGCCTCGCTGAAATCCGCGCCGCAGTCGACGCGCTGCATGCGGCAGGGATGCGAGTCATACTCGATGTGGTGCTGAACCATACGGGCGAGAGCGACATCCACGGCGCCACGCTGTCGCTCCGCGGTCTTGATCACATGCTCTACTACCGCCATGCCGATGGTGTTCTGGTGAACGACACAGGCTGCGGCAACACGCTGGCACTCGACGAGCCAGCCGTAGTGCACTTCGCCATGGACGCGCTCCGAAGCTGGGTCACCCGCACCGGCATCGACGGCTTCCGCTTCGACCTTGCGGCGGTGATGGGGCGCACGCTCACGGGTTTCAGTCCACAGGCGCCGCTGCTGGCGGCCATCGAGCAGGACCCCACGCTCTCCCGCCTCATCATGATCGCGGAGCCCTGGGACGTGGGGCCCGGCGGCTATCAGCTTGGGCGCTTTCCGCCGCGCTGGCAGGAGTGGAACGACCGCTACCGCGACGATGTGCGCCGCTTCTGGCGCGGCGAGCAAGGCCTCGCGGGCGGCTTTGCAACACGCATCGCGGGCTCCTCCGATGTTTTCGGCGACGGAAGCCGCCCGCCCTCCGCCGGCATCAACTTCATCGCCGCGCATGACGGCTTCACGCTGCGCGATGCGGTGACCTATGCGCACAAGAACAACTTTGCCAATGGCGAGGAGAACCGCGACGGCAACGCGCATGAGCCCACATGGCCCGGCGGTGACGCGCGCGCGCTGCTTGCGACACTGTTCCTCTCGCGCGGCACGCCGATGCTGACGGCAGGTGACGAATTTGGACGCACGCAGGGCGGCAACAACAACGCCTATGCGCAGGACAATGAGACCACCTGGCTCGACTGGGCCAAGGCCGATGAACGCCTGATCGGCTTCACCGCATGCCTGGTGGATCTGCGCCGGGCGCTCAAACCCTTCCTCTCTGACCGCTACCTTGGGGAGGACGAGGCGCAATGGTTCGGCGCCGATGGCGGGCCGATGCGCTGGGATGATCCGGGGGCGCCGCTGGTGGGCCTCCTCCTCACCGCCGGGTCAAAGCGTGTCGCCTTCGTCTTCAACCGGGGCGATGCGGGCGAGTTGGCGCTGCCCCGCCGCAATGGTTACCGCTGGGTGCGGCTCTTCTCCTCCGCTGAAGGTGAGGCGTGCCCGGCAAGCGCCGTCTCCGTCCATGCGGAGGAGCGCATGACGGCTGCGGGCGTGCCCGATGAAACCATTACCGCGCTGGCCGGGAAGGCCGGAATTGCGGGGGACTGGTGGGAGGTCGACGGCACGCATCACCGCGTAAGCCTCGACGCGCAGCGCGCATTACTGACGGCGATGGGACTTGGCTTCGCCGATGATGACGCCGTGGCGCGGTCCCTGTCGGCTCTCTCGGAGCCGGGGCCGCTTGTCGTGCAGGCGGGAACAGATGCACAGCTGCTTCCCGCCGCCGAACGCCGCCGCCGCATCACCATCCGCGATGAGCGTGGCGCGGAACAGCTGCATGACCTTGCGCCGGGTGCTAGTTTGACCGCGCGGCTGGAGCCCGGATGCTACCGCATCAGCAAGGACGGCGCCGCCCTGCGCGATGTGATCGTCAGCCCCGGCCGCTGCTTCCTGCCGGAGGACATTTCCGGCGGCGCGCGCGTCTTCGGCCTCGCCTCCCATCTCTATGCGTTGCGGCACGCCACAAGCGAGGGCATCGGTGATTTCACGACCCTCGCACGATTTACTCAGCTCACGGAGGAGATCGGCGGGCGATATGCGGGGTTGAACCCGCTGCATCACCTCTTCCCGTCCGACCGCGGGCGGGCGAGCCCCTACCAGCCCTCCGACCGCCACTACATCGACCCGCTCTACATCAGCATCGCGCAGCTGATCGAGGATTTCCCCTTCACCCATGCCGCGCGGCTGGCGCAGGAGAGCCGCGCCGCCTTCCAAGATCTCGAGAGGCTGCCGCTCATCGACTACCCCGCCGTGTGGGCCGCGAAGGCACGCGTTCTCGAAGCGGCTTTCGCGGAGTTCCCCGGCAGCCCGGCCTTCGAGGAGTTCCGCCGCCGGGGCGGTGCGCAACTCGCGGCGCATGGCCGCTTCGAGGCGCGCCGCATGGGCGAGAGCGAGACGCCGCAGCGCATCGCCTACCGCGCCTTCCTGCAGTGGATCGCTGAAGGCCAGCTCGGCAAGGCCGAGCGGCGCCGCAACCTCTACCATGACCTCGCTCTGGGCTGCGCCTTCGACGGCGGCGAGATCGAGGGCCATCCATCGGCCTTCGCCTCCGGCGTGTCGATCGGCGCGCCGCCAGATCCCTTCTGCGCAGCGGGCCAGGTGTGGAACCTGCCGCCCTTCTCGCCCATTGCCCTCAAACGCGAAGCGATGGAGCCGATGGCCCGCATCATGTCCGCCAACATGCGCCATGCGGCGGCCTTGCGCATCGACCATGTGCTGGGCTTTGCGCGCCAGTTCTGGGTGCCGCAAGGTGCGGAGGGCCGCGACGGCGCCTATGTGACCTTCCCGCTGGACGCCCTGATCGCGGTGACGGCACTCGAGAGCCAGCGCTGCCGCTGCCTCGTCGTGGGCGAGGACCTGGGCACGGTGCCGGAGGGCCTGCGGGACAGCCTGTCGCGGGCCGGGATCCTCTCCTATCGCGTGCTGTGGTTCGAGCGTGAGGGAGCGGGCTTTCGTCCGCCTGCGGACTATCCCGCTCAAGCGCTTGCCTGCCTCGCCTCGCATGACCTGCCGACCTTCTCCGGCTGGCGCGCGGGGCGCGACATCGAGATCGCACGCGCCATCGGACAATTGACAGACGAAGACATTCCGGCCCGGAAGGCCACGCGCGCGGCGGAGGTGAATCTGCTCGACGCGCTCGCCGGGTCACAGGGTGCGGGTGAGATATCCGCCAGTGCAGCCGTCCACGGGCTTGTGGCCAGCACGCCCTCCCAGATCATGCTGGTGCAGGCCGATGACCTGAGCGGCGAGACCGACCCCCTGAACGTGCCGGGCACAGATCGCGAATGGCCCAACTGGCGCAGACGCGTGGCCCTGCCCGTCGAGGAACTTGGGGAAGGCAGGCGCGCAACAGCCATTCTGGCGGCCGTGAAACAGGAGCGGGCCTGATGAAAAATCGCGTGAAGATCGAGAAGGTGGAAGCCCTCTCCCACAACTGGGTGAGGCTCGACCGCTACACCATCCGCTACACGCGGCAAAACGGTACATCAGAGATCCTGCAGCGCGAGGTGCATGACCACGGCCACGGCGCCAGCGTCCTGCCCTATGACCGGCAGCGCGGCACGGTGCTGCTGGTCAGGCAGTTCCGGCTTCCAGCCTATCTGACGGATGGCGGAGACGGCTTCATCATCGAGGCCTGTGCTGGCCTTCTCGACGGCGAAGATCCCGCCGTCTGCGCCAAGCGCGAGGCCGAGGAGGAGCTTGGCTTCAGGATCGCCAACTTGCGCCATGCGTTCACCGCCTATGCCACGCCCGGCTGTGTCACCGAGCGCATCTCGATGTTCCTTGGGGATTATGACCATGAGGCGCGCATCGGCGATGGCGGCGGCCAGATTCACGAGGGCGAGGATATCGAGGTCCTCGAGATACCTTTCGACGAGATGCGCCGCATGGTGAAGGACGGTATCATCAACGATGCCAAGACGGTGATGCTCAGCCTGTTCCTTGAGCGTGAACTTGGCCTTCCGCCGCTGTGAAGCCGTCAGCGCGGATGATGCGCACCCGTGCTGACTCCTTCTCGAAGATCACGCCAAGGCGGCCGCCGCCATAAAGAGGTGACAGGCAGCGATAGAAGAAATGGCGCGGCACCTCGCCAAGGCGCCGGGCGATAAGGTTCAGCATGAGCGCCGCCTGCAGGGGCCCGTGCACAAGAAGGCCGGGGTAGCCCTCGTCCTTCGCATGGGCGAGGTCATAATGGATGCGATGCCCGTTGAAGGTGAGCGCCGAGAAGCGGAAGAGCAGAAGCGGCGTGGCTTCGAGCGTCCATTCGGCATCGATCGCCTGTTCGAGGCTGACCGCCGGTTCCGGAGCCGTTGCCGCCTCGCGGAAGACCAGGTCCTGCCGCTCGCGGATCGAAGGCCCATCGGCATCGGAAATCTCATGCAGGATGGAGACGAGGCAAAGCTCGCCCGTGCTGCCATGCTTCATCCGGATGTCGGTGATGGTGGAGGTGCGGGTGATGGCGGCGCCCTGCCGGAGCGGGCGCAGCGTTTCGATGGCGCCTCCCGCCCACATGCGCCGGGGAAGCGGGATGGGCGGCAGGAACAGGCCCTTGCGCTCTGCCCCGTCAGGCCCCGTCGCACCGGCCCCCGGCATTGCGGGGGCGAGGGAGAAGTGAAAGCCGGGCGGGCAGAGCAGTTCGCTGGTCTCGAACAGGAAGGGGGAGAGCGTGGCGCGATACTCGCCAAGAAGCCTGTCCGTCACCACATCCCTGCGGCTGACGCTGTTGCCGATCCACTCCTTGAAGTCCTGTTCCAGGCTCTGCGACTCACATGAAATGATTCGATGTGAGAGGATTAGGCGCGCACCGGCGGCGCTTCAAGTGCCGGGTCTTGCGTGTTATGCGGGTTGGGCCAGAAGGGGGCCCCGCCATGAAGACACCGAAGAAGATTCTCAACGTTCCGCGCCGCGCCACGGCGGAGATGATGGAGGGCCTGCTTCTGGCCTATGACGGCCGCGTGGCCCGTGCGGAGGAGGATGGCGCGCTCTATCTCAAGGACATGCCCTCCTCCAAGGTGGCGCTGCTGGTGGGCGGCGGCAGCGGGCATGAGCCGATCTTCGGCGGCTTCCTCGGCAGGAACCTGGCTGATGGTGCGGCCTGCGGCGAGGTCTTCACATCGCCCTCGCCCCAGACCATCTGTGCCACAGCCCGCGCCATCCACCGCGGAAAGGGCGTGGTCTTCGTCTACGGCAATTACGCCGGCGACAACATGAACTTCGACATGGCGGCGGAGATGCTCGACGCTGAAGGTATCGAGACCCGCACCATCCGCGTGCGCGACGATGTTGCGACGGGATCACCCGATGACCGTGACGCGCGGCGCGGCATCGCGGGCGATGTCTTCGTCATCAAGGTCGCGGGCGGGGCGGCTGCCGAACTGGCGAGCCTCGATGACGTCGCCCGGATCACCGCCAAGGCGGAGGCGAACATCCGTTCCATGGGCGTTGCCGTTTCGCCCGGTTCGCTGCCCGAGTCGGGCAAGCCCACCTTCGAGTTGGGTGATGACGAGATCGAGATCGGCATGGGGGCCCATGGCGAAAAGGGCGTGAAGCGCCAGAAGCTCTCGACCGCGGATGACATCGTGAACCAGATGATGGACGCAATCCTGCGCGACCTGCCGTTCCGCCACGGCGATGAGGTGGCGCTTCTCATCAACAATCTCGGCGCCACCACCATGTTCGAACTGCTGATCGCCAACCGCCGGGTGCGGCAGATCCTGGAGGCGCATGGCGTGGCGGTCCACCGCACATTCGTCGGGTCCTATCTGACATCGCAGGAAATGGCGGGCTTCTCGATCTCGCTGATGAAGCTCGACGCGGAGCTGAAGCACTACCTGGACCTGCCGGGCGCGTCGTTTGGGTTTACGAGCTTGTAGCGGTTCTAGGGAAGGAAACAGACTTGATCCCGGCGAAAGCCGGGATGACGCCAATTCAGAATTCCTCTCGTCACGTGCCGCAGAAGGTGCGGTAGGCCACATCCGGCTCGGGGGACGGCATAGCATAGGCCTCGGCTCCCGGCTGTTCCTCATACGGGTTCATCAGTACACAGAGCATATTCTCAAAGGGCCCAAAATCCCCCTGGTCCACAGCCGCCGCGATCATCGCCTCAACCATATGGTTGCGCGGGATATAGGCGGGGTTCACGGACTGCATCAGCGCAAGGCGCTGGTCCGGTGCAAGCGGATCGCGCGCCAGGCGCTGACGCCATTTGGGCAGCCACTCCGCCACAGCTGAAGGCTCGCCGCCCCGGCTCAGCCGGCGGAATGTGAGAGTAAAGTCGGCCCGCTCGCGCTGCATCACATCAAGCAGGGACTGGATCAGGCCGGGGTCGCCCTCTTCCTCCGAGACAAGACCGATCTTGGCGCGGAAGCCCGCCAGCCAGTGCTTTGCATAGATCGTAGGGAAGCCCTCGATCCGTTCCGTGGCGATGCGGATCGCCTCCTCGCGGTCCTCATGGAGGAAGCCCAGCAGGGTCTCGGCGAAGCGGGCGAGATTCCACTGCGCGATCGGCGGCTGATTGGCATAGGCATAGCGCCCATATTCATCGATGGAGCTGAAGACGGTCGCCGGGTCATAGGCATCCATGAAGGCGCAGGGGCCATAGTCGATGGTCTCGCCCGAGATGCTCGTATTGTCGGTGTTCATCACGCCATGGATGAAGCCCAGCTGCACCCAGCGCGCCACGAGGGAGGCCTGCGCCTCCATCACGGCGTCGAGCAGTGCGAGCGCCTTGCTGTCAGCACCCGCCAGCGCCGTATAATGCCGCGCGATGGCGTGATCGATCAACGCATTGAGCGACTCGTGATCGCGCCTGACCGCGAAGAACTGGAAGGTGCCGACCCGAATGTGGCTCGCGGCCACGCGCGTCAGCACAGCGCCGGGCAGCACCCGCTCGCGGTAGACCTTCTCGCCCGTGGTGGCGGCCATCAGCGCGCGGGTCGTGGGGATGCCCAGCGCATGCATCGCCTCGCTCACCAGATATTCGCGGAGAACCGGGCCCAGCGCCGCGCGGCCATCGCCCCTGCGGGAGAAGGGTGTGGGGCCTGAGCCTTTCAGCTGGATGTCCCGCCGCCTCCCCGCACGGTCCACCACTTCACCCAGCAGGATCGCCCGGCCATCGCCGAGCTGCGGCACGAAATGCCCGAACTGGTGTCCGGCATAGGCCTGCGCGATGGGAGTAGCGCCCTCAGGCAGAACATTGCCGACCGCCACCTCGGGCGTCAGCCCGGCGGGATCGATGCCGAGCTCCCGGGCGAGCGCTTCGTTCACCTTGATGAGGCGCGGCGCCTCGACCGGCGTGGGGGCAACCCCCACATGCATGGTGCCGGGAAGCCGTGAATAGCTGTTGTCGAAAGGGATCGCTGTCATGCCCCCAATATAGGGCAGGCCGCGTGGAACATCCCCTCTATCACGACATAAAGATTTCTTTATGTCTTTGTGGACAGATGGTCCCGCCACTGCTATAGGACCGCCCGACCCAAGAGATGAGGACCGCCATGACCCGCCATGACTATCACGTTGCCGACATCAAGCTCGCGGACTGGGGCCGCAAGGAAATCGACATGGCGGAGGTCGAGATGCCGGGCCTGATGGCCACGCGCGCCGAATACAAGGCGCTGCAGCCGCTGCGCGGCGCCCGCATTTCGGGTTCGCTCCACATGACGATCCAGACCGCGGTGCTGATCGAGACGCTGGTCGCACTGGGAGCCGAGGTCCGCTGGGCCTCCTGCAACATCTTCTCGACCCAGGACCATGCCGCAGCCGCCATCGCCGCCGCGGGCATTCCCGTCTTCGCCTTCAAGGGCGAGACCCTGAAGGACTACTGGGACTTCACCGCCCGGATCTTCGATTGGCCGGACGGCCGCCCCTCCAACATGATCCTTGATGATGGTGGCGACGCGACACTCTACATCCTCCTCGGTTCCAAGGCCGAGAAGGACCCGAGCCTCATCGCGCACCCCAAGAGCGAGGAGGAGGAATATCTCTTCGCCGCCATCAAGAAGCGCATCAAGGAGCAGCCGGGCTGGTTCGACACGGTGAAGGCCGCGATCAAGGGCGTGTCGGAAGAGACGACGACCGGCGTCCACCGCCTCTATGAGCTGCAGAAGAAGGGCGAGCTGCCCTTCCCGGCGATCAACGTCAATGACTCCGTCACCAAGTCCAAGTTCGACAACAAGTATGGCTGCCGCGAATCGCTCGTGGACGCGATCCGCCGCGGCACCGACGTGATGATGGCGGGCAAGCTCGCCGTCGTCTGCGGTTACGGCGACGTGGGCAAGGGCTCCGCCGCCTCGCTTAAAGGGTCTGGCGCACGCGTCGTCGTCACCGAGGTGGACCCCATCTGCGCGCTGCAGGCGGCCATGGACGGCTTTGCCGTGCAGACCATCGAGGATGTGTTATCGACTGCCGACATCTTTGTCACCGCCACCGGCAACAAGGACGTGATCACCGTCGATCACATGAAGCAGATGAAGGACATGGCGATTGTCTGCAACATCGGCCACTTCGATAATGAGATCCAGGTCTCGGAACTGCGCAACTTCAAGTGGACCAACATCAAGCCGCAGGTCGACATGATCCACATGCCGTCCGGCGCGCGGGTGCTGCTGCTGTCCCAGGGCCGGCTGGTGAACCTCGGCAACGCCACGGGTCACCCAAGCTTCGTCATGTCCGCCTCCTTCACCAATCAGACCCTGGCGCAGATCGAGCTGTTCGGCTCCGCCGGGACGGGCAAGTACAAGAACGAGGTCTATGTTCTCCCGAAGCACCTCGACGAGAAGGTGGCGCGCCTGCACCTCGAAAAGCTGGGCGTGAAGCTGACCAGGCTGAAGGACGATCAGGCGGCCTATATCGGCGTCACCCCGCAAGGCCCGTTCAAGCCGGAATACTACCGCTACTGAGATTGTTTCATTTTGGAGCGGCCTGTCTTTGGCTATACGGAACAGGGGCGGATGGCGCGCTGATTCGTGCGGCATCCCGGCACTTTGACCGGAGAAGACATGGGCGCCGGTTTCGGCAACAGCTTGGCGGGCGAGATCCTGGCCCTCATTGCGGTTCTGACCGTCACCGGCGCTTTCGCTTTGCTCATCATGTCATTCCGCCGCGGGGCTCGCGACAGGGTCGCTGCGGAGGAGCGCATCGCTGAGCTTGAAGGCCGCCTCGACGAGGCCGAATCAGCACTGGCCGCCGAAGCCCACCTCCTGCTGATCTGGCGCGGGCGCGATCCCATGCCGGACCGCCTTGTGGGATCCATGCATGGCGCCGCGCGGGTGCCGCAGAAACTCGCCGATGTCGCCGACTTCCACGGATGGCTCGACCGCGATTCGGCCGGAGCGCTCATCGCCTCCCTCGATGATCTCCGCCATGACGGCACACCCTTCAACATCGCGGTCAAGACACTGGGCGATGACCTGCTCGAAGCCGATGGGCGCACCGCGGGGGGCTTCGCCACGCTCCGCTTCCGGCCGCTGGCGGGCGAGCGGCGCAACATCGCGGCCCTGGCGCATGAGGCGCACAAGTTCGGCCGCCAGGCCGATCGCCTTGGCGCTGTGCTGGACGCAGCCCCTCTTCCCGTCTGGCTGCGCGGCACGGAAGGAAAACTCGTCTGGGTGAACCGCTCCTACGCGGCTTCCGTCGAGGCGCCGGACCCGGACACGGCCGTCATCCTCGGCACCGAACTCACCGGCCGCGCCATGCTCGACAGGGCGGCGGCGAGTGCTGCAACCGGCCTCCAGGGCCGGGTACGCGCAGTGATCGGCGGATCGATGCGCGCACTCGACATCTTCGAGGTGCCCGTGCCCGACGGCATCGCCGGCTATGCCATCGACATCACCGCACTCGATCATGCGGAAAAGGAACTTGACCGCCACATCAAGGCGCATACCTCGACGCTCAACAAGCTCGACACGGCCATTGCCATCTTCGGCCCCGACCAGCGCTTGCGCTTCCACAACGCCGCCTATGCCGACCTCTGGCCGCTCGACTCCTCATGGCTCGAGACGCACCCGACCGATGGCGAGATCCTCGACCGGCTGCGGAGCCAGCGCTGCATTCCCGAACAGGCCAATTACCGCGAATGGCGCACCAAGCAGTTGGGCGCCTATACGACGGTCGAAACGCGGGAGAGCTGGTGGCACCTGCCCGATGGCCGCACGCTGCATGTGGTATGCGAGCAGCACCCCTTCGGCGGCGTCACCTATCTTTATGAGAACGTCACCGAGGAACTCCTCCTCGAAAGCCGATACAACGAGTTGATCGGTGTTCAGCGCGAGACGCTGGACAATCTCGAGGAGGGCATCGCACTCCTGGGCTCCGACGGGCGGCTGAAGCTGTTCAACCCAGCCTTCGCCCGCTTCTGGCGGCTCGACCCCGCCTTCCTCGAAACCGACCCCCACATCGAGGATCTCGCGGCGAAGGGCCGCGAACTGGTGCCCGAGCCCGGCTCCTGGGACGAGGTGCGTTACAGCGTCACCCGGCTCGACACGGAGCGAAAGCCGATCAGCGGCAAGATCAGCGCCTCGGACCGCGTCTTGCAATTCACCGCCGTGCCGCTGCCCGATGGCAACACGCTGCTGACCTTCGCCGACATCTCCGATTCGGCACGCATGGAACGCGCCCTGCGCGACCGGGCCGATGCGCTGGAAGCCGCCGACCGGCTCAAGAACATGTTCCTGTCCAATGTTTCCTATGAGATCAGGACGCCGCTCACCTCGATCCTCGGCTTCGCGGAAGGCCTGCAGATGGGGCTTGCCGGTCCGCTCTCCACCAAGCAGCAGGACTATGTGCGCGACATCCGCAAGTCCGCCGCCGATCTCAAGACCATCATCGATGCCATCATCGACCTCACGGCCATCGATGCCGGTGCGCTGGAGCTGAGGCTCGACCACGTGGACATCACAGCACTTTTCGAGACAGTGGCCAATAAGCTGAGCCCCCAGATCGAAGCGCGCGACCTTACCCTCAACATCGAGGTGGGCGCTGACGTCTTGACCTTCGTCGCTGATTCCAAGCGCGTGGAACAGGTGCTGACCAACCTGCTCTCCAACGCCATCGGCTTCTCGGACCCCGGCGCCACCATCCGCATGGGCGCCAAGAAGAGCCGCAACGCTCTGCAGCTCTGGGTCTCGGATCAGGGCCGCGGCATCGAGCCCGAGTTCCAGAAGCAGGCCTTCGAGCGGTTCCAGTCGCGCCCCGTTCCGGGTGGCCACCGCGGGCCCGGCCTTGGTCTTGCCATCGTCAAGAGCTTTGTGGAACTGCATGAGGGGCAGGTTTCGCTCCTCTCCAAGATCAACCAGGGCACCACGGTCCTCTGCACCTTCCCGCTGGAGGGGCCTGGCGCTGCCCAGCACAATGCCGCACCCGAGACACGGAAATCGGCCTGACCGCCATGCACTTGACCCGCCGCTTCGATACGGCCGCAACGCTGGAGGCCTTTGCCACCGAACTCTCGCTCTTCGCCAGGCCAGGCATGGCCGTGCTGCTGCAAGGCGACCTTGGTGCGGGCAAGTCCACCTTCGCGCGCGCCTTCATCCGTGGACTGAGCAATGGCGCGGAGTTCGATATTCCGAGCCCGACCTTCACCCTCGTTCAGACCTATGACGAAACGCGCCTGCCCGCCGCCCATGCCGATCTCTACCGCCTGGGTTGCGTGCAGGAACTCGATGAGCTGGGCCTCGAGGAGCTCATGGAAACCCATGTTCTCCTTGTCGAATGGCCGGAGAAGATGCTGGACCGCGCCATCGCGGACCGGCTGCTGATCCAGCTCTCGGGCCAGGGGTCATGGCGCGAAGCGGCACTCACGGCATCGGGCGCCTGGGTGCAGGCGCTCGCCCGCAATGATCAGATCAATGCATTTCTCGCCGGCACGCGGTGGAAGACTGCGGAACGCCGCTTCCTCGAGGGCGATGCCTCCTTCCGCCGCTACGAGACACTGCACATCGGCGGCGAACAGGCGGTGCTGATGGACATGCCCGCGCGGCCCGACGGGCCGCCGGTGAAGAACGGCCTGCCCTACAGCGCCATCGCCCATCTGGCGGAGGACATCCGCGCCGTCATCGCAGTGAACGAGGTGCTCGCCGCGCGCGGCTACAGCGCGCCACGGAGCGAGGCGCATGACCTCGGCGCCGGCTTCGCCGTGATGGAGGATCTGGGCCGCAAGGTGTTCGGCCGCATGATGCTGGCGGGCGATGACATGCGCGAGCCGATGGCGGCCGCCGTCGCGGTTCTTGCCGGCATGGCGCGGCAGGACTGGCCGGAGACGGTGGCGCTCGATGGGGGGACCTACCGGGTTCCTACCTATGACATGGAAGCACAGCTCATTGAGGCCGATCTCCTGCCCTCATGGTTCTGGCCTTATGTGACGGGCTCGAGCATTCCCGATGATGCGCGCGCCGAGTTCGAGGCACTCTGGAGAGCCGTATTGCCGCTGACGCAAGGCGGTCACCGCGTCTGGGCGCTCCGCGACTATCACTCGCCCAACCTCCTCTGGCTCCCGGATCGCGATGGCCTGAAGCGCGTCGGCATCATCGATACGCAGGACTGCCTGATGGGCCACCCCGCCTATGACCTCGCCTCCATGCTGCAGGATGCGCGCGTCGATGTGGACTTCGGTTTCGCCGGCGATCTTTACGCACACTACTGCACCCTCCGCGCTGGCGGCCCGCATTTCATGCGGCAGGACTTCGACGCCGCCTATGCGGTGCTGGGCGCCCAGCGCGCCACCAA
>JBEILC010000006.1:0-38523 GCA_040379425.1 Hyphomicrobiales bacterium
AAGCCGCCGGCCAGGCAAAGGAGGAATGTCCACAGCAGAACGCGGGATGTGGCAGAGCCCCGGTTCTTGCGCTGGCGCGGACCCGGCACCCTCAGGAATGACCTCCTTACCGACAACCCGTATGTCCCTCCCCGGCGGTCAGGCCGCGTAGCGGCGCATGATCAGCGATGCGTTGGTGCCACCAAAACCAAATGAATTGGACAGAACTGTGTTGATCTCTTTCTTCTTCGCCTTGTGCGGCACGAGGTCCACCTGCGTCTCAACCGACGGATTGTGGAGATTGATGGTGGGCGGGGCCACATTATCCCGGATGGCGAGGATGGAGAAGATCGCCTCGACTGCACCTGCGGCGCCCAGCAAATGGCCGACGGAGGACTTGGTCGAGGACATGGTGAGGTCATGCGTGCGGTTGCCCATGAGGCGTTCCACCGCGCGCAATTCGATCTCGTCGCCAAGCGGCGTCGAGGTGCCATGTGCATTCACATAGTCGATTTCATGCGCCTGAAGGCCGGCGCGCTTCAGCGCGGCGACCATGCAGCGGTAGGCGCCGTCGCCATCGGAGGAGGGCGCGGTCACATGATAGGCGTCACCCGACATGCCGTAACCCACCACCTCGGCGTAGATCTTGGCTCCACGCGCCTTCGCGCTCTCGAGGTCTTCGAGCACGACGATGCCAGCACCCTCGCCCATCACGAATCCGTCACGGTCCTTGTCATAGGGACGTGAGCCCTCTTCGGGCGCGTCGTTGAACTTGGTGGCGAGCGCCTTGCACGCGATGAAGCCCGCGATGCCGATGCGGCGGATTGCCGATTCAGCACCACCCGCCACCATGACGTCGGCATCGCCCACCGCGATGATGCGCGCGGCATCCCCAATGGCGTGCGAGCCGGTGGAGCAGGCGGTGACAACCGCATGGTTCGGGCCCTTGAGGCCGAGTTCGATCGAGACAAGGCCCGAGGCGAGGTTGATGAGCGAACCGGGGATGAAGAACGGACCGATGCGGCGCGGGCCCTTCTCGTTCATCAGAATCGTGGTATCGGCAATATTGGACAGGCCGCCGATGCCGGAGCCGATGAGCACGCCCGCGCGATACCTCTCGTCCTCGGTCTTGAGCTCTAGCCCTGAATCCTTCATCGCCTGCTTGGCGGCGGCCATGGAATAGATGATGAAGTCGTCGTAGCGGCGGATATCCTTGGGATCCATCCACTGCTCGGGATTGAATGTGCCGTCCGAGCCATCGCCGCGCTTCACCTCGCAGGCGATCTTGCAGGAAAGGTCGGATGCATCGAAGCGGGTGATCTGCCCAGCGCCGGACTGGCCCGCGAGCAGGCGGCTCCAGCTTTCATCGACACCCGTGGCGAGTGGCGAAACCATACCAAGACCGGTGACGACGACGCGGCGCATGCAATGCCCTTTCTACACGAAAAAGCGGCGGCGGGTCCTTTCTGCCCCGCCTCCGCGCAATGGTTCCGATGAGGCGGGCTGGAAGGCCCGCCGAACGCAGCCTGCTTAGGCCGCGCTCTTCTCGATGAACTTGACGGCATCGCCGACGGTCTGGATGGACTCGGCCGCGTCGTCCGGAATCTCGATGCCGAACTCCTCTTCGAAGGCCATGACAAGCTCGACGGTGTCGAGGCTGTCTGCGCCGAGGTCGTCGATGAAGCTCGCTTCCGCCTTCACCTTGTCGGCGTCAACGCCGAGATGCTCGACGACGATCTTCTTCACCCGCTCAGCAACATCACTCATTGTCTATCGTCCTTGGTTGTTTCCAGAATTCACACGGCGGCGCAGCAGGACCCCCTGCGACCCCCCACACGCCGGGGCTTCCCTAGCACAAATCACTGACACGTCAAAAGGGGCAATGGAAGGGGTGGTCTTCCTCACCATTTCGACAATTCTTGCGCCAAAGCGCCGGATTTGGCAGGCTGACTCTCATGAAAACGATATTGATCGCGCTTTTTGTAACCCTCGCCGGCGCAACGCTCAGCCATGCGGATGGTGCGCTGGACAAGCGCCTGACCGCCTTCGACAAGGACCGCCTGGCGCGGTTCGATGCGATCGTGGCGGAGGCGCTGGCGGAAGCCCGTTCGGGCGGCTCCAGGGAGGATGTCCAGGTTCTTGAGGCAGCACTTTCCGGCTCAGCCCTGCCGCTGGCGGAGGGTTTCGACCCGACGGGCGACTGGCGCTGCCGCACCATCAAGGCGGGCGGCGGCCTGCCGCTCACCGTTTACAGCTGGTTCAAGTGCCGGATCCTGGATGATGGTGCGGGCTGGATGCTCGAGAAGCTGACGGGCTCGCAGCGCACGAAGGGCATGTTCTACACGCTGTCGGCGAACCGGCTTGCCTATGCAGGTGCCGGATATGTGGCGGATGAGAAGCCCCGCAGCTACGGAGCGGATGCACAATCGAATCAGGTGGCGATTGCCGAGCGGCGGGCGGAGAACCGCATCATCCTGATGTTCCCTGCCCCGCAATATGAATCGAAGCTCGACATCCTGGTGCTGGAGCGCTGATCAGATCATCGCCATGCCGCCGTTGACGTGCAGAGTCTGGCCAATGACGTAGCCTGCTTCCTCCGACGCCAGATAAAGCACCGCAGCGGCAATGTCCTCAGGCGTGCCGAGCTTGCCGGCGGGCACGCGTCCGAGAATGGCTTCCTTCTGCTTGTCGTTCAGCACATCCGTCATCGGGGTTGCGATGAAGCCGGGTGCGACTGCATTGACGGTGACGCTGCGCGCGGCAAGTTCCTGTGCGAGCGACTTTGTGAGGCCGATGACGCCCGCCTTCGAGGCCACGTAATTGGCCTGGCCCGGATTGCCTGTCACGCCCACCACCGAGGTGATGTTGACGATGCGGCCCCAGCGCTTCTTCATCATGGAGCGCATGGCGGCGCGCGCGAGGCGGAACGACGCCGTGAGGTTCACATCGATCACCGCGTTCCAGTCCTCGTCCTTCATGCGCATGGCGAGGCCGTCCTTGGTGATGCCCGCATTGTTGACGAGAATATCGAGCGCGCCCATGGCCGCTTCCGCCTCGGGCACCAGCTTCTCGACGGCTGCGGCATCCGAGAGATTGCAGGGCAGCACATGCACACGCTCGCCGCCAAGCTCCGCCTTCAGCTCCTCCAGCACATTGGCGCGCGTGCCCGAGATCGCCACGGTGGCGCCCGCCTTGTGCAGCGCCTTCGCAATGGCGGCACCGATGCCGCCCGTTGCGCCAGTAACGAGGGCGGTCTTTCCGGTCAGGTCGAACATGGTGCTTATCCCTTGAGCTGGGCCGCGGCGGCGGCAATGTCGTCGGCTGAGTTGATGGCGAAGGCGGTGGCCTCGGGTGCGTTCTTCTTGGACAGGCCAGTGAGCACCCTGCCCGCACCGATCTCGTAGAAGCGGTTGACGCCCTGCCCCGCCATGTAGGCCACACATTCGCGCCAGCGCACCGTGCCCGTCACCTGCGCGACGAGGCTGTCACGGATCGCCTGCGGGTCAGTGAGTGGTGCTGCTCCCACATTGGCGACGACGGGAACAACGGGCGCATGCATCGTCACCTTGGCAAGTGCCTCCGCCATCGCATCGGCGGCGGGCTGCATCAGCGCGCAGTGGAAGGGGGCGGAGACGGGCAGCATGACGGCGCGCTTGGCGCCCTTGGCCTTGGCGATCTCGGCACAGCGCTCGACGGCGGCCTTGGAGCCGGAGACGACGACCTGCCCATCGCTGTTGTCATTCGCCGCCTGGCACACATCATCTTGCGCGGCCTCGGCGGCCGCCTGAGCGGCGGTGGCGAAGTCGAGGCCCAGCAGGGCTGCCATCGCGCCGGCGCCCACGGGGGTCGCCCCCTGCATGGCAAGGCCGCGCGTCTTGAGGAGCCTTGCCGCATCGGCGAGCGAGAAGGTGCCCGCGGCGGCAAGTGCTGAATACTCGCCCAGCGAGTGGCCGGCCACGAACCTTGCCGTATTGGCCACAGTGATGCCGTGCTCGGCCTCCAGCACGCGGATTACCGCCATGGAAACCGCCATTAGGGCGGGCTGGGCGTTCTCGGTCAGCGTGAGGTCCGCCTCGGGGCCCTCCCACATCAGCTGCGACAGCTTCTGGGACAGTGCGGCATCAACTTCCGCGAAGACCGCGCGGGCGGCAGGGAAGTTTTCGGCAAGGCTCTTGCCCATGCCGGCCGCCTGGCTGCCCTGGCCCGGAAACATGAAGGCCGTCGTCATCTGATACCCCACCCCGTGATTCATGCGTTGCGGGGGTCACAAACATGGGGGCGCGCCGGAGTCAAGGTTGACGGTGCGAGGCGCTTCAGCCTTACTCCGCCCCATGTACACCGCCGATGAACTCGAAGCCGCACAGCGCATCGTCTATGCAGCCATGCCGCCAACCCCGCAATATGCCTGGCCGCTCCTTGGCGAGGCGACGGGTTGCGAGACCTGGGTGAAGCATGAGAACCACACGCCAACCGGCGCCTTCAAGGTCAGGGGCGGCCTCGTTCACATGAAGATGCGCAGGGACCGGGGCGAGACCAATGGCGTGATCACCGCCACGCGCGGCAACCACGGCCAATCCATTCCCTATGCAGCCGCGCGCGTGGGGATCAGCGCCACCATCGTCTGCCCCATCGGCAATTCGCCCGAGAAGAACGCGGCGATGCGCGCCTTGGGGGCGGAGCTGATCGAGACCGGCCACGACTTCGACGCGGCGCGCGAAACCGCGATGGAAATCGCGAAAGAACGTGGCCTCGACTTCATCCCCTCCTTCGGCAAGGAGCTGGTCATGGGGGTGACGACCTATGCCCATGAGCTGTTCCGCGCTGCGGGCGAGCTCGATGCCGTCTATGTGCCGATCGGCATGGGCTCCGGCATCGTCGGCACGATCGCCGCGCGCGATATGCTGGGTCTGAAGACCAAGGTGATCGGCGTGGTGGCGGAAGGCGCCAATGCGGTGGCGCTGTCCTTCGCGGCGGGCAAACCCGTCTCCACCAACAGCGCCAAGAGTTTCGCTGACGGCATGGCGGTGCGCGTGGTGACTCCGGAGGCGTTCTGCCACATCCAGCGCGGTGCGGAGCGCATCGTGAGCGTGAGTGATGACGAGATCGCCGAGGCCGTGCGCCTCTACTTCCGGTGCTGCCACACCATCGCCGAGGGCGCCGGTGCGGCCCCGCTCGCCGCGCTGATCACGGAGCGCGAGACGATGAAGGGCCAGCGCGTCGGCGTCATCCTCTCCGGCGGCAACATCGACATGCCAAAATTTGCATCTGTTCTGGAGGGCAGGACGCCGGAGGCGTGAGCCTTACGTCCTCTCCCGCTCCTTCAGCGGGAGAGGACGACTTACAACGACACCGAAATCCCGCCGTCCACCGCCAGCACATGGCCGTTCACATAGGAGGCTGCGTCTGATGCCAGGAACACCACGGCACTTCCCAGCTCCTCGGGCTTCGCCCAGCGCCCGGCGGGGGTCCGCGATTCGACCCAGGCGGTGAAGGCCGTGTCCTGCAGGAGTGCCGTGTTGAGCTCGGTCGCGAAATAGCCCGGTGCCAGCGCATTCACCGTGATGCCCTGGCGGCCAAGCTCAGCCGCCATGGAGCGTGTCAGCCCATGGAGCCCCGCTTTCGCCGCCACATAGGCGTGAATCGTGGGCCGCCCGAGAATGGCCGAGATCGAGCCCGTGTTGATGATTCGGCCATGCTTGTTGGGCAGCATCAGCCGCACCGCGTCACGCGAGAGGCGGAAGCAGGAGGCGAGGTTGACCGAGATCACCCGGTCGAAATCCTCATCCTCCCATTCGATGATGGGCTTGCGGTGCTGGATGCCGGCATTGTTGACCAGAATGTCCAGCTTGCCGTGGCGCGCAGCTATGTCCTCGAGTGCGGCGCGGGAGACCTTCGCGTCCGTCACGTCGAAGGCCATGGCCTCCGCGCCGATCTTCGCCGCTGCCACGGCGAGCTCATCCTTGTTGCGGGCGTTGACGACGACTGTCGCGCCATTCTCCACCAGCGCCTTCGCCATGGCGAAGCCCAAGCCGCGCGAAGCACCCGTGACGAGGGCGACGCGGCCCTCGAGCGAAAACATGTTGGCCATGTTATTTCTTCACACCGTTGACCTGCATCATCACATCAATGAGGCGCGGGATGAAGCGGTCGCCATAGCCCATGTTGTCCGCCATCACCGTGATCTGATGCGCGGTTTCGGCGAGGAAGGAGGCGACGGGGAGCTGCTCCGTCATGTTGGTGTAATAGCGGAGATCCTTCCTGGCATTGCGGATGGCAAACTGCGCGTGGCTGTCATCATCCGTCAACGGAACATTGATGAGGCGGCCGAACATGGTGGAGGCGGCACCACCCGCCATGACGATGTCGCGCAGCGCCTTCATGTCCACGCCCGCCTTGGCGGCAACCGTGATGGCCTCGGCCGCGACCGCGGCATGGCAGATCGACAGGAAGTTGTTGATGAGCTTCAACTGGTGCGCCGAGCCCACGGCGCCGGCATGGACGATGGTGTCCGCGAAGCATTCGAGGACCGGGCGGATCCTGGCGATCACCGCATCCGGCCCGCCGGTCATGAGGCCCAGCTTGCCGGCGGCCGCCTCCTTGGGCGTGCGGGTCATCGGCGTGTCAACGAAATGGCCGCCCTTGGCTTCGATGTCAGCCGCGATCTTCACGGTCGAGAGCGGTTCGGCGGTCGAACAGTCGGCGATCACCAGCCCCTCGCGGACAGCGCCAATGAGGCCATATTCACCATAGACGATCTGTTCGATCTGCGGCGTGCCGGTAACGCAGAGAATGACGAGGTCTGATTCCTTGGCGACGCTCAGGGGATTGTTGCGCTCATGCGCGCCCTTGGAGACAAGGTCATCGACCGGCGCGCGGTTCTTGTGCGCCATGACGGTGAGGTGATAGCCTTTCTCCAGAATATTCTTGCCGATGCCGTGGCCCATGAGCCCGGCGCCGATCAATCCGACGCGCTTGATGGTCATGTTGTGTGTTCTCCCATTGCAACAAAGTTATTGAATTCATCCTGCTCCAGAACGTGGAGCCTGTCTTCCGCCTTCTTCACAAAGCCCAGCCGGGCATAGAACGCCTCCGCCCTGACGTTGGATTCGTCCACCTCCAGCTTGAGGAAGCGCGCGCCACGCTCCGCAAAGCGGCGGGCCTGGAAGCGCAAGAGATCGCGCCCGAGATGGCGTCCGCGGGCGTCCGGTGTGACGAAGAGATCGACGACATAGAGCCCGCGGCAGGCGCGCCAGGTGGAATAGGTCATGAGGCCGAGGCAGGCGCCGAGAAGTTGGCCCGCCTCCTCCGCCACGGCGGTGTCGATCAGGTCCGCAGCGTCCATCAGCTTCGCGCCGGTGAGCTTCGGGACGGTCGAAGAGCCGACATACTCTGCAATGGCATGCACCATCTGGGCGACCTGTTCCGCCTCGCCCTCGCGCATGGGCCGGATGATGATCGTCACCGGGTCAAGCCCTTCAGCAGCGACTCGAGGTTGAGCCCGAGATTGGGCGAAGGATAGCCGCCCTCCTGGACGACGAGTGTCGGAAGGCCGAGTCCCGCGATCTGCCGCCCGATCACCTCGAACTCCGGCGTGGCGATGGCGAAGCCCTTGAAGGGATCGTCGATGGCAATGTCGAGGCCTGCGGCGAGCACCAGCACATCTGGTGCGAAATCGGCAACCCGCCGGAGTGCCACATCGAGTGCCGCGCAATAGGGCTTGATCGTGGTGCCGCGCTCCAGCGGCAGGTTCAGGTTGCAGCCTTCGCCCTCGCCCCTACCGCGCTCCTCCGCATGGCCCCAGAAGAAGGGGTAGAAGCGTTTGGGGTCCGCGTGGATCGAGACGGTGAGCACGTCGGCGCGGTTATAGAAGACCGCCTCCGTGCCATTGCCGTGGTGGACGTCGATGTCGAGGATGGCGGTGCGCTTTCCGGCCTCCGTCAGCAGCGCGGCGGCGATGGCCGTGTTGTTGAAATAGCAGAAGCCCGCCGCCATGTCGGCCGCAGCGTGGTGGCCGGGCGGCCGGCAGAGCGCATACACCTCGCGTTCGCCCTGAAGCAGCAGCTTGGCGCCATGGGCCGCACTGGCCGCGCTGGCGCGGATCGCCTCCCAGGTCTTTGGCGTGACCGGGCAGGCGCGGTCACCTAAGTGCCAGCCGCACTGGCCGACGACACTGTCCGGATAGCTCACGGGCGGGAGATTGGCGCGGCCCAGGGCGAAGACGTTGGGGGCCGGCGTTTCCGCCGCATCGGGCAGCCTTCGCCAACGCTCCCACAGGGTTGAGAGGAACTGGATGTAGCGGCGGTCATGAACGAGCGCAATGGTGTCACCGAAGATCTCAGGCGGGGACACCACGGGGCCGCCGAGGCGGCGGACACCTTCCATCAGCATGTCGATCCGCTCCGGCACTTCCGGAATGGGCTGCGGCTTGCCGGACACGATGAATTCGCGCGGCGCATGGGAGCGTTGCAGATCGTCGAAGACAGTAATCACCGGTTTGCCGTTCCTCTTGCTTGGGTGCTAGGACTCTGCGGGAGCGCTCACTCCAACGCAAGGCTTGCCCCCCATGTCCTCCGCCGCACCCCTGCCGAAGCATATTCACTCCACCGACGGCATTCCGAAAGTGGCCTGGGCGAAGGGCTGCTATGTCTATGACGTGGACGGCAAGCAATACATCGACGGCTCTGGCGGGCCCGCCGTCTATTGCATCGGCCATTCCAACGCCGAGGTGAACGCGGCGATCAAGGAGCAGCTGGACCGGATCGCCCATGGCTACCGCTACAACTTCTCCTCCGATGCGCTGGAGGAACTGACCGAAATCATCCGCCGCCGTGCTGGCGGAACGCTCAACCACATGGTCTATGTGACGGGTGGCTCCGAGGCGGTTGAATCCTGCCTGAAGCTCGCGCTGCAGTATCATGCGGCGCGGGGCGAGATGAGCCGAAGGCGCTTCATCGCGCGCGAACGCTCCTGGCATGGCAATACGCTGGGCGCACTCTCGGTCTCGGGCTTCCTCGAGCGGAAGCGCGCCTTTGAGGGCTCGCTGCTTGATGTCTCGCGGCTTTCGCCCACCAATGCCTACCGCCCCATCGCCGGTGCGACGGCCGAGACGGTGGGCGAGGCCTGTGCCAAGGAACTCGAGGACGAGATCCTGAAGGTGGGGCCGGAGAAGATCTGCGCCTTCATCTTCGAGCCCGTCGTGGGCGCTGCGGGGGGCTGCGTGCCGGCCCCTCCGGGCTATGCGAGGCGCGTGCGTGAAATCTGCGATCGCTATGGCGTGATCATGATCTCGGACGAGGTGATGTGCGGGGCCGGCCGCTCCGGCACCTGGCGCGCGCTGGAGCATGACGGCGTCGAGCCCGACATCATGTCGGTGGCGAAGGGCTTGGCGGCCGGTTACCTGCCGCTGGGGGCAGCCGTCTACAACGACAAGGTGGCGGATGCGATCCATGGAACCCATGGCGCGCCGATGACTGGGCATACATTCACCGGGCATACCGCTTGCTGTGCGGCGGGTGTTGCGGTGCAGAAGATCGTCGAGCGCGAGAAGCTGGTCGAGCGCGTTCAGTCCATGGAAGGCAAGCTCCACGCCATGATCGCCGAGGCGACAAGCGACATCGAAGCCGTCGGCGACATCCGCGGGCGCGGCTTCTTCCAGGCGATCGAGCTGGTAGCGGACCGCGCGACGAAGAAGGCCTTCGAGGGAGAGCGCAAGCTGTTCATGAAGATCCGCCAGCGCGCCTTCGAGAACGGACTCATCTGCTATCCCGTCGGTGGCAATGTCGATGGCGTCAACGGTGACGTGGTGATCCTGGCGCCGCCCTACAATGTGACGGAGCCGGAGCTGACGGAGATTGTGGACAAGACGGCAACTTCCATCCGCCAGGTGCTGAAGGCCGAGGGACTGGCCTAGTTATATCGTCCTCTCCTGCGCAGCGGGAGAGGACGCAATTCCTCAGTACCAATTGCCCCGCTCCGCGTCCTTGTGCATCCGCGCCGGGCGGCGGTCCAGGAAGGCGTCGGAGTGCACCACCGTCATGTCGCCGTCGATCGTCACCACGGCATACATCGGCGGCTCGTCCGAATAGACGGTCTCGACCGAACCGCCGACCAAAGGAAGCTGGTGGTTGAGGCTCGGCAGGGCAGAGAAGGCGATGCCGTTCCATGATCCTGAAATGGTGCGGTGGGCGTGGCCGAAGAAGATGTGGCGGACGTCGTGGCCTATGAGGATGTCCGCAAATTCCTCCGCATCATCCAGCTTGATCAGGTCCATCAGCGCGTGGCCGATGTCGAAGGGCGGGTGGTGCATGAAAAGGTAGACGGGTGCGCTGTCGATCCTGTCGAGCTCCGCGTTCAGCCAGGCCTGGCGCGGGGCATCGTAGAGACCGGCGGAGGATGGCGGGCCCTTCAGCGTATCGAGGAAGAACAGGTAGCGGCCATCCTGCTCCATCACATGCTGGACATGGCCCGATCCGTCCGCCCCGCCGAAGACCTTGAGGTAGCTCGCGCGGTCGTCATGATTGCCGGGAAGGAGCTGCGTCGCGATAGGAAAGCGGGCGAGCCGCTCTTTCAGCAGTTCATAGGCGGCGATGTCGCTCTTCTCCGTCAGATCCCCGGTGATGACGCAGAGATCGGCATCGGCGTGGTGGGCGGCGATGTCATTCAATGCCGCATCGAGGCGGGCGAAAGGATCAAGCCCCCAGAGCAACTCGCCCGGCGGCATCAGGTGGAGGTCGGTCAAATGAATGAGCTTCATGTCTCTTCCTGCCGGAGCCTTGAGCCGCGCAACAGCCCGGCCGCATCGGCAATGGGATAGCCCGCCGATACGACAAGTGCGTTAATGCGGTTCAGGTCGCGGATCATGTCCACATAAAGCGCACTGCGGCGCAAGGCCTCGCCCTTGCCGCGGTCGCCGTGCATGAAATGCTTGTCCAGCACCTCGTTCTGGAGTTCGCGGAAGGCATCCTTCTGGGAGATGAGGCGCTTGGCGCCTTCGACGTCGCCTGAGGACAGAACCGCGCTGGCGAGCTTCAGATTGTCGTGGATGATGCGGCTGAGATTGTCGAGCGAGGCGATCTCGTCCGCGGTGAAGGAGATGCTTTCGCGCGCCTTGGCCTCGATGCGGTCCGCGAGGTTGAGCTGGATCACGTCGCCCGCATGCTCGAGGTTCGAGATATAGAGGGTGAGTTCCAGCGCGCGGCGGGACTCCTCCGGTGTCAGCTGCTCCCGCGCGAGTTCGGCGAGATAGGCCTGGAGCTGCGTCTGGTAGGTGTTGAGGCGCTCGTCCATGAGCTTCAGCTCCTGAAGCCCAGAGATGCTGCCGGAGCGGAGCGAGTCGAGTGCCGTGTCGAACATGCGCTCCAGAAGCTCCGTCATGCGCACGGTCTCGAGCAGCACATTGGCAAGCGCCACGGCAGGTGTCTTCGCCGAACCGGGATCGAGGTAACGCGGACGGGCGAGCCTGTCCTTTTCGCCCGGATCTTCGGGAAGGAGCCGCTTCATCAGCGCCGCGACAGCGCCGGTGAAGGGGAGGAAAAGGAGGCCCACAAGAATGTTGAATCCTGCATGGAAGGCAACGGCCGCTTCGATGGGACCGAGCGGCAGCAGTTCCGCATATGGCGTGATGCGCTCGACGAAACCGAGGGCGAGAATGGCGAGCGTGCCGCGGCAGAGGAGATTGGCGAGCGGCAGGCGACGCGCCGCCGGCCCTTGCGCAAGGGTCGCGGTGACGGCGGGAAGCCCGCCGCCAAAATTGATGCCAAGGATGAAGGCGAGCGCGCCGCTAACCGCGAGGCTGCCGCTGGCAAGAAAGGAGGCGATGAGCAGGATGACGGCAAGCGAGGAGTGGAAGGCCCAGGTGAGAACCGCGCCGATGACGAAGGCCAGCACTGGCTCCCGCCCCACCGCCTCCAGCACCTGATGGAAGAGGGTCGCCGTGCTCAAGGGAGCCGAGGCCTGCTTGATGAGGGTAAGCGAGAGCAGCATCAGCCCGAGGCCGATGAGGATGCGGCCCATGTTGTGCGGGCGGAGTTCGGAGGACCATGCGTGAACCACGTAGCCCACGGCGAGCAGGATGGGAGACGCCCAAAGTGCGAGGTTGGAGCCCGAGGCGAAAATCGCAGCGACGATGGCCGACCCTACATCGGCCCCCAGCAGCACGGCGAGGCCCAGCGCGGTATTGATGGCGCCCGCCGAAGCCAGCCCTGCAACGATGAGCGTCATCGCCGTGCCGGAACCGAGGATCGCGGTGGCGATGCCGCCCGCGACGAAGGCGGAGAAACGATTGCCGACACGATGCTCGATGAAGTTCCTGAGCCTGTCGCCCCAGGCCCGCATCACGCCGGTGCGCACCATGCGCACACCCCAGAGGAGGAGGGCGATGCCCCCCAGCAAATTGACGATGACGGCGGTGCCTGGGTTCAACTAGGTCCTCATTGCGGCCAGGGCAGCGACCAGGTCTTCACATTGGTGAAGAACTTCATCGCCTCCATTACGCCTTCCTTCACGCCATTGCCGGAATCCTTGATGCCGCCGAAGGGCGACATCTCGATACGATAGCCCGGAACCTCCCAGATGTTGACGGTGCCAACGTTGAGGCCTTCGATGAATTTCGTGATGCGCGAAAGATTGTTGGTGCAAACGCCCGACGACAGGCCGAAGGGCGTCGAGTTCGAGATGCGGATCACCTCGTCATCGTCATTGGGCACGCGCACGATGGGGACGATGGGGCCAAAGGTTTCCTCGAAGACGAGTTCGGAGTGGCGCGGCACGAAATCGACCGTGATGGGCGGCAGCAATGCGCCCTGGCGGCCGGGGTTGTAGAGGATCTTCGCCCCCTGCTCCGCCGCCTTGTGGACGCGCTCCTCGAAGGTCTTCGCGGCCAGTTCATGGACGACAGTGCCGAGGTCGGTGTCGGGGTTCATCGGATCGCCGAACTTGATGGCCTTGGCCTTTGCCAGCACCTTCTCCACGAATTTGTCGGCGATGCGCTCCTGCACCAGGATGCGCTTCACTGCGGTGCAGCGCTGGCCGGAGTTGCGCGTTGCACCCGCCGCAGCGAGTTCGGCGGCCTTGTCGAGGTCCGAGCCGGAGAGATCGTCGAGGATGATCAGCGGGTCATTGCCGCCCAGCTCCAGCGCGGCGCGCTTGTAGCCCGCCTTGCCTGCGATGATCTTGCCGACGCGCACGCCGCCAGTGAAGGTGATGATGTCGATGTCCGGATTGGTCACCATCTCATCGCCGATGTCATCAGGCCAGCCGGTGACGACCTGGAACATTTCGGGCGGCAGGCCTGCCTCGTAGAGAATGTCGGCCAATGCAATACAGGTGAGCGGGGTCAGTTCCGTGGGCTTGGCGACGACACAATTGTTGGTGGCGATCGCGGGAGCCACCTTGTGGGAGACCATGTTGAGCGGGTGGTTGAAGGGCGTGATGGCGGAGATGACGCCGACGGACTCCCGCTTGGTAAAGATCTTGCGGGACTTGCCCTGGGGAGTCAGATCGCAGGAGAAGATCTGCCCATCATCGATGATGCAGAGCTGGCCTGCCAGCGAATAGACGTCATAGGCACGGCCCACCTCATAGAGCGAGTCCTTCTTTGACAGGCCAAGCTCCAGCGTGATGAGGTCCGAGAACTGATCCTTCCGTGAACGGATCAGTTCGGCGGTACGGAACAGGATCTGCTGGCGCTCATAGCGGGTCAGCTTCGGCTTGTAGTTGCGGGCAATCGCGAAGGCCTGTGCGGCATGTTCGGCGGTGCCTGCGGGAACCGTGCCGATCACCTCATTGGTGTAGGGGTAATGCACGGGCACGACGCCTTCGGCATCGACCTTCCTGCCGCCGATGCGCATCGATTCCTTGATGATGGGGCGCTTGGTTTCTGCGACGTTCATGTCAGTTCTCCACGATATGGTTGCAGCCCAGCGCGAAGGCATCGAAATTGCGAAGCCCTGCCGGCGCGTCCTTGAACTTGCGGTTGGCGATGACCGGAATTTCCTGCTCGGTGAGGCCGCCATGCGAACGGAGCGGCTCGTTCAGCCCCGAGAGGTCATGCTTGTCACGCGAGGTGCCGAGCACCTTGGAGCCATTCGGCCCGCCGGAGACGACGATGACGTCGCCCATGCGGTCCTCCGGCAGTTCATAACGCCCACAGCCTTCGGCCTTGTCCAGCACGGCATCGATGCCATCCTGCGCGGCGATGACGGCCATGATGTCCTTCACCGCCGGGCCATAGGCATAGACGGTGGCGAAGCTGCCGAGCGCGCCGTGGTGGACCACATAGGGATCGGTGATGGGGAGAATGACCTTGGTCTTGCCCGCCCCGAACGTCGCATCGAGCACATCCTGGAGATAGAGCACGTCCGGCTCGCCGTTGCTCAGGTGCTTGTCCTTCATGCCGTGGTCGGCCACGATGACGATGATGGCGCCGGCGGCATCGAGCTCGCCCAGATATCTGTCCATCATCGCGTAGAAGCGGTTGGCGCCCTCCGAGCCCGGAGCATATTTGTGCTGCACGTAATCGGTGGTCGAGAGATACATGAGATCCGGCTTCATCTGATGCAGCAGCTTGACGCCCGCCGCGAAGACGAATTCTGAGAGCTCCGCCGAATAGACATCCGGCACGCCCATGCCGACGAGGCCACACGCATCGGCGATGCCATTGTCCTTCAGGTTCACCTTGTCCG
Source organism: Hyphomicrobiales bacterium (assembly GCA_040379425.1). GTDB lineage: Bacteria > Pseudomonadota > Alphaproteobacteria > Rhizobiales > Aestuariivirgaceae > Aestuariivirga. The sequence goes on from JBEILC010000006.1 coordinate 14,661, forward strand.
CCTTCTCGGAGGAGAAGGCCACCGCCGTGCCGTCGAAGACGAGGCCCTTGCCGAGGAGCAGGCGGAGCTTGTCCTTTGCCGTCACCATGGCGATCTTCGCACCGGCCTTCTGGAAGGCCTCGAAGATGGTGGGGGCACGGAGCCATTTGGGATCATTCATCATCGTCTCCTGGCCGGTGGCCGGATCGATGAGAAAATTGCCGCAGATGCCGTGGACCGCCGGCGGGCGGCCGGTGACGATCGACAGGTTGTTCGGGTTGGTGAAGCTCGGGATCACCGAGTGGCCACGGCGGTTCTCACCCTTGGCGATGATGCGCTTGAGGTTGGACATCAGGCCTTTCTCCATGGCGATCTCCATGTAGTCAGGCTCGCTGCCGTCGCAACAGATGACGACGAGCGGGGCGGAAGGCCAGTTGTAGCTGCGGCCGTTGACGGTGATGGGGGTCATGCGGGTCCTGGTTCGCTTTACATTCATTCCTCTCCCCCACTCCGTGGGGGCGAGGATAAACAGAGATCAGCCTTCGAGCGGCGACAGATCCGTCACCTTCATTTTCGCCAGCACATCCTTGATCGCCTTGAGGACGCCCCTCATCACCTTCCCGTCCGCCTTGCCGATGGTGCCGATGCGGAAGGAGGGGCGCTTCGTCAGCTTGCCGGGATAGATGGCGAAGCCGCGCAGGCGGAGTTCCTCGTAGAAGAGCTCGAAATCGAAGTTGGGATCGCGCGGGGTGAGGAAGGTCTGGATGATGGGGCCTGCCTCCTTGTCACCGAGCAGCGTCGAAAAGCCCATCTCGCGCATGCCGGTGATGAGGAGCTGAGCGTTCTGACGATAGCGGTGGCCGCGCGCGGTGACGCCGCCCTCCTCGGCATGTTCCTTCAGTGCCTGGTGGAAGGCGACGAGCGCATGGGTGGGCGGCGTGAAGCGGAACTGGCCATTGGCCTCGAGCCCCTTCCACTGCTCATAAAGGTCGAGCACCACGGAATGGCTCATGCCCTTGGAGGCCACCAGCATGTCGCGCTTCACCACCACATAGGAGAAGCCGGGCACGCCCTCGATGCATTTGTTGGAGGAAGAAACCATCACGTCGAAGCCGTCCTTCATGTCGAGCGGAAGCGCCCCGAAGGAGGACATGGCATCGACCATGCAGATCTTGCCGCGCGCCTTCACGGCCCTTGCGATGTCGGTGATGGGGTTCACGATGCCGGACGTCGTCTCGCAGTGGATGACCCAGACATGGCTGATGGACGGATCGGCATCAAGCGCTGCCGCCACCTCGTGGGCATTGGGGGCCGCGCTGTCGCCCTTGTCGATCTTGGTGACGGGGCGGCCGAGGCGGGCGAGGATGGCTGCCGCGCGGTCGCCATAGGCGCCATTGGCGATGACCAGCGTCTTGTGATCGGCCTTGGGGCAGAAGGCGCCCAAGGCCGCCTCGATGGCGAAGGTGCCGGAGCCCTGGACGATGACGCAGTCATAGCTCTTGTCGGCGCCCGCGAGGTCGAGCAGGCCCTTGCGGATGTCCGCCACCACGCGGCGGAACTCCACATCGCGCGAGCCCCAGTCAGCCAGCATGGTTGCCTTGACGCTGCGCGATGTGGTGAGCGGGCCGGGGGTGAGCAGGTAGGGCATGTCCTCCTGCCCCGGCGGGCCGTCGAAATGATGGTGCATCTTGTCCATGGGGTCTTGGTCCTCGGGGGAAATCTGGACAGGGAAAATGACGGCTTGACCCCTATCAGTCAAATCGTATGTTCTTATGGTTGGTATCAGTGGAGCCGATATGCGGCACGCCCAGCTCAAGGCCTTTCACGCGGTGGCTGTTCATGGCGGATTCTCGCGCGCGGCGGAGGCGCTGGGTCTGACCCAGCCGGCCGTGTCAGACCATGTCCGGAAGCTGGAAGAGAGCTATGGCGTGCAGCTGTTCACCCGCGCGCCGGCAGGCGTGGTCCTCACAGAGATGGGGCGCAAGCTCTTCGCCATCGCCGAGCGGCAGTTCGAGGCGGAAGGCGAGGCGCTGGAACTGCTGTTGCGCGGGCGGACGCTGGAGGAGGGTCAGCTCACCATCGGGGCCGATGCCGCCTCCCATGTCCTGCCCGAGATCGCCCGCTTCCGGCTGAAGCACCCGAAGCTCGCGATCAGGCTGGTGACGGGGAATTCCGCGCAGCTCCTGAAGCGGCTTGAGGATTTCTCGATCGACATCGCGGTCACCGCGGAGCGGCCGCCCGAACCCTCCTTCCTGACCCGCCAGATCCGCAGCGACCGCCTGGTGGCGGTGGTGCAGCGCTCCTCGCGGCTGTCGAAGCTGAAGGAGCTGAACTTGGCGGAACTGGTGAAGCTGCCGCTGATCCTGCGGGAGGAAGGCTCGATGACGCGGAAACTGCTGCTCGCGGAAGCATCGCGCCGCGGCCTGACGCTCTCCGGCACCATCGAAATCGAAAGTCGCGAGGCCGCCCGCGAGGCGGCGGCGCAAGGGCTGGGACTCGCTATCATGTCGGAGGGCGAGCTTGTGCCGGACGGCCGGCTCGCCGTGCTGGCGATTCCCGACTGGCAGACGGAGATGGAGGAATGGATGATCTGCCTGCGCTCACGCAGCGCGCTGCATGTCATCCGCTCCTTCTTCGCCGGCGGAAGCTAACGCAACTTGCCTGACCACCCTCGAGGCTTCATAGTCGGCCCCGGGACTTGGGAAGGGAGTGCAAGGGCATGTTCAGCTACGGTCTTCTGGGCCTCATCGTCGCCATCGGCGGGTATCTGGTCTGGGCCTACAATGCGCTGGTCAAGAACAAGAACCTTGTCGAGGAAGGCTGGAGCGGCATCGACGTGCAATTGCGCCGCCGCGCCGACCTCATCCCCAACCTGATCGAGACGGTGAAGGGCTATGCGAGCCATGAGGACAAGCTGTTCCGCGACATCGCGGAGCTGCGCGCCAAGTCCATCTCCGGCGGCACGGTGGGCGAGCAATCCGCCGTGGGCCAGGCGATGAGTGCCGCACTCGGCCGCCTCTTCGCCGTCGCCGAGGCCTATCCGGAACTGAAGGCGGACGCCAATTTCCGCGACCTGCAGGACAAGCTCGCTGGCATCGAGGACGAAATCCAGATGTCGCGGCGCTACTACAATGGCGCGGTGAGGAACCTCAACACCATGATCGAGAGCTTCCCCACCAACATCATCGCCAACCAGTTCCAGTTCCAGAAGGCGGAGTTCTTCGAGATCGGCGATGCTGCGGCGCGTGAGGTGCCGAAGGTCGATTTCAAGACGCGCTGAGATGCGCCTCCTCGCCTTCGCCATCGCACTGCTCTTCGCACTCGCGGCACCTGCGCGGGCGGAAGAGCGCATCACCAGTTTCGTCAGCGATGTGACGGTCAATGCCGATGCCTCGCTCACCGTCAGGGAAACCATCGTGGTGGTGGCCGAGGGCAACGTCATCAAGCGCGGCATCCTCCGCGATTTTCCGACGACCTATCGGGACCGCAGCGGCCAGCGGGTGATCGTGGGGTTCGAAGTCCTCGCCGTCACGCGGGACGGCAAGGCGGAGCCCTATGGGCTCGAACCTTTGAGCAACGGCACGCGCATCCGCATCGGCGACAAGGACGTGTTCCTGCGGCCCGGCGAATACCGCTACGAGATCACCTACCGCATCACCCGGCAGATCGGTTTCTTCGAAGGTTATGACGAGCTCTACTGGAACGTCACTGGCAATGGCTGGGTCTTCCCCATCGAATGGGCTCGCGTCATCATCCGCCTGCCCGGCGAGGCGCGGATCGGCGAACATGCGCTCTATACCGGGTATGCGGGCAGCAGTGGCCAGGACGCGCGCGTCGTCAACGCCGAGGGCAATGTCTTCGAGGCGGCGACAACGCGGAGGCTCGAACCCAATGAGGGCTTCACCGTCGCCATCAACTGGCAGAAGGGTATCGTCACGCCGCCGAGCGACAGCGAAAAATGGGGCTGGTGGATTTCCGACAATGCCGGGTTCTTCGCGCTGGCGCTGGGCCTTTTCGCCTCCTTCGCCTATTTCCTGCTGGCCTGGGACAAGGTGGGGCGCGACCCGCAAAAGGGCACCATCATCCCGCTCTTCACGCCGCCCAAGAACATGGGGCCGGCCTGCGTGCGCTATGTCACCAGTTTTGGACCGGACGACAAGGCTTTCGCCGCGGCAATGGTAGGGCTGGGCGTCAAGGGCCGGGTGAGGATCGCGGATGACGATGACGGCTTCAGCATCACGAAGCTGGCGGAGCCCTCCGCCGCCAAGCCGCTCACCACCTCCGAACGCGTGCTCTACCAGGCGCTGCCCTCCGGCACGACGGAGCTGAAGCAGGCCAACCATGTGCGCGTGGGTGCCGCCAGGCGGGCGCTCGAGGATGCGCTGAAACAGGAATATGACGGCTCGGTCTTCCTCCGGAATTTCGGCTGGTTTGCGGGCGGGCTTGCGATTTCCATCCTGTTCCTGGTCGCGGGCGCTCTTCTGCTGCCCGAGGGCGAAGGCATCGCAGGGCTCTTTGCCGTCGGCTGGACCGCCCTGTGGTGGGGCGGCATCATCGGCGCGGGCTGGGCCTCGCTCAAGGGCATGCGCGCGGCGCGCGGGCTCTGGCGGACGATCTCCTCGCTCTTCGCGCTGGTCTTTCTCATTCCCTTTGTCGGAGCGGGTCTGATCGGGCCCGGCCTGATCCTCTTCCAGGGCGGATTCTCGCCAGCACTCACCGTGCTGGTGGGTGCGGCAATCATCTTCGGCCTTCTCAACGTGATCTTCTACCAGCTGCTGCGCGCGCCCACGGAAATGGGCCAGAAGCTCCTCGACCAGATCGAGGGCTTCCGCCTCTATCTCGCGACCGCCGAGGAGGAGCGCCTCAAGGTGCTGCACCCGCCGGAGAAGACACCGGAACTCTTCGAGCGCTATTTGCCCTATGCGCTCGCGCTCGACTGCGAGAACGAGTGGAACGCCAAATTCGCCGCCGTGCTGGCGGCAGCGGCCGCCGCGGGTGCCGCGGCACCCGGATGGTATTCCGGGCGGCGCTGGGATTCAGGCCGGAGCGGCGGCTTCACCGACAGCCTCGGGCGGAGCCTTGCCGCCAGCGCGGCAGCCGCCGCGACAGCACCCGGAAAGAGCTCCGGCTCCCGCGGGGGCGGATCCTCCGGCGGTGGCGGAGGCGGTGGCGGCGGGGGCGGCTGGTAGGCCCAAACGAAATTGGCCGGGACGAACCCGGCCATTCCAGAAAGACGATGTGTGGACGCCTCAGTCCTTGGCGCGCTCGACGTAGGAGCCGTCCTCGGTCGCCACCACGATGCGGGTGCCGGAGACGATATGCGGCGGCACCATGGTGCGCACGCCATTGGACAGCACAGCGGGCTTGAAGGAGGAAGACGCCGTCTGGTTCTTGATGGCGGGCTCGGTCTCCACGATCTCCAGCGTCACGCGCTGCGGCAGTTCGATCGAGATCGGCAGGCCGTTGAACAGCGCGATCTGGCACTCCATGCCCTCCTGCAGGAAGGGTGCGGACTCGCCCAGCATGTCGCCCGAGACCTGGATCTGCTCATAGCTCTCGGGGTTCATGAAAATGTAATTGTCACCGTCCTGGTAGAGGTAGGAGTGGGTGATGGTCTCGACGAAGGCGCGCTCCAGGGGGTCCGTCGTCTTGTAGCGGACGACCGTCTTCACCCCATCCGAGATGCGGCGCATGTCGATCGTGGTGGTGGGGGTGCCCTTGCCGGGGTGCATTGATTCAGCCTTCAGAACGACATAGAGCTTGCCGTCCTCATGCTCGATGACATTGCCCTTGCGGACACCGCTTGCGATAACCTTGACCACGTTTCGTCTCTCAGTTCTGGAAAATTGCCGGATTTGCTTGGGGGGCGTATTAGCAGCGGCCATTCCGGAAGCCAACCCCCCCAAGGATGCCCCCTCGTGCCGGCACACTCCCACTGGTTCTCGCCTGACCGCCATGCCGACCGCCGCCCGCTGCTGCTGGCACGGAACCGTATCGTCGCGGCAATCCGCGCCTGGTTTGCCGAACGGGCCTTCCTGGAGGTCGACTGTGCAGCACTTGCCGTCTCGCCCGGGAACGAGGCCCATCTCCACGCCTTCGAAACCCAGATGATCCTGCCCGATGGATCGCGCGTAACGCGCTACCTCCATACCTCGCCCGAATTCGCGGCCAAGAAGCTCTTGGCGGCAGGGGAGACGCACATCTTCAACCTCGGCCATGTGTGGCGCAACCGGGAGCGGACGGCGACCCATTCGCCCGAATTCACCATGCTCGAATGGTACCGCGCGCGGGAGGACTATGAGGCGGTGATCGCCGATACGCTGGCGCTGATCCAGCTTGCCGCAGCGACGGCGGGAACGAAGCTGTTCTCCTGGCGCGGCCGCGTGGCGGACCCTTTCGCGGGCGCGGAGTGGCTGACGGTGAATGACGCCTTCAAGGCGCATGCGGGGGTGGACCTGCTCTCCACCATCCGGAGCGATGGGACGGCGGACGGAGAAGCGCTCGCCCGCCTCTCGCCCGTGGCCTTCGGGGAAGGCGAATCCTGGTCGGACATCTTCAGCCGCATTCTGTCGGAGAAGGTGGAGCCGCAACTCGGCAATGGCCGGGTCAGCGTGCTCTATGAATATCCCTCGGTCGAGGCCGCGCTTGCCCGCACCTCCGCGCGCGAACCCCGCGTGGCCGAGCGCTTCGAGGTCTATGCCTGCGGGGTGGAACTCGCCAATGGCTTCGGCGAGCTGACCGACGCGGACGAGCAGCGCCGCCGCTTCCTCGCCGGGATGGACGTGAAAGAGCAGGTCTATGGCGAGCGCTATCCGATCGACGAGGAGCTGCTGGCCGCACTCGGCATGATGCCGCCCGCCTCCGGCGTGGCCCTGGGCCTCGACCGCCTCGTGATGCTGGCGGCGGGTGCGACCCACATCGACCAGGTGCTGTGGACACCGGTGGGGTGATCGTAGTGTCCTCTCCCGCAATGCGGGAGAGGAAGGGGCCCCGACGCAGCCGGGGGAGGTGAGGGACAGCAGGCTCCGGCGCTTGACTCCCCCTCCATCTCCCCGCTTCTCCCGCTAAAGGAGCGGGAGAAGACGTTACCGCACCGTCAGCGCCCAGTAGTCGAGATCGAGGATGACGCCGTCCCCGGCTGGAAACTCCGCACACGGAAGATCGCACGTGGCACGCGTCAGGATGCGGAGTGCGCCCACATCGCTGCGGCCGGGAATTTCAGCTGTCTCAACGATCTCCGACCAGGCATAGACCGTGCCGCCCGCGAAGAGCGGGGCCACATGCCGGCCGCCGTTGATGGCGGCGATGTGGAAGGCATTGGCGAGGCCGTTGAAGCTCAAGGCGCGGGCGAGCGAAATAACGTGGCCGCCATAGATGAGCCGGCGGCCGAAGCGGCCCTGGGCTTCCGAATGCTGGTTGAAGTGAACCTTCGCGGTGTTCTGATAGAGGCGGGTTGCAAGCATGTGCTCCGCCTCCTCGACCGTCATGCCGTCCACGTGGTCGATCTTCTCGCCCGGCCTGTAGTCGCCGAAGCGGTGGCGTGAACCTGAAAGCCCGTCATCCCACGCATCGCGCAGGATCACGGGACAGGCGCCTCCGAGATGTGCCGGATCGACGCGCTTCTGGAGCTCTGGCACCACGGCTTCCGGCGCGGCCTTCTGCTCGTCGCGCTTCCGCACCATGACCCAGCGCACATAGGAGAGCACCTCTTCACCATGCTGGTTCCGGCCCATCGAGCGCACATAGACGGTGCCGGTCTTACCGTTGGAATTCTCCTTGAGGCCGATCACCTCAGACACTGTGGAGAGCGTGTCACCAGGATAGACAGGCTTCAGGAACAGGCATTCGGCATAGCCGAGATTGGCGATGGCATTGAGCGAAATGTCCGGCACGGTCTTGCCGAAGACGATGTGGAAGGCGAGGAGATCGTCAACAGGCGCGGAAGGATAACCAATGACGCGCGCGAAGGCGTCAGACGACTGCACTGCAAAGCGCGAACCATAGAGTGCGGTGTAGAGAGCGACGTCACCCGCCGTCACGGTGCGCGGTGTTGCGTGGCGGATTGTCTGGCCGAGGCGGAAATCCTCGAAGAAATTGCCGGGGTTGATCTTCATTGCGTGGCCTCCGCGATGGCCGTCACGCGCTCTGCCATGGCAAGATGGAGACGTTCCACCATTTTCCCCTCGATGGTAATGACGTCCTTCGACCGGTTTTCGGGAAGCGCGAAGGCGGCGATGATCTTGCGTGACCAGGCGACCTCTTCGGGTGGCGGCGAAAACAGTGCGTTACATACCGCGATCTGGCCGGGGTGGATCAGCGTCTTGCCATCCATGCCGAGCGTGCGGCCCTGCTCGCATTCGGCCCGGAAGCCCTGCTCGTCGCGGAAGTCATTGTAGACGCCGTCGGTCACGTCGAGGCCATAGGCCCTGGCCGCCAGGAGCGTCATCGACAGCCAGGGCAGGATGGCGAAGCGCCCGCCGGTGGCGAGTGCGCGCGATTGCTCCAGAAGGTAATTGGTGCCGAGCACGAGGCAGGAGAGACCCGCCACCTGGTGCACCGAGGCGATCTCGCGCACGTTGAAGATGGCCATGGGCGTCTTGATCATCGCCCACATGCGCGTGGCTTCGGCACCGCCCATGCCGGCATGGATCTTCGACACATTCACAATGTCGCCGGGGCGCGCCACCTTGAGCACGAGGATGGCATCGGGGTTCGCCTCCGCCGCCATCTTCGGGTCTTCCATCCCCCAGGGCGTGTCGAGGCCGTTGATGCGGATGACGATCTCGCGCCGGCCATAGCCCCCGCCTTTCACCGCCGCGGCCACCTTGGCGCGGGCTTCAGCCTTTGCATCGGGTGCGACCGAATCCTCGAGATCCAGGATCAGCGAATCGGCCGCGAGCGCCTTGGCCTCTTCCAGCGCACGCTTATTGGCGCCGGGCATGTAGAAAACGCTGCGTCTTGCGCGCAAGGTCATGGGGCTTCCGTATCTTGTTGCAGCGCAAACGCTAAACGCCGCATTGCGCAAATGGAAGCCCACTTTTTGGATGAGGCGCATGGCTCCGGGACTTGTGGCTTCAAGGCCCATTGGGCATTGTCGGTCCCCATGACGCAGTTTGACATCGTGATCGTGGGTGGCGGCGTGGTCGGAAGCGCAAGCGCCTACTACCTGAGGAAGCATGGGTTCACCGGCTCGATCGCCATGATCGACAAGGACACGACATGGCAGTGGGGCGCCACGGCGCGCTCCTGCGGTGGGCTGCGCCAGCAGTTCTCGACACCGGAGAACATCCATCTCTCGAGCTTCGGCATCAGGCTCGTCAAGGGCCTGAAGCAGGAGTTCGGGCCTGAGGCCGATGTGGGCTTCAAGGAACATGGCTACCTCATCTGCGCCACGGCTGACGGGCTTCCCGTGCTTCAGGAAAACCATGCGGTGCAGATCGCCAATGGCGCCGACAACGCTGTGTTGAGCGGAGCAGAGCTGGCGCAGCGCTTTCCCTGGCTGGCGGCCGAAGGCATTGCCGGGGGCTGCCTGGGCCTTTCGAACGAGGGCTGGGTCGACCCCTATATGCTGGCCGCATTGTTCCGCAAGGCGGCGCTGGCGCAAGGCGTGGAGCTGATCGCAGGCGAGGTCACGGGGATTTCATGCACAGGAACGAATGTGTCCGGAGTGACGCTCGCCTCGGGCGCAGCAATCTCCTGCGGGAGCCTCGTCAATGCGGCGGGTGCGGGTGCTGGCAAGCTCGCGGGGCTTGCCGGCATCGCGCTGCCGGTGGGCCCGCGCAAGCGCTATGTCTATGTCATCGACTGTCCCGCCGCGACGGAGGCGCTGCACAAGGCGCCGCTCACCGTGCTGCCGGGAGGCGTCTATTTCCGGCCCGAGGGGCGGCACTTCATCGCGGGCCTGTCGCCCGAGGAACATGAAGAACCGGTGGACCTCGACTGGGAGGTGGACCACAACTGGTTCGAGGAGCGCATCTGGCCGGTGCTGGCGGAGAGCGTGCCGCTGTTCGAGGCGATCAAGGTGGTGAGCGCCTGGGTGGGGCATTATGACTACAATGCACTGGACCAGAATGCGGTGATCGGCCCCCATCCGGAGATCAGGAATTTCTACTTCGCCAATGGCTTCTCGGGCCACGGGCTTCAGCAAGGGCCAGCCACGGGCAATGCCATAGCCGAACTCCTTATCCACGGTGAGTACCGTACCATGGATCTCTCGCGCTTCGGCTATCAGCGCATTGCGCGGAACGAACCGCTGTTCGAGAAGAACGTGATCTGATGCGGATCCTCAGCATCTCCAGCCAGGTGGTGTGGGGACCCGTGGGCAACAGTGCTGCCGTTCCCGCACTGCAAGCGATGGGCCATGAGGTGCTGAGCCTTCCCACAGTCATCCTGTCCAACCATCCGGGCCACGGTGCGCCCTCGGGGCTGCAGCTCCCGGCGGAGGACATGGCGCGCATGCTGGAGAGCCTTCTGGCACGAGGCGCGCTCAACGGGCTCGATGCGGTGCTGACCGGCTATTTCGCGTCATCGCAACAGGTGGAGGAAGTGGACAAGCTCCTTAACCGGATCAATGTGCCTTATCTGCTGGTCGATCCGGTGCTTGGCGATCACGGCCGCCTCTATGTGGCGGAGGATGTGGCGGAGGCGATCCGAGGGCTGCTGCTGCCACACGCCAACTGCATCACGCCCAATGTATTTGAACTTGGCTATCTTTCGGGGGCGGACGTCACGGATGAGGCGCGTGCGATTGCCGCCGCGCGCAAGCTGGGCGTTGCCGAAGTGCTCGCCACCTCGGTTCCCGCGAAGGACGGCGGGCTTGCCACGCTGCTCGTCACGCCAGATGACGTGCACCGCGTGATCACGCCGAAGCTCGACAAGGTGCCGCATGGCACGGGCGATTTCCTGAGCGGTCTCTACCTCGCCGAACGGCTGCGCCTTCCGCCCGGTGATGCCTTCGCCGCCGCGATGACGACATTGGTGCGCGCCATCGCCATGAGTGCCGGATCGGCCGTGCTCGAGGTGGCGGGCGCCCTCCACGCGCCATGAGCGCCGTCATCGGAGTCGATGGCTGCCGTGGCGGCTGGATTGCCGTGCGCTGGGCACAGACGATCACCCATCATCTCTGCCGCAGCTTCTCGGAGGTGCTGGCGATGGAGGCGAGCATCATCGCGGTGGACATGCCGATCGGCTTTCCGGCAGGCTCCGGCCGTGCCGCCGAACGCGAGGTGCGATCACGGCTGGGGGAGCGGCAGTCGAGCGTCTTCTCCGTGCCCTCGCGCGCCGCCGTGATGTGCATGGACTACCGCGAGGCCTGCAGCGCCAATCTCGCCTGCTCCGACCCGCCGAAGAAAGTGTCCAAGCAGATATTCCACATCTTCCCCAAGATGCGGGAGATCGACGCGCTGATGACACCTGCGCTGCAGGACAGGGTTTTCGAGGTGCACCCCGAACTCGCCTTCTGGGCGATGAACGGCGGCGCGCCGCTCCCACTCCCGAAGAAGGTCAAGGGGCGCGCGCATGAGCCGGGCCAGGCGCTACGGAAGACGCTGCTCAGCGGCGCGGGCTTTCCAATGGATAGGCTTCCGCCAGCATCCTATCGCGCGGCCGATGTGGGAGCAGACGACCTTCTCGATGCCTGCGCCTGTGCGTGGAGCGCAAGGCGCATTGCGCTGGGTCAGTCACTCCGCTTCCCCGAGAATCCTCCGCGCGATGCGAGGGGGTTGCGCATGGAGATCAATGCGTGAGAAAGACAAGATCATGATCACCAGAGACGGCATCACCCGCGCTGCCCAGCGCATTGCACCCCATGTCCGCCGCACGCCGGTTCTCGATGTCATGATCGAGGGCATCGCACAGCCCGTCACGCTGAAGCTCGAGCTCTTCCAGCATGCGGGCAGCTTCAAGCCGCGCGGGGCGTTCAACACACTGCTGCAGGCCAGCGTTGGCCAAGGCGGTGTCGCCACCGCCTCGGGCGGGAACCATGGGGCAGCGGTGGCCTATGCGGCGCGCGAGCTGGGCTACAGGGCGAAGATCTTCGTTCCCGAAATCTCGTCACCCGCCAAGGTCGCGCGCATTGCCTCCTATGGGGCGGAAATCGTGCAGAAAGGCGCCAACTACAGCGAGGCTCTGGCGCTGTGCGAGGCATGGATCGCGGAGAGCGGGGCCTCCGGTGTCCACGCCTATGATGCGGCGACAACGCTCGAAGGCCAGGGCACGCTGGCGCGCGAACTGGAAACCCAAGCACCGGGCCTCGACACGCTGCTCGTGGCGGTGGGCGGCGGCGGCCTCATCGGCGGCATCGCGGCGTGGTACCAGTCCAACGTGAAGGTGGTGGGTGTGGAGCCCGTCACCTGCAATACGCTGCATGCGTCCCTCGCGGCGGGCGCGCGCGTGCCGGTGAAGACCTCAGGCCTGGCGGCGGATTCGCTCGGCGCCACCACGGTGGGCAATCTCATGTTCGAGATCGCGGGGGACCATATCCCCGCCGTCGCCCTCGTCACGGATGATGACATCCGCGATGCGCAGCGCAGTCTGTGGCGGGACATGCAGCTCGTCACCGAGCCCGGTGGTGCGGCCGCCTTCGCCGCCCTTCTGTCAGGCGCTTACAAGCCGGAGAAGGATGAGCGCGTGGGCGTTGTCGTCTGCGGCGCCAATACACCGATGGATGTTTTCGGCCAACTCTTCACGTGATGTCCAGCACGGCTCCCGCCGCCGCCTCGCCTGCGATCACTGCACCCTCGAACCAGCCCGCCTGCTCCGGCGCATAGTCCGAAGACGCAAACGCGATGCGGCCTTCCGGCTGCCAGTTGGCGGCCTCGAACCCCGCCTCATGGCCCACAAGTGCCGCAACCCAGGTGCCGCGTGCGAACGGGTCATCCACCCAGTCATGCCAATCATATGAAAGAACGCGTGCATTGGGGAAAAGCTTCGCCGCCTGTTCCCTGACCCATGTGGCATCCGAGGGGCGGTTGGGTTCCTGCATCAGCCCGAAGGCCACGATATAGGTCGAGCCGTCCGCGCCGCTGCGTTCGGCGAAGGCGAACTCGATGCCGCTGCCATCGCCCGTTACCAGCGTGCCCACGGGCACACCCTCCGCTCTGATCCACAGCTTGAAGCTCCGCCCGCCATGGCCCAGCGCGATGGCCTTGCTCTTCGCGGGCGAAAGCCCGGGCGCGAAGCGGATGGGCTGTAGCTGGTTGATTCCCAGCGCCAGCACGCAGGCCGCCGCCCGGTGTGTTGCGGTTCCCGTGGTGATCGTTACGCCCTGATCATCCTGCGAGACATGCGTTACAGCATCCGAGAAGACGGACTCCGCAGCTGAGGCCGCGATCATGCGTTCTGCCAGTACGCCCATGCCTGGCACGACCGTATCCGACCAGAAATTGATCATGCCTTCGGCAAGGCCATTGTCATAGGCGCAACTCGCCAGGAATTCGGATGCGGCGACGCGTGTGTGATCGCCATTGCCCGACACCGTCCACCACGCGGAGAAGAGCGCGCGCGTGGCAGCGGGGCATTGCAGCCGGTCGAGATAGTCGTGAAAGCTGACTCCCGTCAGCTCTTCGCCGCGCTCATTCGTCGTGATGCCCTTCTTGAGCAGAATGGAATCCGCCGCGACGCGCGCGAGGGCGCGTTCATGCGCGACGGCATCCTGATATGAATGTGGACCATCGCCAAACTTCAAGCGGTTGGTGATGGGATGACGCGGGCGGAGCGTCAGCCCATGTTCCGGCACCAGCGCCCGGAGCCGGTGATGCCAGGGGGTGATCCATGCGCCGCCGAACTCCAGCTCCGGCCCGTCACCCCCATAGGCTTTCACAAAGCCACGGCCGCCGCAGCGGGACCGCGCCTCGATCAGCCGCACGCGGCGTCCCGCCCGCGACAGCTTCAGCGTGGCAGCCGCACCCGCCAGCCCCGCGCCCACGACGATGATGTGCGGTTTGTCCATGCGGGGATGCTAGCAAGAACAGGCGGCGCTGCAACCGGAATGCGCCGGCTCAGCGCGTGAAGAGCGCCACGATCTCCACATGGGAGGACCATTTGAACTGGTCCACCGCCGTCACCTGTTCCAGTGTGTAGCCGCCGTCCAGCAGGATCGCGGCATCGCGCGCGAAACTGCCCACGTCACAGGAGACGGCGACGACCGTTTTCACCTTCGAGCGCGCAAGCTGCTTTGCTTGCGCTTCAGCGCCCGGACGCGGCGGATCGAAAACGGCGGCATCGAGATGCTTCATCTCATTCGGCACCAAGGGCTCACGGAAGAGATCACGCACGGCTGCCGTCAAGGGCTTGAGGCCGGAGGTGGCCTTGGCCGCCGCGTTCAGGGCGGCGACGGCGGCGCGGTCACTGTCATGGGCCTCGACCTTGGCACGCGCTGCCAGGCGGAGCGCGAAGGGGCCGATGCCGCAGAACAGATCTGCCACGGCCTTCGCCTTGCCAACACCCTCCAGCACCAGCTGCGCCAGAGTCTCCTCGCCAAGTGCCGTCGCCTGCAGGAAGCCGCCGGGCGGCAAGGCCACCTCCGCCGTGCCGATCTTCAAGCGCGGCGGCACGGCGGTGGCGATCACCTCTCCGTTGACGGAAAGCCGCGCCAGATTCAGCGTGGTGAGAAAACCTGCCAGCCGCGCATGCTCCCGCTCCACCACGGTGCGGACGGCGCGGACGCTCACATCGAGGCCGGCGAGCGTCGCCGTCAGCGCCACGTCGCAGTCGCCCAGCCTTTCGCCCAGTGCGCGGCCGATGTCGAAGGCGGGTGCGAGCTGCGGCTCCAGGATGGGGCAGCGGTCAATGTCCAGCAGCGTGTGGCTGCGCGCCTCCATGAAACCTGCGGTGACGGTGGCGCCAGCTTTCCGGACATGCAGGCTCACCCGCCTGCGGCCCGCGCCATGCGCATCGATGATTCCGGACACCTCAGCGGCGACACCGCGCGCGGCAAGCGCATCCGCCACCAGCGAAGCCTTCCACGTGCGGTAGGGCTCCTCCCGCCAGTGCTGCAGCTGGCAGCCCCCGCAGCGGCCATAATGCACGCAGAAGGGTGCGATGCGATCCAGCGAGGGGCGGTCCAGCGCGGTCAGCGCCAGGCGCTCGCCCTCGCCCGTGGCCTTCACCTCTTCGCCCGGCAGCGTGCCGGGCACGTAGATGTAGCGGTCCTCATGGCGGGCAATGCCCTCGCCGCGCCGGCCCATGCCTTCAATGCGCAATGCGATGTCAGTCATCGGACCCCAGCGGCGGATAGGCGATGGCAATGCCGTGACCCGCGCGGAGCGTGATCTCGACGGGGCCAAGTGCAATGTTGGAGAGTGTCAGCGTCGAACCGACCGGCACGTCACGGTTCTCGAGCGGCCATTTGACGCCGGTGAGGCCGAGCCCTGCCAGATCGCCGAAGGGAATAATGCTGAGGCGCGTCTCTGGCGGCAGGTCCACCCGCATGTGGCCGGGCACCAGCGGCCAGGCCTCCTCGATGCCGCTGGAGAGCAGGCAGGCTACGCCCTGCCGCGCGATGGCGATGCTTTGGCCCAGCAGCCCCGCCGTGTGGTCCGTCTGCCCGCCAAGCCCGCCCAGGAGCACGATTTCCGTCGCACCGCGCCGGATCGCCGCGGCAACTGCGATGGCGCCGTCGGTCTCGTCCTTTTCGGCGGGGAAGGTCTCTCGCGGCACGTCACGGTACTGCATGGTAAGCTCGGAACCGGCGGAATCGAAGTCGCCGACCCAGAGTTCCGGCACCACGCGCACGGCAGCCGCATGCATCATGCCGCTGTCCGCCGCTATCACGCGGGCACCCTTAAGCTGGGACTTGAGCCGCGACGTCACCGTCACGTCGCCGCCGAGGAGAATGGCAAAACGTGTCATGGGCCGCCTTCTAGCAAATGCTTCTTGCCAGCGCACGCCAGAAGCATTAGCTGTGTTCCTGCTCTCAACGGGGTGCCGCGCATAGCGGCTGAGACGGGACTGTTGGTCCCGGACCCGCTGAACCTGATCCGGATCATGCCGGCGGAGGGATTGCGAGCGGACATTCGCAGTCGTGAATGTCCAATCCTCCATCCGGCGTCCAATGGAGGAATGATGAAGAAGACACTGACAGCTCTGGCAACACTTCTCACGCTCACCGCACCCGCGATGGCGAAGGAGACGCTCACCGTTTACACCTATGACAGCTTCGTCGCCGAATGGGGCCCCGGCCCCAAGGTGAAGGAAGCCTTCGAGAAAGAGTGCGGCTGCACGCTCGACTGGGTGGCGCCGGGCGATGGCGTCGCGATGCTGAACCGCCTGAAGCTCGAGGGCGCCAACACCAAGGCCGACGTGGTGCTGGGCCTCGACACCAACCTGACCGCCGAAGCCCAGAAGACCGGCCTGTTCGGCAAGCACGGCCAGAACGTGGCTGTGGCGAAGACGCCCGTTCCGTGGACGGACGACTATTTCATGCCTTTCGACTATGGCTATTTCGCTGTCGTTTATGACACGGAAGCCATGAAGGAACCGCCGAAGTCGCTGGACGAATTGGTGAATGGCGATGATTCAGCCAAGATCGTGCTGCAGGACCCGCGCTCATCGACGCCAGGGCTGGGCTTCCTGCTCTGGATGAAGAGTGTCTATGGCGACAAGGCTGCGGAGGCGTGGAAGAAGCTGGAGCCCCGCATCCTCACCGTGACGCCCGGCTGGTCCGAGGCCTATGCGCTGTTCACCAAGGGCGAGGCGCCCATGGTGCTCTCCTACACCACCTCTCCCGCCTATCACGTGATCGCGGAGAATTCGGAGCGCTACAAGGCGGCGTCCTTCGCCGAGGGCCATTACCTGCAGGTCGAGGTGGCGGGCCTGATCGAGGCGAGCCCCGAGAAAGAACTGGCGAAGAAGTTCCTCGCCTTCATGATGGGCCCCGGCTTCCAGGACCAGATCCCCACCAGCAACTGGATGTTCCCGGCGGGCGCAACCTCCGCGCCGCTTCCTCCCGCCTTCGAAGCGCTGGTGAAGCCTGAGAAGACACTGCTGTTCTCTCCGGAAGAGGTGGGGAAGAACCGCCGCGCCTGGATCGACGAGTGGCTGAACGCGACTGCCAAGTGACGGGATACCAACCATCGCGGGCGCCGGCCTACCTGGCGCTCGCTTTCCTCGCCCTGGCGCTGGCCATGGGTTTCCGTCCCGTGTTGCGGCTGGGGATGGAGCAGGGCCTGCAAGGGCTCGATCCCTACATCCTCCGTGTGCTGAGCTTTACCCTGCTTCAGGCGGGGCTTTCGACCGTTCTGTCGATTGCCATCGGCCTTCCCCTCGCCCGCGCGCTGGCGCGCCGGCAGGCGTTTCCGGGGCGTGGCCTCATCCTGCGGCTGCTCAACCTTCCTTTGGCGCTGCCGGCAATTGTCGTCATCATCGGCATCATCGAGGTCTATGGCGCGAAGGGCTGGTTTGGCGGGATCGTCGACATCTACGGCCTTCCGGGCATCCTGCTCGCCCATGTGTTCTTCAACGCGCCGCTGGCGGCACGCCTCATCCTTTCCGACATCGAGCGCATTCCGCCGGAGAACTGGAAGCTCGGCGCACAGCTGGGGCTGGGCCCGTGGGCGCTGTGGCGCATCGTCGAATGGCCAGCCATCCGGGGCGGGCTTGCGGGTGCGGCACTGCTCATCTTCCTGCTCTGCGCGGCGAGCTTCGCCATCGTGTTGACACTGGGCGGTGGCCCGCGCACCACCACGCTGGAGGTGGCGATCTATCAGTCGCTCCGCGCCGATTTCGATCCGCAGCGGGCCGCCATGCTGGCGCTGGTGCAACTGGCGCTGTGTACCGTGCTGGCGCTGCTCGCCCAGCGCTGGGGCGGCTTCGCAGGCGGCCAGCCCCTGCTGCGGCTGGCAATTCGCCGCCATGACGGGGAGTCCACGCTGTCCCGGCTCATGGATGCCAGCGTGATCCTGCTGGCCCTGGCCCTTCTGCTGCCGCCGCTTGCCGCACTGGTGTGCGCGGGGCTCTTCCGCATCGATGCTTCGCCGCTGCTGTTCAAGGCGTTGGCCACCAGCCTGGCGCTGGGCTGCTTCAGCGCGCTCCTGGCCTTCGCGCTCGTCTGGCCGCTCGCAGCACTTGCGGTGCGCGGCGATGCATGGCGCAGGATTGCGTCGCTCGCGGTGCTGACCTCCTGGATCGTGCCGCCCGCCGCACTTGCCACGGGCTGGTTCATCAGCCTCATCGGCTTTGCCAGCTCATGGGCCCTTGGCGCGCTCCTCGTGATCGCCATGAATGCGCTGATGTCATTGCCCTTCGTTGCCCGCGCCCTGCTGCCGGCCCTTGCCCGCTCCGCCGATGCGCATGACAGGCTGTGCCTGAGCCTCAGGTTATCGGGGTGGAACCGCTTCCGCCTGGTCGAACTCCCGGTGATGAAGCAGGCAATCGGGCTTGCCCTCGTCATGGCGCTCATCCTGTCGCTGGGCGACCTGACCGCCATCTCGCTCTTTGGCACGGGGGATTTCGTGACACTGCCCGCCCTGATCTACCGGCAGATGGGGAGCTACCGCTTCGACGCCGCCATCGGCACGGCACTGGTGCTGGGCCTCCTCGTGCTCGCACTCTCGAGCCTCGCCGAACGCTGGAGCAAGACGGCATGATCACGCTCGACCACGTCTGCTTCCGCTATGAGGACATGGAAATGGTCTTCGATGCGGCGTTCCCCAAGGCAGGCTTCACGGCTGTGATCGGCCCTTCGGGCGGCGGCAAGTCGACGCTCCTGAACCTCATCGCCGGCTTCGAGCGCGCGGAGTCGGGCCGCGTGCTGATTGGTGGTGAGGACGTGACGGACCGGCCGCCGGACCAGCGCCCCGTGAGCATGATCTTCCAGGACAACAATGTCTTCGCCCATCTCGACTTGGCGGCCAACGTGGCGCTGGGCCTCTCGCCCACGCTCCGGCTTGATGCCGCGCAGAAGGCCCATATCGTTGCGGCACTGGCGGAGGTGGGGCTGACCGATCTCGCCACGCGCAAGCCCGGCGAGGTGTCTGGCGGGGAGCGACAGCGCGTGGCGGTGGCGCGTGCCCTGGTGCGGGACAGGCCCGTGCTGCTGCTGGACGAGCCCTTCGCCGCATTGGGCCCCGCGCTGCGCAGGGACATGCTGGACCTTGTGAAGGCGATGCAGGTTCAGAAGGGCCTCACCGTGCTGATGGTGACCCACCAGCCCGAGGATGCGGAATATGCCGCGAGCCATACGGCCTATCTGGAAAACGGGCGCATCGTGGCGCTGCGGCCTACGGCGGAGCTTTTCGCCGCGAAGGACCTGCCGGGCCTCACCGCCTATCTCGGACGCTGAAGCCTTTCCACCGGGGACGCAAATGGTCTAGAGGCTCAGTCCACATGAGCAGCATCCTTCTTCATCTCCGCGGCATTGGCCTTACCTTCGGGGGGCAGCCCATTCTCGAGAACGCCGAACTGAGCCTGGCGGAGGGCGAGCGCGTGGCGCTCGTCGGGCGCAACGGCTCGGGCAAGTCGACGCTGCTCCGGATCGCCGCAGGCATGATCGAGGCCGACCATGGCGAGCGCTGGGTGCAGCCCGGCACCACCATCCGCTACCTGCCGCAGGAGCCGGACCTTTCGGCCTACAAGACCGTGCTCGACTATGTGGAGGCGGGCCTTGGATCCGCCGATGACCCGCACCGCTGCAGCTATCTGTTGCGCGAACTGGGCCTCACCGGCGAGGAAGACCCGAAGCGGCTGTCGGGCGGCGAGATCCGCCGCGCGGCCATCGCGCGGACGCTCGCGCCACAACCCGATATCCTGCTCCTCGACGAGCCGACGAACCATCTGGACCTTCCCGCCATCGAATGGCTGGAGGCCGAGCTCTCCGCGCTGCGCTCCGCCTTCGTGCTGATCAGCCATGACCGGCGCTTCCTGCAGTCGCTCTCGAATCGTACCGTCTGGCTGGACCGCGGCGCCTCGCGAAGGCTGGAGCGCGGCTTTGAATCCTTCGAGACCTGGCGGGACGAGGTACTGGCAAAGGAAGAGGCCGAACAGCAGCTCCTCGCCAAGCGCATCGAGCAGGAAGAGCACTGGATGCGCTATGGCGTCACCGCGCGAAGGAAGCGCAACATGCGCCGCGTCGACCTCCTCGCCAGCTTGCGCAAGGAGCGGAGGGAGCATGTGGGCGCGCAAGGGTCCGTGCGCATGGCGGCCTCATCGGGTGATGTCTCGGGAAAGCTGGTGGCGGAAGCCAAGGCCATGTCCAAGAGCTTCGGCGGGCGGCCCATCGTCTCCAACCTCGACCTCCTCATCATGCGGGGTGACCGGCTCGGCATCGTCGGGCCCAATGGTGCGGGCAAGACGACGCTGATCAAGCTGATCACCGGCGCACTCGAGCCCGATTCAGGCACGATCCGGCGCGGCACCAACCTGCAGGCGGTGACGCTGGACCAGAGCCGCCAGAGCCTTGATCCCAATGCCACGCTGGCCGATGTCATCACCGACGGGCGCGGCTCCTCGGTGATGGTGAATGGCGAGACGAAGCACGTCATCAGCTACATGAAGGACTTCTTGTTCGCGCCCGAGAAGGCGCGCACCCCCGTCAATATTCTGTCAGGCGGTGAGCGCGGGCGGCTCATCCTGGCGCGCGAGCTGGCCAAGCCCTCGAACCTCCTCGTCCTCGACGAGCCGACCAACGACCTCGACCTCGAAACCCTCGACATGCTGCAGGAGATGCTGGCGGACTATCAGGGCACTATCCTGCTGGTGAGCCATGATCGCGACTTCCTCGACCGTGTGGCGACCTCGGTGCTGATGGCGGAGGGCGATGGCACATGGACCGAATATGCGGGCGGCTATTCCGACATGGTGGCGCAGCGCGGCGAAGGTGTGGAAGCGCGCAAAGTGAAGTCGGAGGCCACGAAGTCCTCGGGCGCGCCGCGAGGCGAAGCCCCGCAGGCGCAGCGCAAGCTCTCCTTCAAGGAGAAGCATGCGCTGGAGACTCTGCCCGCCACGATCAAGAAGCTTGAGAGTGAAATCGCAACGCTCGAGTCATCCTTGGCCAACCCCAACCTCTTCATGCGTGATCCCAAGAGCTTCGAGAGGACGGTGGCCCGCCTGTCCGCGGCGCGGGACGAAATCACGAAATCCGAGGAGCTCTGGCTCGAACTGGAAATGAAGCGCGAGGCGCTGGAGGGTTAACCCACCGCCTTCGCCATCATCTCCGCCAGACGCCGCGCGAAGCCCGCGGGGTCCGGCACCGGCTCGCCTTCGATGATGAAGGCCTGGTCGAGGAGGAGCTGTGCGGCGTCTTCGACGGATGATGCGCCCTTGTCCTTCACCTGCCGGCCCAGCGCCTTGATCAGCGCATGCGACGGGTTGATCTCGAGGATGGGAGCCGAGACGGTGATGCCGGAATCCTTCTGGCGCGAGAGCAGCTTCTCCAGCGTGCGGTCCATGGTGCTGTGATTGACGATGCAGACGGCACTCTCGGTCAGGCGCTTCGAGCTTCGCACGTCCTTGACGCGCCCGCCCAAGGCCTGTTTCAGCGCGGCGGAGAGAAGAACGGTCTCCGCATCGTCTGCTGCCTCGGGCTTCGCATCATCGGTGCGGGCGATGGCATCGAGATCGGCCGAGCCTTGCGTCACCGACTTGAAGGGTTTGCCGTCATAGCCCAGCGCTGGGCGCACCCAGAAGGAATCGACCGGATCCGTCAGCAGCAGCACCTCGACGCCGCGCGCCTTGTAGCCTTCGAGCTGGGGCGAGGCCTGGGCCTTCGCCACATCCTCGGCGGTCAGATAGTAGATCGCCGTCTGGTTCTCCTTGAGGCGCGCGACGTAATCCTTGAGGCTCGCGAATTCGCCCGCCGTTGTGCGGAAGCGCACGATGTCATAGAGCTGGTCGCGGCGCTCCATGTCCTCATAGAGGCCTTCCTTCAGCACGGGGCCGAAGACGTCCCAGACTTTCCGGAATATGGCCTCGTCGGTCTCCGCTGTCTTCTTCAGCTCGGAGAGTACCTTGTTCGTCACCGCCTTGCGGATGGCGGCGACCTGCGGATTGTTCTGCAGCATCTCGCGCGAGATGTTGAGCGGCATGTCGGAGGAATCGATGACGCCGCGCACGAAGCGGAGATAGGCAGGGAGCAGCTCCACATCATCCGCGATATAGACGCGCTTCACATAGAGCTTCTGGCGGCCGCGGCGCTCCGGGCCATAGAGGTCGAAGGGCCGTTCGCCCGGCACATAGAGGAGCACCGTGTACTCATGACGGCCCTCGGCGCGGTAGTGGAGCGTGATGGCGGGATCGGAATAGGTTCCTGAGATGTGGCCGAAGAATTCCTTGTGCCGCTCCGGCGTGACTTCTGATTTCGCCCGCGTCCAGATGGCATTGGCGCTGTTGACCTGGCGCGCCGTTTCATTGCCGATGCGCAGCATGATCGGGTGCGCGATGTGATCGGAATAGGTGCGCACCACGCTTTCGATCTTCCAGTCCTCGAGGAATTCCAGCGCATCGTCCTTGAGATGCAGCACGATGGATGTGCCGCGGACCGTGGATTCCACGGGTACAACGGTGAAGCTGCCCGAGCCGTCGGAGGACCACATGAAGGCGTTCGCCTCACCAGCACGCCGCGAGATGACATCAACCTTCGCGGCGACGATGAAGCCCGAATAGAAGCCGATGCCAAACTGGCCAATGAGGTGCACGTCGCCCTTTGCCGCCTTGGCCTTCTCGACGAAAGCCTGCGTGCCGGATTTGGCGATGGTGCCGAGATTCTCGATAAGCTCCTGCTCGCTCATGCCGATGCCGGTATCGGCGATGGTGAGCGTCTTCTTCTCCTTGTTGGGCGTGATCGTGATGGTGAGCTCGGGCTTGCCTTCAAGCAACTCGGGCGACGCGATCGCCTCGTAGCGGAGCTTGTCCAGCGCGTCGGCGGCGTTCGAGATGAGTTCGCGCAGGAAGACATCGCGGTCGGAGTAGACGGAATGCACCATGAGGTGCAGGAGCTTCGCCACCTCCGCCTGGAACTGGTGGGAGGTTGCGGAATTCAGCGCGGCTGTTGCCGTGTCATTGGCCATGTCACCCTCTTCACAAGCACATGAAATCGATCATCGCGCATATCGGGTGCGCGGCCGCAACGGTCAAGAGGGCCAAAAAAGAGGCCGGAACGGGGGCGTTCCGGCCTCAAGAACTCTCACACGTCTACTCACTGAAACTTGGGGGGTGGCCCGGCTGGAGACACAAGCTCCGGGGGGCTGGGGGGCTGAGATTTCCGACGCTCAACACCAGCCGGGCCTCTAGAGGCAACATCCGCTGTATCCCCCGAGAGAGAGGCGGCAGCTTGATGCAAATGCGGCGGAAAGGTGAAATCTGAAGCCTCGCCTTGCCAAGCGCAAAAAACGGGTCCATCTTGATCGGATCGTCATCAGCCCGTCACAGACGCGAGGGGTGGGAAGTTGGACAAGACGGACGATATAATTCCCCTCCGGCCGTGGGAGACATCATCCGCGGCCGGCCACCGGAAGCCCCAGGAGCGCGTGGCTTTCGACCGCAAGGAACTCCAGACAATTCTTGGCTTCTACGGCACCAAGGTCGCCGAAGGCGAATGGCGCGACTACGCCATGGACTTCGGGCAGGAGGCGGCGGTGTTCTCCGTCTTCCGCCGCTCATCCGAGGTGCCGCTCTTCCGGATCGTCAAGGACCCGTCCTTGGCCCGCAAGCAGGGCATGTATTCCGTGGTGGCGCAGGGCGGCCTCATCATGAAGCGCAGCCAAGACCTTGCCACCGTGCTGCGCGTGCTGGCGAAAACGCCGAGACTGACAGCATTGTAAGACGCTTTCGTTACTTGGTGCATGGACGTTGGGGTTCCTCAACTGCTCCAGCCTGACTGGCGTTTGACTTGTCATCGGCCCTAGCCGTGACTTGCTAATCTTTATCAATCGTTGATGTTCACGGTTCACCC